>JAEWEK010000137.1 GCA_023389425.1 Pseudomonadota bacterium | reverse complement strand
TCGCCGCAGCCTTCGCACACGGCCTCGTTGATCACCGCGCGCTTGGCCGGATCGGGGAAAGTGCCTTTCTTCCGGCGGCGGCGCTTCTCGGAGGCGCAGGTCTGGTCGTAGATCATGGCCGACACGCCCTTCACCTCGCGCAGCTCACGTTGCACGTCCATCAGCTCCGCGCGGTGGCGCACGGTGACGCCGGCGGCCCAGGGATAATCGTCAGGATACTTTTCAGGTTCATCGGTGACGACGATGATCGGCGTGACGCCTTCCGCCGCCAGCTGGCGCGAGATCTTGCCCGGGTCGAGCGGGCCGTCCACGGTCTGGCCGCCGGTCATCGCGACCGCATCGTTGTACAGGATCTTGTACGTCATGTTGACCTTGGCCGCCACCGCCGCGCGGATCGCCAGGCTGCCCGAGTGGAAGTAGGTGCCGTCGCCGAGGTTGGAGAAGATGTGGCCCTCGCTGGTGAACGGCGCCTGGCCGATCCAGGGCACGCCCTCGCCGCCCATGTGGGTGAAGGTCGAGGTCTCGCGGTCCATCCACAGCGCCATGTAGTGGCAGCCGATGCCGGCGGTCGCGCGCGAGCCTTCCGGCACCTTGGTCGAGCTGTTGTGCGGGCAGCCGGAGCAGAAATACGGAATGCGGTCGGTTTCCGGGTTGGCCTTGGTCGGGATGCTGCGCAGGACCAGCTCCTTCGCCTCGAGGAAGGCGATGCGCTCCTTGACGCGCTGCTCGACCGGATGGCCGGCGCAGTAGTGCGAGATGCGCGATGCGACGGCGCGCGCGATCTGGGCCGGGTTCAGCTCGTAGGTGGCCGGCAGCAGCCAGTCGCCGTGGCCCTGGCGGTTCTTGTTGTGCCATTCGCCGGTGTCGTCGAACTTGCCGACCACGCGCGGACGCTCGCCGTCCGGCAGGTTGTACAGCTCCTCCTTGAGCGCGTACTCGAGCACCTGGCGCTTTTCTTCGACCACCAGGATCTCGTCGAGGCCGCGCGCGAACTGCTGGATGCCTTCCGCTTCCAGCGGCCAGGTCATGCCGACCTTGTACAGGCGCAGGCCGATGTCGGCGGCCGCCTGCTCGTCGATGCCGAGGTCGGCCAGCGCCTGGCGCGTGTCCGTGTACGATTTGCCGGCGGTGATGATGCCGATCCTCGGCGTCGGGCTGTCCCAGATCGTGCGATTGAGCTTGTTGGCGCGGGCGTAGGCCAGCGCGGCGTACCACTTCTGGTTGGTCATCCGCGCTTCCTGGTCCAGCACCGGATCGGGCCAGCGGATGTTCAGCCCGCCCGGGGGCAGCTCGTAGTCGGTCGGGGTGGCGATCTGCACGCGGTCGGGGTCGATGTCGACCACGGCGCCGGACTCGATGATGTCGGTGACGCATTTCATCGACACCCACAGGCCGGTGTAGCGGCTCATCGCCCAGGCGTGCAGGCCGTAGTCGATCATCTCCTGCACCGAGGACGGGTACAGCACAGGAATGCCGCAGTGGTGCAGGATGTGGTCGGACTGGTGCGCGGTGGACGAGGACTTGGACGCGTGGTCGTCGCCGGCCACCACCAGCACGCCGCCGTTCCTGGCGCTGCCGGCGTTGTTGCCGTGCTTGAAGACGTCGCCGCAGCGGTCCACGCCCGGGCCTTTGCCGTACCACATGGCGAACACGCCGTCGTACTGCGCCCCTTCGAACAGGTTGGTCTGCTGCGAACCCCATACCGCGGTCGCCGCCAGGTCCTCGTTCATCCCGGGATGGAACTTGACGTGGTGGGCATCGAGGTGCTTCCTGGTCTTCATCGCAGTCTGGTCGATCTGCGTGACCGGCGAGCCGCGGTAGCCGGTGATGTAGCCGGCCGTGTTCAGGCCGGCCTTCTCGTCGCGCTCGCGCTGCAGCATCGGCAGGCGCACCAGCGCCTGGGTGCCGGACATGAAGGCCTTGCCGCGCTCGAGCGTCCATTTGTCGTCGAGCGTGATCTCGTGCGCGGGTGCGAGTGCGGCGCGGTCCTGGGGTGCGTTCATTGGGTGTCTCCGTTGTTCTATGCGGTGCGCTGTCGGCACCTGCTCCATTAACACGTCGTCCCCGCGCAGGCGGGGACCCATGCTGAGCGTGTATTCACGCGGTCCATGGGTTCCCGCCTCCGCGGGAACGACGGTTATGCCGTCGCGGCTGGGTCCTTGAGGACGCCGCGGCGGATCTGGTCCAGCTCGATCGACTCGAACAGCGCGCGGAAGTTACCTTCGCCGAAGCCCTGGTCGCCCTTGCGCTGGATGATCTCGAAGAAGATCGGGCCGATCACGTTCTGGGTGAAGATCTGCAGCAGCAGTTCCTTGCTGCCGTTTTCCGGCGTGCTGCCGTCGATCAGCAGGCGCAGGCGCTTGAGCTCCTCGACGTTCTCGCCGTGGCCCGGCAGGCGGCGATCGACCAGCTCGTAGTAGGTGTCGATCGTGTCCTGGAACGGGATGCCGGTCCGCTTCATCGTGTCGACCGAGGCGTAGGCGTTGTCGGTACCGAGCGCGATGTGCTGGATGCCCTCGCCCTGGTATTCGTCGAGGTACTCCGCGATCTGCGATTTGTCGTCGGCCGACTCGTTGATCGGGATGCGCACCTTGCCGCACGGGGAAGTCATGGCCTTGGAGGTCAGGCCGGTGAGCTTGCCCTTGATGTCGAAGTAGCGGATCTCGCGGAAGTTGAAGATCTTCTCGTAGAAATCGGCGACCGCCTTCATGTGGCCACGGTAGACGTTGTGGGTCAGGTGGTCGATGTAGGTCAGGCCGTGGCCGACCGGGTTCGGATCGGCGCCTTCGATGGGCACGAAGTCGACGTCGTAGATGCTGATGTCGCCGATGGCGCCGGCCTGGCCCTTGCCGCGCCAGCGGTCGACCAGGTACAGCAGCGAATCGCCCACGCCCTTGATAGCGGGGATGTTCAGTTCCATCGGGCCGTTGTGGGTGTCGAAGCCCCAGGCGCCCATTTCCACGGCGCGCTTGTAGGCGAAGGCGGCGTCCTGCACGCGGATGGCGATGGCGCACACCGACGGGCCGTGCAAGCGCGCGAAGCGCTGGCCGAAGGAGTCCGGCTCGGCGTTGATGATGAAGTTGATCTCGCCCTGGCGGTACAGCGTCACGTTCTTGTGGCGATGGCGGGCGATGGCGACGAAGCCCATCTTTTCGAACAGTTCGCCCATCGCCTTGGGATCGGGCGCGGCAAACTCGACGAATTCGAAGCCGTCGGTGCCCATGGGGTTTTCCCAGGTCGTCAGTTGCATGGTGTCTCCTCCATTTCCAATGGCGACAAGTATAGTCTCGAGCAACCGGCATTAAATTTCAAATAATTCCCCCGTCGCCTTGGAATGCGCAATAAAATATCGCCGGCGCCGTTCCATTTGGAGGATTCATGTCAAAAATAGAGCTCGACAAAACCGACCGCAAAATCCTGGAAATCCTGCAGTCCGACGGGCGGCTGTCGAACCAGGATATTGCCGAGCGCGTGAGCCTGTCGCCCTCGCCCTGCCTGCGCCGCATCAAGCGGCTGGAGGAGGCAGGCGTGATCCGGCAATACGTGGCGCTGCTGGATCCGGACAAGATCGGGCTCGGGCTGCTGGCGTATGTGAACGTGCGGCTGGAGAAGCACAGCGAGGGGTCGTCCAGCGGGCGACTGCCGGCGCATTCGCCGCGCACCGACTTCGCGCAGGCGGTATCGACCTGGCCGGAGGTGGTGGCCTGCTATGCGATGACCGGGGAGATGGATTTCCTGCTGCGCGTGCACGTGGAGGACATGGACCACTTCTCGCGCTTCATGATGGCGACGTTGCTGCGGCATCCGGCGGTGCTGGATGTGAAGTCGAGTTTTGCGCTGCAGAGGATCAAGGAGACCACGGCGTTGCCGATCGTATGAGGACGACGGTCTTGCGGGCAGCGGCTCACTTCTTCGGCAACAGCCACTTGAGCGCCGCCCGCGCATTCGCCTTCACCGCATAATCGATCATTGCCACCTGCTCGTGCAGCGCCTCCTGCAGCACGCTGCCCGGGCTCGGTGGAGGCAAATGCAGGTAGGCGTCGGCCTCGCCGTATTCGCGCTTGATCTCCATCCCCGCTTTTTTCGCGATGTGCATCATGGTCCGGTTCGACGACAGGCACTGCATGTACAAGGTGTCGATATCCGAATTGCGGCAGTGGATGGCGGCGCGCTCGAACAGCGCCGTGCCCACGCCCTGCCCGCGCGCCGAGCCCGACACCGACACGCCGAATTCCGCCACGCGGTCCTTGGTGGTCGCCTTCTCGCGCGCGCCGTGCTTGTCGAGAAAGGCGAGGTGGCCCACACCGACCAGCTGGAAGCGCCGGTTGAGCACCCCGAACACGATGTCGCGCTCGAAGTCGATCTTGCGCACGTAGGCCTCGACCTGCTCGTCCTTGAGCTTGGCGCCGAAACGCAGCAGGCGGTCGTTGTCGTCGAGCGCGAGGAAATGCCGCAGCATGCGCCGGCGGTCGCGCTCACCGAGCTCCTTGACCAGCACCGGCCGGTGGCCCAGCCTGGCCAGCAGCCGACGGAACGGATTGTTCTGCATTTTCCTGCTCCTGCTTGTCTACCGCGACAATCCGCATTCTAGCGGAGTCGCGCCGGCCGGTCCGCGCACGAGGTCAAGCAGGCGCCCATTCGGCGTCGGCGCTGATGACGAACACGCCCTTGCCGGCCTGCTTGGCCTGATACATGGCGTGGTCGGCCGACGCCAGCAATTGCTCCGGATCGCGCACGACGCCTTCCCGCCCGCACACGCTGGCGATGCCGATGCTGGCGGAGATCGTCACCGGATGGCCGTTGGCCTCGGTCACGCCGCGGATCGCGTCCAGCGCCGCCTGCGCCACGCGCAGCGCGCCATCGGGGCCGCCGGCCTCCTCCAGCAGGATCACGAACTCGTCGCCGCCGAGACGGGCCAGCGCATCTTCGGCGCGCAGCTGCGCCTGCACGCGGCGCGCCACTTCCTGCAGCACGACGTCGCCGGCGGCGTGGCCCCAGGTGTCGTTGACGGCCTTGAAGCCGTCGAGGTCGATGAACATGACGACCACCACCGTGCCGCGCCGGCTGGAGCGCACCAGCGCGTGTTCGAGCAGGCGGGTGAGCTGGCGCACGTTGACCAGGCCGGTGAGTCCGTCGTGCTGGGCCAGCAGTTCGAGCTGCTTCGACTGCGCTTCCAGCTCGGCGGTGCGTTCGGCCACGCGCTGCTCCAGCGTCTCGTTGGCGGAGACCAGGCGCTGGTTCACTTCGCCGATGATGCGGTAGCTGCGGCGCAGGCGCTGCGCGGCCCAGGCCAGCAGCGCGAGCAGCACCGCCGAGTAGGCCACCAGCCAACCGCGGTAGCGCTGGCGTTCCAGCAGCACGCCGTCGAAGGCGCGGTCGAACTGGCGTCCCAGCGCGTCCATCGCGCCGGCGGTGTCGGTCGCCGCGATGCTGGCTTCGAGCGCATTCTCCAGCGGCCGGTTGACGAGGATGACGCGGCTCTGGTGCGCGATGGCGTCGATGTTGTCCACGATGGCGGGCGAGAACGCGATCTCCTGCGCCTCGATGTCGCCCAGCGTGTCACGGATGCGCGCGGCCAGCTTGTCGGTGGGCGCCAGGTTGTAGCGCAGGATCTGGCCGAGCAGATCGTTGAGCGAGGCGTCCAGCCGCAGCACGATGCGGGCCGGCGCCAGCGCGCCGCCGATGCCGGCCAGCTCGGTCTTCAGGTTGGCCACGGCCGGCGGCACGTAAAGCAGCGCGGCGCGCAGCGGCTGGTTGCGGCGGCTGAAGGCGCCCACCAGCTGTTCCTTGTACCTGAGCGCGCCGGCGAGGCGGTCATAGGCGGCGGACGCTTCGGCGCTGCGCGTCATCGGCAGCGCGTCGTGCAGGCGCGCCATCAGCTCGTGCATGCGCGGCAGCGGTTCGGTCAGCGCGCGGTTGCTGGAACGCGGACCGACGTGGGCGCGCAGGATGGCGGCGTCCCACTCGGCGTCCAACTTCTCGAGCTCACGCAGCTTGAGCGTGACGCTGCCCTGCGCGCCGATATCGACCGCCTCGGTACGGATGAACAGGAAGGCAAACAGCAGGACCAGCACGAGTACACCGGCAAGGCCCAGCTGCAGGCGGCGGCGCGGGCCCAGCTCTCGCAGGCGGCGTGCCAGAACGGCAAACATTGGAACCTCCGGCGATACGAATTGTCCAGCAGAGGATAACAGAGCAGCAGCGTTCCGGCCGCGCGAAGGTGTTTCAAAACGTGAAGCGCTTACTCGTGCAGGGCAGCCTTCACGGCGGACACGCGGGCGGCGTGCACCGCCTCCGGGATGCGCGATCTGTCGTCGGCGCAGCGGGCGGCGACGGCGCCGGCGTCGACCCCACGCGCGGCGGCCAGCGCCTTGAGCAAGTGCGGCGCTTGCGGATAGTCGCGCTGGGCGAAACCCGCGCGGCCGCGGTAATCGCATTCGGCGGCGAGCAGCAGCTCCTTGAAGCGCACGGGTTTGCGGAAACCGTCGCAACGCTCGAACAGGCTGACCATGGTATTGGCGCGCAGCTCCAGCGCGCGGTGCACGTTGCCGTGCTCGCGCGCCGCCATCACGGCCAGGTCGCGCGCTTCATTGGGCACACGCAGGCGCTTGCACAGCTCCACGACCAGTTCGACGCCCTTGCCCTCGTGGCCGTGGTGGCTGGGCCAGTGCGCGCTGGGCGTCGTGCCCTTGCCAAGATCGTGCATCAGCGCGGCGAAGCGCACCGGCAGCTCGAAGCAGCGATCGGCGGCGTAGTCGATCACCAGCAGCATGTGGGCGCCGGTGTCGATTTCGGGGTGGTGCAGCGGCGGCTGCGGCACGCCCCACAACGCGTCCAGCTCGGGCATGACGCGCGCCAGCGCGCCGCAGTCGCGCAGCACCTGGAGCATGCGCGATGGCCTCTGTTCCATCAGCCCGCGCGCGATTTCCTGCCACACGCGCTCGGGCACCAGCGCATCGACCTCGCCTTCGTCCACCATGCGGCGCATCAGCGCGTTGGTCTCTTCGGCGACGCGGAATTCGGGGAAGCGCGCGGCGAAGCGGGCCACGCGCAGGATGCGCACCGGGTCTTCGGCAAAGGCCGGCGACACGTGGCGGAACAGGCGCGCCTGCAAATCGCGCTGGCCGTGCCAGGGATCGATCACGCTGCCGTCTTCGGCGCGCGCCATGGCGTTGATGGTGAGGTCGCGCCGCACCAGGTCGTCCTCGAGCTTCACATCGGGCGAGGTGTGGAACACGAAGCCGTGGTAGCCCGGCGCGGTCTTGCGTTCGGTGCGCGCGAGCGCGTATTCCTCGTGGGTGTCGGGATGCAGGAAAACCGGGAAGTCCTTGCCGACCGGGCGGAAACCGGCCTTGACCATTTCCTCGGGCGTGGCGCCCACCACGACGTGGTCGCGGTCCGACACCGGCAGCCCAAGCAGCTCGTCGCGCACGGCGCCGCCGACGACATAGGTCTTCATCTCAGTCCGGCAGTTCGTCTTCGTGCCTTGACGCGATTTCGGTTTCGGCCAGCGCGTCGGCCACCCAGCGCGCGACGGCGGGATGCGCCTTCACGCGATCGCAGTAGGCCTGCAGGGCCGGCGCCAGCGCCACCCCGTAGGTGGCAAAGCGCATGACCACCGGCGCGTAGAAGGCGTCGGCGATGCTGAAGTCGCCGAACAGGAAGTTGTGGTGGCCGAAGCGCGCCAGGCACTCTTCCCAGATTTCGCAGACACGGCCGATGTCGGCCTGGCTGTCGGCGGTGCGGCCGCGGCCAGGCAGGTCGGCCTTGATGTTCATCGACATCGCGCTGCGCAGGCCCATGAAACCCGAATGCATCTCGGCCGACACCGACCGCGCCATCGCCCGCGCCGCCACATCCTGCGGCCACATATGCTTGTCGGGGAACTGCTCGGCCAGGTATTCGCAGATGGCCAGGCTGTCCCAGATCGTCATCTCGCCGGCGACCAGCACCGGCACCCGGCCGGCCGCCGAGTAGCGCGCGATGTTGGCGGCGGTATCGGCCTGGTCGAGCAGGACGCGCACCTCGGTGAACGGGATGCCGAAGGCGGTGGCCGCGACCCACGGGCGCATCGACCACGAGGAGTAATTCTTGTTGCCGATGACGAGCGTCAGGCCGGGCTGGCGCGCCTGTTCGAGCGTTTGCGACAGGGCGGGGTCGAGTTCGGTGGTCTGCATTGTTGTTCCGGTCTGGATTAGCGCCCGGCGCGGGCGCGGAATTTGTCGAAGCGCTCGCCGAGCGGCGCAAGATAGTGCGGGGCGACCGCTTCGAGGGCTGTGAGCTTGATTCCCAGCGCGTCCGCTGTCAAGGCCTGGATCGCGGGGTCGACCACGTTATCGACCTTCATCGAGTCAAGGTTATCGCGGCTCATCAGGGTCTTGCCGGGCATGTGTTCGAGCAGCGCGGCCTGCAGCTTGCCCAGCGCGTCGGGCAGCTCGACGATGCGGCGTTCGTGGTGCGAATAGCGTCCGGCCATGCGCACCAGTTCGGCCAGCGTGTAGATGGCCGGGCCGCCGAGGTGGAACACGAGATGGCGCGTCTTGGGCCGCTCCAGCGCGTGCGAGAACGCGGCGGCGACGTCGCCCACGAACACCGGCTGGAAGGTGGCGTCGGCGCGGGCCAGCGGCATCACGGGCAGCCAGCGCTGCAGCTGCGCGAACATGTTCAGGAAGTTATCCTCCGGCCCGAACACGACCGAGGGCCGGAAGATGGTGGCGGCGACTTCGGGATGGCCGCGCGCCATGACCTCGCCTTCGGCCTTGGAACGCTGGTACATCGAGGGGCCGTCGCGGTCCGCGCCCAGTGCGCTCATGTGCAGGTAACGCGGCACCCCTTCCAGCGCGCAGGCGTCGACGATCTTTTTCGGCAGCTCGACGTGGGCGCGCTGGAAGTCCGGTCCCCACGGCGTACCGCGGCGCGAATGCAGCAGGCCGACCAGGTTGACGGCGGCATCGCGCCCGCGCACCAGCTCGCGCAGCGCGCCGGGGTCGTGGATGTCGGCCTCGATCACGTCCACGCCGGGCAGCGGGATCAGGTGCTTGCCGGTTTCGAAGCGCCGCGTCGGCACCAGCACGCGCACGCCGCGCGCGGCCAGCTTGGCTACCAGGTGGCTGCCGATGAATCCGGAGCCGCCGAACACCACCACCTTCGTGTCTCGCATGGGACCTCGCTATCAGGGAAGAACGCTGGCGCCTTTCGGCGCGATGGTGCCGATCCGCGCCTTGAGCGACTGCGGGCGCTTGTCGAACATGGCTGCATAGTTGGTCGCGTTCGCCATGACGTTGCGCACGTAGGCGCGGGTCTCGGGGAACGGGATCGTCTCGATGAAAATGGCGCCTTCCATCGGCCCGGTGAGCGTGGCGCGCCAGGCGCGCGCGCGGCTCGGGCCGGCGTTGTAGGCGGCCGTGGCCAGCACCTGCGAGCCGTCGGCGTTGGCCAGCACCATGTTCATGTAGTTGGCGCCGAGCGTGATGTTGGTGCGCAGGTCGCTGATCATGTCGTGCACGTAGTCGCCGATGCCGACCTTGGACGCGACCCACTTGGCGGTGGACGGCATCACCTGCATCAGGCCAGCCGCGCCGACGCCGGAACGCGCATCGACGATGAAGCGCGACTCCTGGCGGATCAGGCCATAGGCCCAGGCGCGGTCGAGGCCCAGCGCCTGCGCGGTCGGCTGCATCACCTCGTCGTGCGGCGCCGGGAAGCGCTGGGTGTAGTCGAATTCGGTGCGGGTGCGCTCCGAGGTGTTGATCATGCGGTCGAGGATGTTGTTCTGGCGCGCGTATTCGGCGGCGGCCAGCAGCTGGCGCTCGTTGTAGTTGCGCAGGCCCCAGTTCCATTCGCGCGTGCCTTCGAAGCGCAGGCGCAGCGCGAAGAACTTGAGCGCGCGCTGCAGGTCCGGATTGGCGGCGACCTGCGCCAGTTCGGCCGGCGTGGTCGGCCTGGCGGATGGCGGGATCGTCACCAGCTGGCCCAGCTCCTCCATCGCGAGCTGGCCATAGAAGCTGTTCTGCTCCGCGATCTGCTCGAACAGGCGCCTGGCTTCGGTGCGGCGGTCCTGGGCCTGCAGCGCGCGGCCGAGCCAGTAGGTCCAGGTGGGATCGTCGCGCTGCGCGGGCGGCATCGATTCGATGGTCGCCTTGACCGCCTTCCAGTCGCCCTGGCGCAGGGCGATGCGGGTCTTCCATGCCAGCTGGTCTTGCGAGAGCGGCGCGGCGGCGGCCAGCTTCCAGTCGTCCCAGGCGTCGGGCGACAGCGCGATCGACGCGGGCAAGGCGATGTTGGCCCAGCCGACCGCGCGCTCTTCGGGCGACAGCCTGGGCGCGTTCTTCTTGAGCGCGACGGTGGCGAGCTTGATGCTGGTGCGTGCCATGCGGCCGACCGCGACGAGGTAGATCTCGTGCTCGGCCGCGGTCTTGCCGATGCCGCGCGCCATGGCCAGCGCCGGCACGTCGACCGCCTGCGCGGCGCGGGTGTCGGAGGCGCCGAGCAAGGACGCGGCGCGGCGCGCGGGGCCGGTGGCATTGGTCTCGCCGGCCAGGCGCAGCTGGGCCTTGATGTCTTCCGTGGTCAGCTGGCCGGCCTGCGCGGCGGCGACCATCAGCGCATTGCAGGCCTCGCCGTAATTGGGCGGATTGACCAGCAGGGCGCGCGCTTCCCTGGCGATCTTCTCGCCCTTGGCGAGGCGCGACAGCAGCGCGTAGCAGCGCACCTGGTAGTCGTCGTTGCGCACGAACTGCGGCAGCTCGCGGTCGAAATTGGCCCAGTCGCGGCGGCGCCCGAGTTCGAGCAGCCAGTCGTTGCGCATGCGGTCGGCGATGGCGCTGCCGTCCCAGCGCTTGAGGAAGGCGCGGACCTCGTCCTCGCTGGCATCGCGCAGGCGCGGTTTCAGACGATAATAGTCGACGTACGAGGGGATGGCGTAGGCGGGCAGGCGCGAAGCCAGGGCGTTGGCCTTGGCCGCATCGTCCTGGCGTGCGGCCTCGCGCAGCAGCATGAAGGTATCGTCCTCGGCGTCCTGGCTGATGCCGGGCGGCGTGGGGCCGGGCACGGCGGGTTCGGCGCCGGCCGGGGCCTGCGGCACGAAGCTGGCGGCGGCCGCAGCGGCAGCTGAAGCGGGCTGGGCC
>JAEWEK010000075.1 GCA_023389425.1 Pseudomonadota bacterium | reverse complement strand
CGGCGTCCATCTGCGGTTCCGGCACCGCGCCCGCCGGCGCCGGCGCCATGGCAGGGGTGGCGCCGCCCATCGGGGCGGCCGCCTTGGTGTCGGGCGCGAGGTCGATGCGCTTCATCACGCCGCCATCGGACAGCATCACGTAGCGCGGATGCACTTCGGTCACCGACACGCCCGGCGCCAGCTCCTTGCCCACCGCCAGTGCCTTGGCCGGCGCGCCGTTGGCCGAGATGATGGCGACGCTGCGCGGGCCGTCGGCGATCACGCCGGTGAGGCTGTAGTTGGCCGCGACCTCGGCCACGGCCTGGCCGCCGAACAGGGTGGCGGCGGCGTCCATGCTGGGATCGGGCAGCGCCACCGCCGGCGCCGCCGCGATCGGACGCTGCGCCGGTTTGTAGAACTGCAGGATCCAGAACGCGACCGAGGCGGCCAGCGCGATCAGCGCAACCAGGGTCAGGACGATGGGCAGACGCTTCATTGGTTTCCTCGTTAGCGCACGAGCTGGTTGATTTCGATGATAGGCATGAGCACCGCCAGCACGATCAGCAGCACCACCAGGCCCATGGCCAGGATCAGCACCGGCTCGAGCAGGCCGGCGATGGTGAGCGTGCGGCGCTCGAGGTCGGCCTGCTGGGCGTTGGCGGCGCGCTCCAGCATCTGCGGCAGCTCGCCGGTGATTTCGCCGGCGCGGATCATGTGCACCAGCATCGGCGGGAAGTGCTTCTGCGCCGACAGCGCGCGCGCCAGGCTGACGCCCTCGCGCACGCTGCCGGTGGCCTGTTCGACCAGGTTGCGCATGGCGACGTTGGACAGGGTGTCGCGGCTGGTGTCGAGCGCGCGCAGGATCGGCACGCCGGAACCGGTGGTGATCGCCAGCGTGCTGGCGAAGCGCGCCGTGTTCATGCTGCGCTCGAACTTGCCGTACACGGGCGCGTCCAGCAGCCAGGTGTGCCAGCGCAGCTTCAGTTCCGGATTGCGCAGCGCGCGCCGCCACAGCCAGAAGGCGGCCGCGATCAGGATGCCGACATAGATGCCGTAGGCGCGCACGAAGTTCGACACCGACAGCATCACGATGGTGAGAAAAGGCAGCTTCTGCTTGGTGTTGGCGAACACCGACACGATCTGCGGCACCACGTAGGTGAGCAGGAAAATCACGATCGCGAAGGCGACGAGGGTGACGATGGCCGGGTAGGTGAAGGCCAGCCGCACTTTCTGCACCAGCGCGTTGCGGCGCTCGATGTAGTCGGCCAGGCGCGACAGCACGCGCGACAGCTGGCCGATCTGCTCGCCCGAGCTGACCAGGGCGCGGTAGATCTCGGCGAAGTCGCGCGGGTGGCGCGACAGCGCGGCCGAGAACGAGGCGCCGCCGATGACTTCCGAGCGGATCGAGGCGATCAGGTCGCGCAGGTAGGGCCGCTCGGCTTGCTCGAGCAGCGCGGTGAAGGCCTGCTCCAGCGGCAGCCCCGCTTCCAGCAGGCTGGCCAGCTGGCGCGTGAACAGCGCCAGCTCGTTTTGCGACAGGCGCTCGCCGAAGCCGCGGCTGCGCGCCGCGCCGGAGGCGTCGACCTGGGCCGCGATGGCCTCGACCGTGATCGGGGTCAGGCCCTGGGTGCGCAGGTCGGCGCGCGCCGAACGCGGGCTGTCGGCGTTGACCACGCCCTTGCGGGTGGCGCCGCCGGCGTCGACGGCTTCATAACGGAATGCCGGCATCGGGTCAGTCCTTGGTCACGCGCAGCAGCTCGGCCTGCGTGGTGACGCCCTCGCGGATCCAGCGCTCGCCGTCCTCGCGCATGGTCTGCATGCCGCTCTTGAGCGCGCTGTCGCGGATCTCGGACTCGGGCGCCTGGTTGTGGATCTGGCTGCGGATCTGGTCGTTGGTCTCGAGCAGCTCGTAGACGCCGACCCGGCCCTGGTAGCCGGTGTGGCCGCAGCGCTCGCAGCCGACCGCGTGCCAGCGCTCACCGTCGAACTTCTTGCAGTAGGGGCAGAGCTTGCGCACCAGGCGCTGCGCCATCACGCCCAGCAGCGAGGACGACAGCAGGAAGGGCTCGATGCCCATGTCCAGCAAACGGGTCACGGCCGAGGCCGCGTCGTTGGTGTGCAGGGTCGCCAGCACCAGGTGGCCGGTCAGCGAGGCCTGCACCGCGATCTGCGCCGTTTCGAGGTCGCGGATCTCGCCGATCATGATCACGTCCGGATCCTGGCGCAGGATGGCGCGCAGGGCCTTGGCGAAAGTCATGTCGATGCGGGCGTTGACCTGGGTCTGGCCGACGCCTTGCAGGTCGTACTCGATCGGGTCTTCCACCGTCATGATGTTGGTGGTGCTCGCGTTCAGGCGCGACAGCGCGGCGTACAGCGTGGTGGTCTTGCCGGAACCGGTGGGGCCGGTGACCAGCACGATGCCGTGCGGCTGGTTGATCAGCTTGTCGAAGCGGGGCAGCAGGGTCTCGCTCATGCCCAGGTGGCCGAGGTCGAGCCGGCCCGCTTCCTTGTCCAGCAAACGCAGCACCGCGCGCTCGCCGTGGCCGGTGGGCAGGGTGGACACGCGCACGTCGACCGGCTTGCCGCCCACGCGCAGGGTGATGCGGCCGTCCTGCGGCAGGCGCTTCTCGGCGATGTCGAGCTGCGACATGATCTTGATGCGCGAGATCAGCGAGGCATGGATGGCCTTGCGCGGACGGACGATGTCGCGCAGCGCGCCGTCGATGCGAAAGCGCACCACCGAGGTCTGCTCGAAGGGTTCGATGTGGATGTCGGACGCGCCCTCGCGCAGCGCTTGCGTGAGCAGCGCGTTGATCATGCGGATCACGGGCGCGTCGTCGGACGATTCGAGCAGGTCCTCGATGGCCGGCACGTCCTGCAGCAGCTTGGTGAGGTCGAGTTCGCTGTCGAATTCGTCCACCACCTGCGAGGCGTCGCCGCCGGCGCCGGCATAGGCGTTGGCGATGGCTTCGTCGAGCTCGCTGCGCTCCATGCGGCGCAGCGCGATGCGCCCGAAGCGGCGCGAGACCTCGGCGATGGCGGCCGGCGCGGTGGCCGGCGACACCAGCACCTCGACGCTCTGGCCGGGTTCGCCGCTGGAACGCGCCAGCAGCGCGTGGTCGCGGGCGAAGGCGTAGGGCAACAGGTTGTTCATCGTACTTTATCTCTGGGGCGGCAGCGGCTGCACCGGTGCGCCCGGCGCCGGCTGGGACGGGGTGGGCACGATGCCCGGCGCGTTGCGCGGCGCCGGCGGCTGGAAGGGCTGGGCCGGGGCGAAGCCGGAACCGGCCGGCGGCTGGCCGTCGGTCAGTTGCGGCAGCACGGGCGCGCCCAGGTTCTGCAGCAGCAGGCCGCCGTCGCTCGGGTACTGGCTCTGGCCGGTGGCGCGGATCCAGTCGTAGCGGTCCATGGTGATGCTGGACGAGGCTTCCTTGCTGCGCACCACGATCGGGCGCAGGAACACCATCAGGTTGGTCTTGACCCGGCTGCGCGTGCGGTTCTTGAACAGGTTGCCCAGCACCGGGATGCTGGACAGGCCGGGCACGCGCTCCTCGCCGTCGCTTTCGGTATCCTGGATCAGGCCGCCGAGGACGATGATCTGGCCGTCGTCGGCCAGCACATTGCTTTCGATCGCGCGCACATTGGTGGTGATGCCTGAGGCCGCGGTCAGGGTCGACTGGTCGACGCTCGAGTTCTCATGGTAGATCGCCAGCTTGATGGTACCGCCCTCGGAAATCTGGGGGCGCACCTTGAGCAGCAGGCCGACGTCGCGGCGGTCGATGGTCTGGAACGGGTTGGTGTTGGTGCCGCTGGTGGTGGTGAACGAACCGCTGATGATCGGCACGTTCTGGCCGACCTTGATGGTGGCCAGTTCGTTGTCGAGCGTGATCATGTTCGGCGTGGCCAGGATGTTGGCGTTGCCGGTGCTTTCCAGCGCATTGGCGACCGCGCCCAGGCCGAGCTGTTTGTCCTTCTGGCGGAACAGGCCGAGCGTGAAGCCGCCCGGCAGCAGCGCCGCGGCGGCGGCGGCCGCGCTGTTGCCGGTGGTGCTGCTGCTGGTGCTGCCGCCGACGCCCTGGCGCGCCGCGATCGCCAGGTTGACGATATTGCCCGGCTGGCCGACGCCGAAATTCTGCAGGACGCCGCCGCGGAAGCTGCTGTCCTGGTTGCCGGACAGGGCCATCCACTGCACGCCGAAGTCGGACGCCTTGTTCGAGGTGACCTCGACCACCATCGCCTCGATATAGACCTGGGCGCGGCGCACGTCGAGCTGGTCGATGACGGCGCGCAGGTTGCGGTACATGGCGTCGTTGGCCGTGATGATGAGGCTGTTGGTGGAGGTGTCGGCCTGGATGTAGCCGGCGCCCTGGGGCGCGCTGCCGCCCTGCTGGCCCTGCTGGGCGAAGGTATTGGTCGGCCCGCCCAGGCCGTTGCCGCCCTGGGTGCCGACCGGGGTCGTGTTGCCGCTCGCGCCGCCGCCGGTCAGCGTGCCGGCCGGGATCGAGCCGCCCTGGGTGCCCTGGCCCGCCTGCGGCGCCGCCGCCACGTCGCCCGACACCACCGCGCGCAGGGTCTGCGCGACCTTGGCGGCGTCGGCGTTCTTCAGGTACACCACGTGCACATTGCCCAGTTCGGTCGTCGGCTGGTCGAGCTTGGCGATCAGCGCGCGCGCCAGGTTGGCCTTGGCCGCCGACGGCGCCTTGATGACCACCGAGTTGGTGCGCGGGTCGGCCATCACGGCGACGCGGCCGGCGTCGCCGCCGGGCGCCGGTTCCATCATGCGCTGGGCCAGGGTGGCGATGTCGCTGGCGATGCCGTTGTGGATCGGGATCACGTCGAGGTCGCCCGCGACCGGCGCGTCGAGCGCGGCGATGATCTTGGACAGGCGCTTCAGGTTGTCGGCGTAGTCGGTGATGACCAGGCTGTTGTTGCCGGGGTCGGCCATGATCGAGTTGTTGGGCGACACCAGCGGGCGCAGCACCGCGACCAGGTTGGCCGCCGACTCGTAGGACAGGCGGTAGACCTGGGTCGCGATCTGGTCGCCATGGACCTTGGAGCCGCGCACCCCGACCTGGGTGGGACTGGCCTGCAGCTTGGCTTCCGCTTCCGGCACCACCTTGGCGAAGCCGTCGCCGGTGACCACCGCGTAGCCCTGCAGGCGCAGCTGGCTGGTCAGCAGCGAAAAGGCCTGCGCCTTGGACAGCGGCCGTTCCGACACCAGGGTCAGCGTGCCCTTGACGCGCGGGTCGATGATGAAGGTCATGCCGGTGTAGTGCCCGACCGCCTTGATCACCGACTCGATGTCGGCGTTCACGAAGTTCATGGCCGCCCCGCCGCCATTGTTCTGGGCGAAGGTGGGAGCGGGAACCGCCGTCAGGGCGGCGCAGCACAGCATCGCGCCGGCCACGGTCCGGCGCAGGGCCGGCAAATCAAGTTGTTTTTTCATTTATCTGAACTCTAGCGCGATAACTTTCTTGCCGTTCACCATTCGGCGCTGGCCCAACAGATTGAGCATGTTGCCCAGCGTGTCTTCGTATCCTTCGGCGGCCATGGCCTGGCCGGAAAACTGCAGCCGCCCGTGGTTCAGGCTGCCGTTGCCGGACAGTTGCAGCGCCCCGCGCACCGTGCGCAGGGTCAGCGCCGCATCCTGTCCGTGCCAGTCCATCACCATGTCGTAGCTGCCCAGCGGCTTGATGGGCGACATGCGCGAGCCCATGTCGGTCATCGCCAGCACCGTGCGTCCGGTGACGGCCACCATCTGGTCCTGGCGCTGCAGTTCCAGCGCATTCCAGTCAAGCTTGATCGTGCCGGTCGGCGCCAGCGTGTTCAGCGGCGCGCCCAGCCCGGCCAGCCCTTCGGCCGGCAGCAGCAGCTGGCCGGGGCTCACCTGCCACTGCGACCAGCTGCCGGTGACCGTCACCGGCTGCGACAGCGCCTGCGGATTCTCCAGCCGCATGTGGACCTGGCCCACCAGCACCAGCGGCGACAGCTGCCAGGCGAAACGGCCCGGCAACAGCGGCGTGATCGCGCCACCCTCGCCCGGCGCGCCGCCCACGAAGGCAGAACCGTTCCACAGCGTACCCTGCGCATCCCCCAGCGTCAAACGACCGCCGGTTTGTTTTTCGACTAATTGCCCAAGCCATGTAGCTGGCAGGAAAGCCAGTACCGTCAACAGCACCGCCAGCGCGACCAGCGCCAGCCACGACAGCGCCCGCTTCATTGGCCTCCCGCTCCGGCCTGGCGCAAGGTCAGGCTGGCGTCCACCTGGCCGGCCGTGGGCAGGCTGGTGATCGCGGCGTCCTGCGCCTGAATGCGGTTCTCGCGGCGCTGGGCGTCCATCCATGCCATCAGGTTAGCGAACGAGACATTGTTCACCTGCAGCTTGGCGTATTCGCCCGTCATCGCCAGCGAGCTCGGGTTGATGCCGCGCGCGGCCAGGCCTTGCTGCAGCGATTCGCGCGTCATCGGCGCCAGCTGCGGCACCGGCTGGGCCGCCAGCTGGCGCGCCTCGTCGGCCAGCGCCTGCATCTGGGCCGCCTGCTGGCGCAGCTGCGGCAGCTGGGCGCGCAGCTGGCTGCGGCCTTCCACGGCCGGCGCCACCAGCACCAGGTAGGCCAGCGCCAGCAGCACGATGGCGGCGCCGATCGACAGCGTGCGCCGTTCCTGCTCGGTGCGCGCCATCCAGTACGCCAGCGCGCGGGCGCGCAGCTGGACCATGGTTTCCTGTGCCGTCATGGCTTGGCTCCGGTGTTGGCGATCCGCCAGGCGGCGGCGCCGGTTTCTTCGAGGGACAGGCCGCGCGCGCCCAGCGCGTCCTTGATCTGCTTGAGCAGGCCCGGGTCGACGGTCTCGGCTTTGACCTTGACCAGCAGCGCATGTTCCCGGTACTCGATCGAGCTGATGCCAGGCATGCGGCCGCTGCTGCCGGCCGCTTCGCCGAACACGGCCACCAGGTAGTTGAACTCGTCGTGCGCCAGCTGGCCGCTGCTGGCCTTGGCGCGCGCGAGGTTCTGCTGCATCTGCGCCACCGGGTCGATCGCCGGCGTGTTCGGATAGGCCGCCTTGAAAGTCTGGTTGATCTGCTGGCGAATCGCATTCGCTTCGCTGCGCTGGCGCAGCCAGTCGATATTGAGGGCGCCGAGGTTGACGGCCAGCGCCGCCAGCGCCAGCCCGATCGGCCAGCGCCAGCGCGTCCAGTCGCGCTGCGGCGCGCCGGCCGCGCCCAGGCCCGGCACCAGGTCCAGCCCGGTGCTCCTGGAGCCGGCGATCCAGTGCGCCCAGTCGTCCTGTTCGATGACGGTGCCCGGGCCCGCCTCGGCGGCGATGGCCTGGTATTCGCCCATCTGTTCGTGCGCCACGTACAGCACCAGCGGCGAATCGCCCGCCAGCGCGCGCACCGTCTGCAGGCTGGTGGCCGCGGTGCCGTCCAGCGCCAGGCCGAGACCCTGGTACTGGCTCTGGCGCAAGGTCAGTTCGCCGGCGCCGATGGCGGCCGTGACGCTGCCCGGCTGCAGCGGCAGGCACAGCTGCGCCGGCAGGGCCGTGATCGCATGCGCGCCCTGCGCCAGCAGGAGGCGCACCAGCGGTTCGAGCCAGTCGCGCTGCACCACCGCCACCGGGCGCGTGCCGTCGGCCTGGGCCG
>JAEWEK010000009.1 GCA_023389425.1 Pseudomonadota bacterium | reverse complement strand
GTTTTCGGTGGTGTGCGGCGCCGCTTCCAGCCGTTCGAGTTCGGCCTGCAACTTGCGCAATATGACGTCGCCGTCGATCGCGTAATCGAGCGCGGCGCGCGGCAGCGGCGGCGTCTCCTGCGCCACGTAGGCCATGCGCCACTTGGCGGGGAAGTCGATCTCGCCCTGGTCCGGATGGAGTTCGTTGCGCAGCATCGCGAACAGGCTGGATTTGCCGGCGCCGTTGGCGCCGACGAGGCCGATCTTGTCGCCCGGATTGAGCGTGAGGTCGGCGCCTTCGAGCAGCGGCTTGGTGCCGCGCATCAGGCTGACGTTCTGGAAGCGGATCATCTGCTTATTTCAGTTGGTCGGCGGTCAGCAGGAACACCTGTTCGTCGCCGGCGCTGGTGGTCAGCCAGGTCAGGCCCAGGTCGCCGAAGGCGGCTTCGGCGAAGTCGCGCTCGTTGCCGATTTCGACCACCAGGATGCCTTCCGGCGTCAGGCGCTTGGCGGCGCCGGCCACGATCTTGCGCACCAGGTCCATGCCGTCGGCGCCGCCGGCCAGCGCGATCTGCGGTTCGCGCAGGTACTCCGGCGGCAGCGCCTTCATCGACTCCGCGTTTACGTAGGGCGGGTTGGTGACGATCAGGTCGTACTGCTTGAACGGCACGTTCTGGTACAGGTCGGATTCGATCGGGTTGACGCGGCCTTCCAGCTTGTAGTCGCGGATATTCCGTTCGGCGACCGCCAGCGCGTCCTTCGAGATGTCGACCGCGTCCACCACCGCGTTCGGGAAGGCGTCGGCCATCATGATCGCCAGGCAGCCCGAGCCCGTGCACAGCTCGAGCACGTTCTCGACCGCGAAGGGATCGTTGACCCAGGGGCCGAACTGCTGCGGGATCAGCTCGGCGATGAAGGAACGCGGCAACAGCACGCGCTCGTCGACGTAGAAGTGGTAGCTGCCCAGCCAGGCCTCGTTGGTGATGTAGGCGGCCGGCACGCGCTCGCTGACGCGGCGCTCGATCACGGCCAGCACCTGCAGCACTTCATCGTGCAGCAGGCGGGCGTCGAGGAAGGGCTCGAGCTTGTCGAGCGGGAGCTTGAGCGTGTGCAGCACCAGGTAGGCCGCCTCGTCGAAGGCTTCGGCGCTGCCGTGGCCGAAGAACAGCTTGGCGGCGTTGAAGCGAGTGACGGCGTAGCGCAGCAGGTCGCGCGGGGTACGGAAGGAATCGGTGTTCATGGCGTTGTTCTCGTGTCAGCCGGCCAGCAGCTGTTCCAGCGTGCGGCGGTAGATGTTCTTGAGGGGATCGATGGCGCGCAGTTCGATGTGCTCGTCGATCTTGTGGATGCTGGCGTTCGTGGGCCCGAATTCTATCACCTGGGGGCAGATGCGGGCGATGAAGCGGCCGTCCGAGGTGCCGCCGGTGGTCGACAGTTCGGCCGTCACGCCGGTTTCAAGCAGGATGGCTTCGCACAGCGCGGCGGACAGGGTGCCGTGCGGGGTCAGGAAGGGCAGGCCGGACAGGGTCCAGTCCAGGTCGTACTCCAGCTTGTGGCGGTCGAGGATCGCGTGCACCCGGGCCTGCAGCGATTCGGCCGTGCTGGCGGTGGAAAAGCGGAAGTTGAAGTCGACCGTCAGCGTGCCCGGGATGACATTGTTGGCGCCGGTGCCGGCGTGGATGTTCGAGGCCTGCCACGAGGTCGGCAAGTAGTACTCGTTGCCCTCGTCCCAGACCTCGGCCGCCAGGGTTGCCAATGCCGGCGCGGCCACATGGATGGGATTGCGCGCGAACTGCGGATAGGCGATGTGGCCCTGCACGCCCTTGACCACCAGCCTGCCGGACAGCGAGCCGCGGCGCCCGTTCTTGATCATGTCGCCGAGGACGTGGCTGGAGGTGGGCTCGCCGACCACGCAGTAGTCGAGCGTTTCGCCGCGCTCGTCCAGCATGTCGACCACCAGCCGGGTGCCGTCGGTGGCCGGGCCTTCCTCGTCGCTGGTGAGCAGGAAGGCGAGCGAACCCTTGTGGCCGGGATGCGCGGCGAGGAACTCCTCGGCCGCCACCACCATCGCCGCCAGCGAGGTCTTCATGTCGGCGGCGCCGCGCCCGTACAGCTTGTCGTCGCGCCGGGTCGGCACGAAGGGATCGGAATGCCACTGCTCGCGCGGGCCGGTCGGCACCACATCGGTGTGGCCGGCGAATACGAACAGCGGCGGCGCGCTGCCCTTGCGCGCCCACAGGTTGGTAGTGCCCTTCGATTCGATGGTCTCGCAGCGGAAGCCCAGCGGCTCCAGCAGCTCGGCCAGGCGCCGCTGGCAGCCGCCGTCGTCAGGCGACACCGAGGGGCGGGCGATCAGCTCCTCGGCCAGCTGCAGCGTGCGCGAAGTCTTCATGCGAACAGGGCGCGGTACTGGTCGGCCGAGAAGCCGACCGACAGCTTGCCGCCGCGGTCGAGCACGGGGCGCTTGATGACGGATGGGTTGGACAGCATCAGCTCCAGCGCGCCGGCCTTGTCGGTGACGGCGGCCTTCTGCTCGTCCGTCAGGTTCCGCCAGGTCATGCCCTTGCGGTTGACCAGCACTTCCCAGTCCAGCTGTTCGAGCCAGCCGGCGACGGTGGCGCGCTCCAGGCCCTGCTTCTTGAAGTCGTGGAAGCTGAAGTCGTGGCCGTTGTCGGCGAGCCAGGTGCGGGCCTTCTTGACCGTGTCGCAGTTGGGGATGCCGTAGAGGGTTCGTTTCATGATGATCGCGGAAATGGCTGGGCCGGCGCGGGACGCCGGCGGATTGGTATGCGGGGAAGCTGCGAGGATAGCACAGCTGCCATCCTGCCAAGGCAATGGCTTGTCATACGCAGTACATATGGCTGGCATAATGTCGAGCTTCTTCGACAACCGCGCACTTACATGAATCGTCTCGCTTCGCTCACCCGGCTGCTTGCGCTTGCCGCGCTGGCCGGTACCGCCGCCTTGTCCGCCCACGCGGCGTCCAATCCAGCCAAGGATCACTCCCCCAGACTCGTGGTCGTGATGGTCAT
Organism: Pseudomonadota bacterium; assembly: GCA_023389425.1. Lineage (GTDB taxonomy): Bacteria > Pseudomonadota > Gammaproteobacteria > Burkholderiales > Burkholderiaceae_D > Telluria. The sequence continues at coordinate 1,594 of JAEWEK010000009.1, read as the reverse complement.
CGACGGCCTGCCCAACGAGCAGGTGCTGCGCTACCGCGACCAGTTCGCCAAGGACGGCGGCCTGCGCCGCCTGCTGGAGCAGGGCGCTGCGTTCAGCAATGCGCACCAGGCGCATGGCGTGACCGTCACCGCGGTCGGACACTCGGCGGTGCTGAGCGGCGCCTATCCCTATCGCCACGGCGTTATCGGCAACAACTGGTACGACGCGGCGGGAAACAAGGTCTATTGCACCGAAGACCAGCGCTTCCACTACATCGACGAGGAAACCGGCCCCCACGACGGCACCTCGCCGCGCAACCTGCGCGTCGATACGCTCGGCGACCAGCTGCGCTACGCCACCGGCGATCGCGCCAAGGTGGTGACGGTGTCGGGCAAGGACCGCGGCGCCATCCTGTTGGCGGGGAAGACCGGCACCGCCTACATGTACATGGACAAGACCGGCGACTTCGCGACCAGCACCTTCTACATGCAGTCGTATCCGGAATGGGCCCAGCGCTTCCGCGCCGCGCGCCCGCAGGACCGCTTCTACGGCAAGGCGTGGAACCGCCTGCTGCCCGACGCCGCCTACGCCGGCGACGCGCCCTATCCGGAACCGACCGCCACCAAGCCGAACCGCTTCCCCTTCGTCTACCACAGCGAGACCGGGGCGCCGGATGCGACATACTACGAAAGCCTGAAGGTCGGCCCGGCGGTCGACCAGCTGACGCTGGAATTCGCCCGTGCCGCGATCGAAGGCGAGGACCTGGGGCGCAATCCGGCCGGCGTGCCCGACCTGCTGGGCATCAGCCTGTCCGGCCACGACTACGTGAACCACGCCTACGGGCCGGAGAGCGCGATGTCGCATGACCACCTGCAGCAGCTCGACCGCCTGATCGGCGGCTTCTTCAGCTATCTCGACAAGCGCGTTGGCCTGGACAACGTGCTGGTGGTACTGACGGCGGACCACGGCTTTTCCAATTCGCCGGAGTTCAGCCAGGCGCGCCACATCGACGCCCAGCGCATCGACGGGGGCAAGCTGGTGGAGGCGCTTAACGCCGACCTGGAACGCAGCTATGGCCTGGCCAAGCTGGTCAAGCGTGCGATGCTGCCGGAGGTGTACCTGGACTACGAGGCCATCGACAAGCGCGGCGTGTCGCGCACCGAGGTGGAGAACAGCGCGGCGCGCTTCCTGCTGGCGCAAGCGGGCATCGCGCAGGTGTTCACGCGCACGCAGTTCGAAAGCGGCGCCGTGCCGGCGACCCGCCTTGGCGTGCTGATGCAGCGCGCCTGGAATCGACAGCTGTCGGGCGATTTGATGGTGGTGCCGACCGCGTATTCGATCTACAGCACCGGCAAGACCGGGGCGACGCACGGCTATCCCTACGATTACGACACCAATGTCCCGGTGATCCTGATGGGCGGCCGCTGGATCAGGCCGGGCGCCTACGGCAGTTATGCCGAAGTGGTCGATATCGCGCCGACGCTGGCGCACCTGCTGCGCGTGCGGCCGCCGGCGGCGGCGGAAGGGCGCGTGCTGACTGAGGCGCTGCGCTGATCGCGTCCGTCCATTAGAGTCGTGGGTGGCCCCCCCCCCCCCCCCCCCCGAATAAAAAAA
>JAEWEK010000030.1 GCA_023389425.1 Pseudomonadota bacterium | reverse complement strand
AGCTTGGTCAGCACGTCGTTCAGCTCGCGCAGCGCGGCCGGCTGCACGCCGTCCAGGGTGGCGATGCGCAGCACGACGTCGTTGCGCAGGCGGTCGCTGAAATTGCCGAGGATTTCGCAGGCCTGGTCGCGTTCCAGGTGCACCAGGATGGTGGCGATGATCTGCGGGTGCTCGTTGCGGATCAGTTCCGCCACCGACGACGCATCCATCCACTTCAGGCTCTCGATGCCCGAGGCATCCTTGCCGCCCAGGATACGCGACAGCAGCACCGAGGCCTTGTCGTCGCCCAGCGCGCGGGTCAGCACCTGGCGGATGTATTCGTCCGAATCCAGGCCGACGGTGGAATTGAGGTCGGTCTGGGTGCGGAACGCGTCCAGCACCTGCACCACCTGCTCATGCTGCACCTGTTTCATGGTCGCCATCGCGGCGCCCAGCTTGAGCACTTCGCGCGGGCCCAGGAACTTCATCACCTCGGCCGCTTCCTGCTCGCCCAGCGCGAGCATCAGGATCGCGGCGCGCTGGATGCCTTCATCAACATTACTCATGTGAACTTACCCATGTCTTGACGACGTTGGCGACGATGCGCGGATCGTCGCGCGCCAGGTCTTTTGCCATCTGCAGGTTGGAGCGGTAGCCCTTGGCCTGCTGCTGCGAATGTTCTTCCATCATTTCGGCCTCGATCGCCAGGCGAGCCTGTTCGGCCAGGTCGGCCGGGTCGGGGCCCGGCGGGAGCTCGATCGCCCGGTCGTAGCGGCGCAGCAGCGGACGCACCAGGCGGAAGTAGAGGAAGCCCACCACCAGGATCGACAGCGCGTACTTGCCCACCTGGCCAGCCAATCCCATCAGCTCCGAATCCTTGTACCAGGCCACGGGCGGCGGCAGCTCGGCCAGTTTGTCCACGCCTTCGAACGGGGCGTTGGTCACGTTCAGCGTGTCGCCACGGGCCTGGGAATAGCCCATCGCCTGCTTGACCAGCTCATTGATCTGGGCGATCACGGCCGGCGGCAGCGGCACCGCGCTGACCTTGCCGGTCTTGGGATCGACGTTGCGCTTGTAGTTGACCACCACGCCCACCGTCAGGCGCTTGATGCCGCCCATCGGGCGCTGTTCGTAGCGCACGGTCTTGTCGACTTCGAAATTGGTGGTGGCGTCGCGCCGCGCTTCCTGCGGCGTGGCCGGCGTCTGCTGGGCGTTGCCGCCGGTGCCGACGGTGGTCGGCTGGTTCGGGCCGGGCGGGGTCGGGTTGGCGGCCGGCGGCTGGTTCGACAGCGCGCCCGGCACGCCCGAGGTGGTGCCCGACTTGACCGGCTGCTGCTCGGAAGTCTGCTGGCTGCGGATCGCCTGCGGCTCCGGCGGCGAATTCGGCTTGTACATTTCGGCCGCGGTGTCGACCTGGGCGAAGTCGACGTCGGCGGTGGCCTCGGCGCGCACGTTGCCGCGGCCGACCAGCGGGGTGATGATCGACTCGACCTGCTTGACGATGTTCTGCTGCAGCTGGGTCACGTATTTCAGCTGGTTGGGGTCGAGCTGGCGCGCGCCGGCGGCCTGGTTCGGATCGGACAGCAGGGTGCCGTTCTGGTCGACCACGGTCACGCTGCCGGGCGTCAGTTCCGGCACGCTGGAAGCGACCAGGTGGACGATGGCGGAGACCTGGCCCGGATCGAGGGCGCGGCCCGGCTGCAGGGTCAGGAGCACCGAAGCGGTGGGCTTTTGCTGGTCGCGCACGAACACGGAGGGCTTGGGCAGCGCCAGGTGGACGCGGGCGTTGGCGACGGCGCCCAGCGATTCGACCGAGCGCGCCAGCTCGCCTTCCAGCGAGCGCTGGTAGTTGACCTGTTCGAGGAACTGGGACACGCCCAGCTTCTGGTTTTCCATCAGCTCGAAGCCGACGTTGCCGCCCTTGGGCAGGCCCTGCGAGGCCAGCTTCAGGCGGATGTCGTGCACCATCTCGGACGGCACCAGGATCGCGTTGCCGCCTTCGGAGAATTTGTACTTGACCCCCATCTGGTCGAGCGAGGCGGTGATCGCGCCGCCGTCGCGGTCGGTGTAATTGGAGAACAGGACGCGGTAATCGGGCTGCTGGCTCCACAGCCACAGCGCGATGCCGACCGCCAGCACGATGGCGGCAGCGCCGCCCATGGCGATATTGCGTCCGAACTTCGTTTGCAGGAAAGGTGGTTTCACGTCGTCGTCGTGTTCTTGGTCCGCTGCTGCCATTGCTGTGTCTTTAGAAGGGGGATTACAGCGCTAATTATGAGGCCTGCGCCAGTGCTTCAAACCTTGGATAAGAGGCTTGTTTCGCTGCCTGCTTCGGGCTGGGGCTGGCGCTGGCGCTGCTATTCTGACAGCCTGAGATAGCTGTACACCAAGGAGGAAAAGATGAATATTGGCGGTATCGACAGCAGCCGCATCGAATCGATGATGGCCCAGCTGAAGGCGGCGGCCACGCGGCCGGACGCGTCGCCGCTGGCCGGCGCCGGCGCCACGGCCGCGCCCAAGGCCGATTTCGCATCGGCGCTGAAGAATTCGCTGTCGCAGGTGAGCGCGGCGCAGGACAAGGCCGACGAGATGGGGCAACGCTTCGCGATGGGCGACGACACGGTCAGCCTGTCCGACACCATGATCGCGATGCAGAAGGCGAACATCGACTTCCAGGCCACGGTACAGGTGCGCAACAAGCTGGTGCAGGCGTATCACGAGATCATGAATATGCAGGTGTGATGGCGGTGTAGCCGCACACTGTGCGTTAGAGGGTACGCCCGCAAAAGAGAGAACGTCGTTCCCGCGCAGGCGGGAATCCCATTTTTTCGCACTACCGCTGCCGTTGAACGTAGTGGCCATGCATGCAAAATGGGATTCCCGCTTTCGCGGGAATGACGTTCTTTGCCTTTTTAAGGGGGCGAAAATTCAGCCCAAACCCGCCAGGCGCGCGTTGCGCTCGCGTTCGAGCTTGGTGATGTATTTCTGGACGTTGGCCAGGTTGCCGCGCGAGATGCCGGTAAACATGCAGCCGAAGCGGCGCGCCGTTTTGTTGTTGAGCAGGGTGACTTCCTGCGTGTTGCGGATCTCCAGCCCCGTCACCACCGGACCGACCTCCGGCAAGTCCAGGCGGCAGCCTTCGAAGGTGGTGCCGATCGCCAGTTCGCCCAGCGCCAGCTTGTTGTCCATGAAGGCGATGCCGCCGCAGCTGATGTCGGCCAGCGGCATGGTGGCGCTGCCGCCGCCCAGCTCGTCCGGCACGGGCAGCACCAGCTTGACCGGATTGGTGACCGGCATTTGCATGCGGTAGAACTCGCGGCGCTGCAGGCGCACCATGCTTTCCGGGATGTCGGCGGCGATCGCCACCGAGCCCTCGTATTCGATTTCGCGCGGGTTCTCGGCCTTGAACAGGATGCGGATCTTGTCCAGGCTGGTCTCGCAGGACAGGCGCGGCGACGCCAGCACGCGGCGGTGCTGGTCGCGGTCGATCGAGCGATCGAGCACGAGCACGTCTTCGTCAGGGTCGAGGTCGAGGATGGAGGTGACGCAGACGTCGGCCTCGCCGTTGATCAGCATGCGTACCAGCTGGTTTTTTTCACCGATCTGGCGCAATAGCGCCAGGATCTCCCGTCGGGAGACCACCCGATAATCGTGCCAGTTATCCAGTTCGGAATTAGACATTGCTTGGAACCGCTTTCTACGGAGATTCGTTCAATGGTCCGCCCGGCGGTGGCACGACGCCGGCATGCGGATTAGATTGAATATGATAAAGCCATGCCAGCAGTTCCGCAATCGCGCGGTACAGGGCAGGCGGGATTTCCCGGTCGAGGTCCACGTTCATCAGCAGCCCCACCAGGTCTTTCGATTCATGCACGAACACGCCGGCTTCGCGGGCCCGCGCGATGATCTGTTCGGCCACCAGGCCCTGGCCCTTGGCCACGACCTTGGGCGCGCCTTCGCCTTCGCGATAGGCCAGCGCGACCGCGTTGGTGCGTTGCTGCGGTGCGGCGGAATCAGGCATCGGCGGCTCCGTCGATGATGGCCAGCGCCGACAGCGGGGTGCCGGCGGCGGCCAGCGCGCCTTCCAGTGCCGCCGTGTGCGAGCGCAGCAAAGCGGCGCCGTCGGCGTCCGTCAGTTCGACCCGGATCGCGACCTGGCCGCCGTGCAGCACCACGGTCGCATCGATGTCGCCGAACAGGGGAAAGCGCAGCTTCAGGCGGCTCTGCCAGGTGGCTTCGGCGCCGTCGCCGGGGGTGTCGCGCTCCTGCTGCGGGGCGTCGCGGCTGATTTCCCACTGCATGGCCTGGCCCGGCCACAACTGTCCCTGCCACGCGACACGGTCCTGTTCCTGGGTGCCCAGCTGCAGGTTGATCAGCTGGGCCGGCTCCGGATCGGCCGGGTCGGCGGGGCGGTCCTGCATCTGCGGCTCGAAGGCCAGCGATGCCAGGTCGCGCCGGCCCTCGGCCCATGCGGCCACGTGCGATTCGTAGAACAGGCCGCTGCGCTCGAGGGCCTGGCGCAGGGCCGGCGCCAGTGCCGCGGCGTCCTGGCCGGGCCTGGCCAGCACCGGCAGCCGCGCCGTCACGGCCCTGGCCGGCTGTTCGAGCTTGAGCACCGCCGCCAGCACGCTGCCCAGCACCTGGCCGGCCGGCGACAGGGTGGCGCCCGGTTCGCCCGCGGCGCGCGCGGCGGC
>JAEWEK010000025.1 GCA_023389425.1 Pseudomonadota bacterium | reverse complement strand
AGACGGTTTTCGGACAGCGGCTGTCGCTGTAGCTGTCATAGGCGAGCGCCATGCCGCCTCCGGCATCGGCCTTCTGCCCCGGCGCCAGCGTCAATGACACGGACCTTGCAACGGGTGCGGCCGGCGGCTGGACGGCACAGGCGCACAGCAGGAGCGGCAGGGCGGTACTCAGCAGGGCGAAACGCTTCAGCGTCATCGAGCGGGCTCCACGGTTCTGATGCTTGCAATGATAGCAAAGCCATCCGCGCACGCGGCGTTCCGGTCACATGGCTGTCATATTCGCTCGCTAGACTGCGCCTCGTTGTCCAACTCTTCTGGGAACCAAAACATGAACATGAAACTGATTCTGAAATCGATGGTGGTGAGCGTGTCGGCCGCTGTCGCGATGTCGTCCGCCATGGCGGCAGACATGACCGGCGCCGGTTCGACCTTCGCCTTCCCGATCTACTCGAAGTGGGCCGACGCCTACAAGACCAAGACCGGCAATGGCCTGAACTACCAGTCGATCGGTTCGGGCGCGGGCATCAAGCAGATCAAGGCCAAGACCGTCGATTTCGGCGCATCGGACATGCCGCTGTCGGCTGAAGAGCTGAACGCCGACGGCCTGATCCAGTTCCCGACCATCATGGGCGGCGTGGTCGCCGTGGTCAACGTCGAAGGCGTGCAGCCGGGCCAACTGAAGCTGTCGGGCGAGGTCCTCGCCGACATCTACCTGGGCAAGATCACCAAGTGGGACGACAAGGCCATCGCCGCCCTGAACCCGGGCGTGAAGCTGCCGGCCGATGACATCACGGTCGTGCACCGCGCCGACGGCTCGGGCACCTCGTTCCTGTTCACCGACTTCCTGTCGAAGACCAATGCCGAATGGAAGAGCAAGATCGGCTCGGGCACCGCGGTGAAGTGGGCCACCGGCGTGGGCGGCAAGGGCAACGAAGGCGTCGCCGCCAACGTCCAGCGCATCAAGGGTTCGATCGGCTACGTCGAGTGGGCGTACTCGAAGAAGAACCACATGACCCACACCCAGCTGAAGAACCGCGACGGCCAGTACCTGCAGCCGAGCGATGACGCCTTCAAGGCCGCCGCCGCCAACGCCGCCTGGGACAAGACCCCGGGCTTCTCGGTGGTCCTGACCGACCAGCCGGGCAAGGCGGCATGGCCGATCACCGGCGTGACCTTCGCCCTGATGCACAAGACCCAGGCCGACGCCGCCAAGGGCAAGGAAGTGCTGAGCTTCTTCGAGTGGGCCTTCAAGAACGGCGCCGGCGCCGCCGAGCAGCTGGACTACGTGCCGATGCCGGCATCGGTGGTCAAGATGATCGAAGGCGCATGGAAGAGCCAGATCAAGGACGCAGCAGGCAAGGCAGTCCTGTAATCGATTTGTCCGGAAGCCGGCCGGGCCTGCGCGCCAGGCCGGCGGCTTCCACCAGTTCACGCACACGCACCAGGTGACCCACATGAATCCGGCCGAAACGCTCGTGTTGATCGTCGAGGACGAACCGGCGATCGCCGAACTGGTCAGGTTCTCCCTGCGCGACGACAGCTGGACCTTCTGCCACGCCGCCAGTGTCGACGAGGCCTGGGACATCATCCAGCACCGCGCGCCGCAACTGGTGCTGCTGGACTGGATGCTGCGCAGCGAAAGCGGCCTGCGCCTGCTGACCCGCATCCGCGCCGAGCGCCAACTGCACGACCTGCCGGTGATCCTGCTGACCGGACGCACGCTCGACGAAGACTGGTCGGTGGCGATGGAACACGGCGCCGACGACTACATCACCAAACCATTTTCCCCGCGCGAGCTGGCGATCCGCGCCCGCTCCGCGCTGCGCCGCCGCAGCGAGGCGCCGGTCGCGCGCCCGCTGCAGGTCGGCCCCCTGGAGCTGGATCCGCGCAGCTGCACCGTGCGCGTCGGCGCCGAGCCGGTCGAAGTGCGCCAGGCCGAATACCGCCTTCTCAAATTCCTGCTGTGCCATCCGGAAGAAGTGTTCTCGCGCGCCCAGCTGCTGGACCAGGTCTGGCATGCCAACGGCACGCTCGATGAACGCACCGTGGACGTGCACGTGCTGCGCCTGCGCAAAGCGCTGCGCGACGCCAAATCGCTGCTCAAGACCGTGCGCGGTTTCGGCTACAAGCTGACGGCCGGCTAGGAGCGCATGGGCCAGTTCACGGAGCCGCGTTTCATCCGCAGCCGCCGCTTCCTGGTCATCGTGTGGCCGGTGCTGGCGCTGCTCGCCTGCGCCGCGGTGTGGGGCGTGACGCTGGCGCGCGCCCACGGCGAGCGGGTGCGCGCCGATGCGCAGGCGCGCAAGGAAGCCAGCGCCTATGCGGCCGCCTACGAACAGTACATCACGCGCTCGGTCGGCCAGATGGACCAGATCGCGATGCAGCTCAAATACAGCTGGGAGCATGGCCCGCGCGAAGACCTGCTGGAGCATCTGCGGCGCGACGGCATGTTCACCGATGCCGCCTTCGGCGTGGTCGCGCTGGTCGACCGCGACGGCAGGGTGCGTTCGTCCACGCGGCCGGCGCTGCGCGGGCTGGACCTATCGGGCGAGGCCTTTTTCAAGCAGCACATGAACGCGATCTCCACCGCGCTGCGGGTCGGCACCGTGCCGGCGCAGCTGGCGCTGGCCGACGACGAGATCCTGTTCACGCGCCGCCTCGACGCCATCGACGACGAGTTCGACGGCGTGGTGATGCTGGCCGTGGACGCCAGCTATTTCACTTCCTTCGTCGGGCCCGAAACGCTGGGCGAGAACGGCCTGCTGGCGGTGGCGGCGAGCGAGTCGCCGCTGCGCATGGAGCGCCATGCCGGCGGCGGCCCCCGGCACATGTTGCCCAACCATGCGGTATGGACCGGCGACGCCGGCGTCGCGCTGATGCAGGGCGCGGATGGCTTCGCCGACGGCCGCGCGCGCATCATGGGCTGGCGCCGTTCGCCGGTGTATCCGCTGGCGGCGACGGTATCGCTGTCCTACGAAGCGGCGCTGGCCGGCGCCCGCGGCTACTGGGAAGAGAGCCGCAACCGCGCGCTGGCGGCATCGGCGCTGCTGCTGGCGCTGGGCGCGGTGGGCGCGCTGCTGTCGCGCCGTCTGGAGCTGCGCGAACGCGAGCAGGAAGAAGTGCAGCGCGCCTACCGCACCGCCACCGAAAGCGGCAACGACGGCTTCTACATGGCGGCCGCGGTGCGCAACCGCAAAGGCGACATCGTCGACTTCACCATCGTCGACTGCAACGAGCGCGGCGCCTCGTTCTACGGCATGACGCGGCGGGTGCTGGTCGGCAGCAGCGTGGCCCGCATCGACGCCGGCCTGTTCGGACGCGACCTGCTGGCGACCTACCGCAAGGCGATGGAGGCCGGCTTCTACGAGGACGAACGCCAGATGCCGAGCGACGACCGGGTGCAGATCCGCTGGGGGCGGCGGCGCCTGGTCCGCGCCGGCAACGGGCTCGCGGTCACGCTGCAGGACATCAGCGAGCGCAAGGCGCACGAGCACGCGCTGGAACGGCTGGCCAACCAGGACGGCCTGACCGGACTGGCGAGCCGCGGCGCCTTCCTGCGCCAGCTGCCGGCGGCGCTGGACCTGGCGCGCGACGGCCAGCGTCCGTTGGCGCTGCTGTTCATCGACCTCGACGAGTTCAAGAATGTGAACGACGCCCATGGCCACGGCGCAGGCGACCAGTTGCTCAAGGCCGCAGCGCAGCGCCTGCAATCGCTGCTGCGGCCGGGCGGCCGCGTGGCGCGCTTCGGCGGCGACGAGTTCCTGGTGCTGCTCGAGCCGTGCGAAGGCGAGCGCGAAGTGGGCGCCGTGGCGCAGCGCATCGTGGACGCGCTGGCCGCGCCCTTCGCCATCGGCGACGACCTGCATGCGGTGGGGGCGTCGATCGGCATCGCGCTATTCCCGCGCGACGGCGCCGACGCCGACACCCTGATCCGGCACAGCGACATGGCGATGTATGCGGGGAAGAACGAGGGCAAGGGCCGTTACCGCTTCTTCGATCCGACCTTGTCGAGCAGCCTGCGGGCGCGGGCGCGCCTGAAGCAGAACCTGATCGAAGCGATCGAGGACGACCAGTTCGTGCTGCATTACCAGCCGCGCGTCGATCCGCGCGACGGCCGCCTGCTGAGCATGGAGGCGCTGCTGCGCTGGCAGCATCCGGCGCTGGGCATGGTGCCGCCGGGCGAATTCATTCCGCTGGCCGAGGCCACCGGGCTGATCGTGCGCATCGGCGAACTGGTGATGGACAAGGCTTGCGCCCAGGTGGCGGCGTGGCGCGACGAGGGCGCGGCGCTGGCGCCGGTGTCGATCAATGTGTCGGCGCGCCAGTTCCAGCGCGGCGAGGTGCCGCGACAGCTGGCGGCGGCCCTGGCGCGGCATGGCGTGCCGGGCAGCCTGATCGAGGTCGAGATCACCGAGTCGGCGATGATGAGCGACCAGGAGGCGATCCTGGCCGAACTGGCGGAGTTGCGCGCGCTTGGGATCAGGCTGCATGTGGATGATTTCGGCACCGGGTATTCGTCGCTGTCGCAGCTGCAGCGGCTGCGCATGGACGTGCTCAAGGTCGACCGCGCATTCACGGCGGAACTGGGCAAGACCAACGAAGGGACCGTGTTCTTCCAGGCGATCGTGTCGATGGCGCACGCGCTGGGCATGGGCGTGGTGGCGGAGGGCGTGGAGACGATGGAGCAGCTTGCGATCCTGCGCGGGCTGGGCTGCAACGAGGTGCAGGGATTCCTGGTGTCGCGGCCGGTGCCGGCGCGGGAGATGGCGCAGATGATGAAGCGGCGGTATCTGATCGATCCGGCGGTGCGGGCGGCGTAAACACATCCGTCGTCCCCGCGCAGGCGGGGACCCATAGACAGCACGAGCAATCGCAACGCAAGCTCAGCA
>JAEWEK010000006.1 GCA_023389425.1 Pseudomonadota bacterium | reverse complement strand
CGTCCACGCAGACCAGCGACACGGCCTGGCCGGTGGCGCCGGCACGGCCGGTGCGGCCGATCCGGTGCACATAGTCTTCCGGCACGTTCGGCAGGTCGTAATTGACCACGTGCGGCAGCTGGTCGATGTCGATGCCGCGCGCGGCGATGTCGGTGGCGACCAGTACCTGCAGCGTGCCGTCCTTGAACTCGGCCAGCGCCTTGGTGCGCGCCGACTGGCTCTTGTTGCCGTGGATCGCCATCGCGCCGATGCCGTCCTTGCCCAGCTGCTCGACCAGCTTGTTGGCGCCGTGCTTGGTGCGGGTGAACACCAGCACCTGGTGCCAGTCGTTGCTCTTGATGAGGTGGGCCAGCATCGGGTGCTTCTTGTCGCGGTCGACCGGGTGGATCGTTTGCGAGATTACTTCCACGGTCGAGTTGCGGCGCGCCACTTCGATCATGGCCGGGTTGTCCAGCAGGCGGTCGGCCAGGGCCTTGATGTCGTCCGAGAAGGTGGCCGAAAACAGCAGGTTCTGGCGCTTCGGCGGCAACGCCGCCAGCACCTTGCGGATGTCGTGGATGAAGCCCATGTCCAGCATGCGGTCGGCTTCGTCCAGGATCAGGATCTCGATCTTGGAAATGTCCACCGTGCCCTGGCCCATGTGGTCGAGCAGGCGGCCCGGGGTTGCCACGAGGATGTCGACGCCGTTCCCCAGCAGCTTGATCTGCGGGTTGATGCCGACGCCGCCGAAGATCACGGCCGAATTCAGGTTGGTGTACTTGCCGTACAGGCGCACGCTTTCCTCGACCTGGGCGGCGAGCTCGCGGGTCGGGGTCAGCACCAGCGCGCGGATGGCGCGCTTGGACGTCTTGTTGCGCAGCGCGGCGCCGGCCGCGTCGGTCGACAGGCGTTGCAGCACGGGCAGGGTGAAGCCGGCGGTCTTGCCGGTGCCGGTCTGGGCGCCTGCCAGCAGGTCGCCGCCGTTCAGTACCGCAGGGATCGCCTGGGCCTGGATCGGGGTCGGCGAGGTATAGCCTTGTTCGCTGACCGCGCGCAGGATCGCTTCGGACAAGCCGAGAGTGGAAAAGGACATTATTTGCTCTACAAAAGATCGGCCCGTCGCCGCAAGCGGCGCCAGTGAGGCGAAATCGGATTATTCAGTGCCAGCCGGCAGGCCTACTGGTAGCGCGCCGTCAAGACCCGGACCGCTTCGCCGATCAGGCGAAAAGTGTCCAGCGGGGATTATAGTGTTAAATAAATTTCGCTGTGGAAATTTTTGTTACCAATGCGGAAAAGATAAAACCCCGGCCGGGCGACCGGGGCAAGCACGCTATTTTACGCGAACGGGGCCAGCAGCGTGACCATCTGTGCGAAAACCTTCGGGCCGGCGGCGATGATGTCGCCTTTATGCAGGTACTGGGACTCGCCGTTGAACTCGCCGACGATGCCGCCCGCTTCCGTGACCAGCAGCGAGCCGGCCGCGATATCCCACACCTTCAGGCCCTTCTCGAAGTAGCCGTCGCTGCGGCCGGCGGCCACGTTGGCCAGTTCCAGCGCGGCCGAACCGGAGGCGCGGATGCCGTGGCAGCGCGGGTGCACGGTTTCGTACATCTTGAGGAATTCGGCCAGCGCGCGCGGGTCGGAAGCGTGGTTGGCCGAGATCAGCGACTTGGCCAGGCGGTCCGGGTTGCGCACGCGGATGCGCTTGTCGTTCAGGTAGGCGCCGGCGCCCTTGGTGGCGGTGAACAGGTCGTTGCGCACCGGGTCGTAGATGACGGCCTGGGTGATCACGCCTTTCTGCTGCAGCGCGATCGAGATGCAGTAGTTGGGATAGCCGTGGATGAAGTTGGTGGTGCCGTCGATCGGGTCGATGATCCAGGCGTATTCGCTGTCGTCGTTCAGGTTGCGCGACGGGCCGGACTCTTCGCCCAGGATGGCGTGGTCGGGATAGGCCTTGAGCAGGGTCTCGACGATGGCCTGTTCGGCGGCCTGGTCGACGTCGGTGACGAAGTTGTTGTGTTCTTTTTCGCTGACCGTGATGCGATCGAGGTCAAAGGACGCGCGGTTGACGACGGTTGCTGCGCGGCGGGCGGCCTTGATGGCCGTATTGAGCATTGGGTGCATGTGCTTTCCGTGAAAAAAAAAGCGAACGCCCACGCGCAATGTGCCGCGGACGGTCAGGACTCGAACAGATGATAAAGAGCGAAGCGGGGCGGACCTGTTTACTTTACAATCGCGCACTTCTGGTGACGATTGCAACACGCGGCGCCCGCGCGAAAGGGTCTATTTTAAATGAATCAGCAAAATTCCGACACGTCTCTTTTCAAACGCCTCCGTTTTGTGCTTGTAGAAACCAGCCGGGCGGGCAATGTGGGCTCGGTCGCGCGGGCCATGAAGACGATGGGATTCGCCGACCTGGTGCTGGTCACGCCGCGCTGCGCCGACCCCTTGAACGACCCGGAAGCCGTGGCCTTCGCCAGCGGCGCGGGCGACGTGCTGGCCGGTGCGCGCATCGTCGGAAGCGTGGCCGAGGCGCTGGAGGGCTGCAATTTCGCCGCCGCCGTGTCGGCCCGCCTGCGCGAATTCTCGCCGCCGGTGTGGACCCCGCGCGCCTTCGCCGGCCACGTGGCGGCCCAGCCGGAGCTGGCGCCGGTCCTGATCTTCGGCAACGAGCGTTTCGGCCTGCCCAACGAGGTGGTCCAGCAGTGCAATGTGCTGATCAATATTCCCGCCAATCCCGATTATTCCTCGCTGAACCTGTCGCAGGCCGCGCAGGTGCTGGCCTATGAATGCCGCCAGGCCGCCTGCGGCGAGCCGGACGCGGCGCTGCCGGTCGGCTTTCGCGGCGAGATGGCCAGCGTGTCCCAGATCGAGGGCATGTACGAGCACCTGGAGCAGGCGCTCGTGTCGATCGGCTTCCTCAATGCCGGCAATCCCAAGAAGCTGATGCCGCGCCTGAAGCGCCTGTTCGCCCGTACCGGCCTCGAAACGGAAGAGGTCAATATCCTGCGCGGCATTGCGCGCCAGATCCTCAAGGACACGGAATAAGCGGTCCCTGTCGCTGACGTACACTACGGAAATAGCAGATCGGGGAGCCGGCATGGGGACATCTCGAAGGACATTCGCCAATGGCGGTGTGCCGGCCAGGCTGGCGAGCGGCCTGGCGCAGGCGCTGAGCGGGAAGCCGGCCCCGCGGGCGGCGGCATGACGATGCGCGGCCTGCTCTGGCTGCTGCTGGCGGTGCAGGCCGGCGGCGTGCTGGCGATCGCCGCGGCGCTGCATGCCTGGCTCGGCGCCGGCACCTGGCTGGCGCTGGCCATCGGTGTCGCGTGCGCGGTGCTGGTGCGGATGGCGATCGGCGCCAATAATTTCTTGATGAGCGCCTTCCACGGCAGCCCGACGCCGGACCGCTTTGCGCTCGGACCGCTCGGCCGCCTGCGGGTGTTCGGGAACGAATTCAGGGCCAGCATGCTGGCCGCGTCCTGGCACATGCTGCGCAGCAGGCCCGCCACCCGCATTTATCCCGACGCCAGCGCCTTGCCGGTGCTGCTGCTGCACGGGTATGGCGCCAACAGCGGCTTCTGGGCGCACCTGGCGCGGCGCCTCGATGCCGCCCACGTCAGCCATGCGACGGTCGACCTCGAGCCGCTGGGCTGCGGCATCGACGACTACCTGCCGCTGGTGGACGAAGCGGCACGCGCGCTGTGCCGCGCCAGCGGCAGCGCGAAGCTGGTGGTGGTCGGCCACAGCATGGGCGGGCTGGTGGCGCGCGCGTGGTTGCGGCATGATCGCGGCGCCCTGGCGG
>JAEWEK010000386.1 GCA_023389425.1 Pseudomonadota bacterium | reverse complement strand
TGGCCCCAGCTGTTGTACGGTTCGCCGGGCTGGTCGCACACGGTCGAATCGCCGAGCAGGAACAGGGTTGGCACCCTGGCCGGCACGATCTCGATGCTGCGCACGGCCGGATGCTGGCCATTGAATTCGAGCGTCAGGCGCTGGTCCCAGGCCCAGGCTTCCTTGACGGTTTCGCGGGGCGCCTTCAGTTTCACTTCGCCCGCGGCGACCTGGGCGGCCGCGGCGATCCGCGGCGTGCGCACGTTGACCGTGAAGGTGCGCGTGAGCGACTGTCCGGCGGCGGTGGCGACGTTCTCGAGCATCAGCCGGCGCAGCTCGGCCTTGACGGTCGTGATGGCCGCTTGCTGGTCGTCCCCCAAGGCTACGGTGACGTTGTAATTCCCCTCGGGCAGGGCCACGGAAAAGTAGAACGGGCCGCCGGCTTGTTCGCCCGGCTCGTAACCGAAGCCGCGCTCCGCGCTATAGGTCTCGCCCGGCTGCACCAGCGTATAGCCCGCTGGAGCGTGCGTCTTGTCGAAGGCCAGCCGGTAGCTGTCCGCGGCCTGCGCGCCGAGGGTGAAGGCCGCCAGCACGGCGGCGGCCAGGGTTTGCCGGATTGGAGCCATCTGCTTCCTCATTGCGACAAGGTGTCGAGCGCCAGGCTGCCGGCGCCAAGCCCGGTCGCGGATGCCTGCACCGTGATCTTGCCACCGGCGGATGCTGCCTTGACGATGGCCGAGCACAGGCCGTTGGCCGCGACGCAGCGGGTCGACTGGTAAGGTTCGTGGCTGCTGACGCTGCCGTTGTCGACGGCGGCGAGTACGCCCTTGCCGCCGACGGCGAAGGTGATCGCATTGCTTGCGCGCGGCACGGTCACGCCGTCGGCGTCGACCACGCGCGCCGTGACGTAGGCAGCGTCGTCGAAGGCCGGGGCCAGCGCCGGCCGGCTGGACGACAATTCGATGCGCGCCGGCGCACCAGCGGTCTTGAGCTCGTCCGTGGCCACTACCTGGCCCTTGTTGCGCGCCTCGGCACGCAGCACGCCGCGCGCGAAGGTGATGTTCCATTTGCGCGGGCTGTCGTCGGCGGGCCTGGATTTCATGCCTTGCGACTGGCCGTTGAGGAAAAGCTCGACCTCGTCGGCATTGCTGTAGACCTCGAGGCGCGCGTCGTCGTAGGCATCGAAGTCGTTCGGCGTCCAGTCGGCCACCAGCGGGCCGGCGCCGCCGTTGTCGGCATGGCGCACGATGCGGACCACCGGCTGTTCCGACCACCAGCTCTGGCGCTGCATGCCGCGCGGATGCCAGTTGCCGACGCGGTCGAACAGGCCCTTGTCGAAGCTGATCGCGGGCCAGTCGGCCTCGCCCAGGTAGTCGAAGCCGACCCACAGGAACTGGCCGGCCATGAAGGGATTGTCGCGCATCGCCAGCCAGGCCGGCAGCAGATGCGCGTTCTCGGTGCCGATCACCTTCCACTGCGGGTGCGCCTGGTGAGCCGCGACCAGTTCGTTCTCGCGGTAGTTTTGCCCGACGATGTCCATCATGTCGGCGAAACCGTTCTGGTAGACCTTGGAGTTCGCGGGACGGAACAGCGCCATCGTCACCGGACGGCTCGGGTCGAGCTGGTGGATCAGGTCCTGCTGCTGCTTGTACTTCTTGAAGCCTTCGGGGCTGTTGAGGTCATCGTGGATCTCGTTGCCGACGCTGTAGAGGATGATGCTCGGGTGGTTGCGATCGCGGATCACCATTGAGCGCGTGTCGGCCGCCCACCAATCGGCCCAGAAGCGGTTGTAGCCCTTTTCGGCGTGCTGCTTGGGCGCGGTCCAGGTGTCGAAGGTCTCGTCCATGACCAGGAAGCCCATGCGGTCGGCCAGGTCCAGCACTTCCGGCGCTACCGGGTTGTGCGCGGTGCGGAGCGCGTTGACGCCGGCTTCGCGCAGGCGCTGGAAGCGGTATTCCCAGATCGCCAGCGGCACCGCGGCGCCCAGCGCGCCGGCATCGTGGTGGATGCACGCGCCCTTGATCTTGAGGTTCACGCCATTGAGCCAGAAGCCGGTGTCGGCGTCGAACTTCGCTTCGCGGATGCCGAAGCTGGTGACCTGTTCATCCAGCACCTTGTCGCCGCTCTTGATGACGGTGACGGCTTTGTATAGCCTGGGCTGGTCGAGCGACCAGCGCCGTGGCGAGGCCACCTCCGCCGTCTGCGTGGCAGTGGCCGATCTGCCCGCATCGACGCGCTGGCGCGATTCGATGGTGTTGACCGGCTTGCCGTCCGGGTCGTACACGGTGGTGACGACGGCGTAATCGCCGCCGTCCGGCGAATCGTTGCGGATATCGGCGGCGACGCGCAGCGTGGCGCCGGCGGCAGCGGCGCTCGGCGTGCTGACGTAGACGCCATCGTCGCCGAAGTGGACCGGCGCGGTGCTGACCAGCCGCACGTGGCGATAGATGCCGGCGCCGGTATAGTAGCGCGAAGCCGGCTGCACCGTGTTGTCCGCGCGGACCGCGATGACATTGACCTGGCCCTTGCCGTACTTGAGCCAGGGCGTGAGGTCGTACGCGAAGCTGCTGTAGCCGTACGGCCGCTTGCCGAGCGAGTGGCCATTGACCCAGACTTCGCTGTTGGCCATCACGCCGTCGAACTCCACGCGCACGCGGCGGCCGGATTCGTCCTGCGGCAGGGTGAACTGCTTGCGGTACCAGCCCACTCCGGCGGGCAGGTAGCCGCCGCCGCGGCCGGCCGGGTTGCCCTCGTCGTAGGGGCCTTCGATGCTCCAGTCGTGCGGCACCGACAGCGCGCGCCAGGCGCCGTCCTTGAATCCGGGCTGTTCGGCGCCGCGGGCGTCGGCCTTCAGGAAGCGCCAGCCGGTGTCGAATGGCGTGGTGACGCGGCCGGTGGCGGCGAGCGCGGGGCTGCAGGCCGTCAGGACCGCAAGGGCGATGGTGGCGTGGCGAAGCATGGGTGTCCCTGTGATGGTGTGTGTTGTCAGTGCTGGAAGGCGCCGAGATCGGGCGCCTTGCCGCTGAAGGGCAGGCCGACGTCGACGCCGGCGCCGATCAGCGGGCTGCCTGGCCTCGGGCGGAAGTTGCGGAGCACCGGCAGGCCGCCGTCCGCCTGGCGCGGCCCGTCCCAGCCTTCGGCCGAGATGCTCTCGAAATCGGCCGCGCTGACTTTGGCCGGCAAGTCCCAGGAGTTGTGGGCACTGTCCGCGCCCTCGATCTTCAGGCGTCCGTTGTATGAGATGTTGTTGCGCAGCGTGCCGACGATGAGCGGCGAGCCGTCCGGCGCGATGCCGAGCATGTTGAAGTCGGTGCCGTTGCCGAAGGCCGTGTTGTTGAAGAAGTCGATCGCGACCGGGTGATGGTTGGCGTAGAAGCCGTTCACCTTGTTGTCGAAGGCGACCGAGAAGCGGATCGTGTGCCTGACGCCGTTCGGCACGTAGACGCCGCCGTAACCGCCGGCCTTGATGCCGTTGCCGTTGCCGGCGGGGAGCGAGGTGTGGGTGCCAGGCAGATAGCCTTGCTGCCAGGCCCACGAGTGCTCGATGGTCACCGGCGAAAACGCCCGGATCAGGTCGAAGCCGTCGTCCGAATTGGCCCAGGCGCGGCAGCCGCGGAACACATTGCCCGGATGGCCGGCGCTGATGTGGGCGCCGAATCCGTCCGCGCTCTGGCCGGCGCCGTTGGAGGTGTAGGGATCGTAGTTGTGGTGCGAATCGGTGTTCAGCACCAGGTTGTAGCCGCCGTCCTTGATGAATAGGCCCGGCCCCATATTGTGGTGCAGGTCGAGCTGTTCGAAGATATTGTGGCTGCCATGGACCCAGATGCCCCAGGATTCGTGGTTCAGGCGGTTCTGCGGCTGCTGCGGCGCGCCGGTGACCTCGATGCCCTTCAGGTGCAGCCAGTTGGCGGTCACGCTGACGCCCTTGACGCGGCAGTCGTCCTTCATGCGCGAGAAGTCGAGAACCGGTGTTTCGCCCGGATAGGCCCAGTAGCGGATCGGCGCGCCCTCGGCGCCGCTCTTGTCGAGCTCAATGCCGTTGACGGTGTCGCGCCGCGTCGCGCAGGCGTGGGTGCCGGCCGTGTAGGCGTACAGGCCGCCGCGCAGGTAGACCGTGTCGCCGGGCTGCGCGGCCTGCTGCGCCCGCGCGATGCTGGCAAACGGCGCCTCGATCGATCCGGCGGCGCCATCGTTGCCGGCCGGGGCGACGTACCAGGTCGCCGCGTGCGAACTGCCGGCGCACACGGCCAGCAGGGCGAACAGCCAGTGCCGGGCGCTCATTGGGCGGACAGTGAAATGTTCACCGGCGACGCGACCCGTGCGGATTCTTCGTCGACGTAGCGCTCCCATTGTCCGCGCGAGGCGATCTCGCCGGCGCGCGTCCAGGCGGCGCCAACGTAATAGCGCAGCGGCTGGCCCGCGCTGGCTTTGGCCAGCATCATTTCGTTGCGTTTGTCGGCCGCGTACTGCGCCGCGCCGGGCGCGGGCAGGATCACGGCGACGCCGAAGTCGCCATCGCGCTTCTGCGCCACCCACTGCAACAGCGCATGTGCGCCGCCGCGGCGGTCGAAGGTGATGGTTTCGTCTGCGCCCTTGTCGGCGGGGCTCTTGTTCAGCCCCACGGCGATGGTGAGCGGCGCGCCCTGGAAGCTGAAGGTGCTGTCGATGCGGTCGAAGTAGTGGCCCGCATCGACCGTGAAGCGCTTCACTTCCGACACCTTGTTGCCGGCCGCGTCCCAATTGTCATAGGACAGTTCGAAGACCGAGCGTACCGGGCCGTTGGCCAGCACCTTCCACGACGCGAAGTTGGCGCCGGCATACAGCCTGGAGCCGTCCCAGATGCCGGTGCCGCCGGCGCCCAGGGTGGTGCCGACGTTGTACATGTCGATGCCTTCGCCTTCGTCGTGGTGGTAGTGATCGTGGCCGATGTTGTACCAGCGGTCGACGATGGGGTAGGGCACGCGCTTGAACCAGATGTCCAGGCCACTGGTCTTGAGCACTTCCTTGTTCGATCCGGCCGGCGCGGACGCCATCAGCGCCGGGCCGTAGGTGCGGTGCGCGACCTTGTCGTTCTCCCACGCGAAGTCGTCCAGGCGCTCCGGCACGAAGCGGGCGAATACCTTGGCCGGGAATGGCGGCACGGTGGCCGCGGCCTTTTCGACGGTGAAGGTGGCGCTTTTCTCGCCGGCGGCGAAGTCGTGCTGGAACAGAAGCTCGCCGTAGGCCGCCCCGATGAAGGTCGGATCCTTGGCGGTGGCGTCGACATTGGTCACCTGGTAGGGCAGCACACGGCCAGCGGCGTCCTTGACGATCAACTGCTGGGAGCGCGCATGCGGCAGCGCCTCGTTCACTTTGGTCCACGGGATGGCAATGGTTTCTGACGGGCGGGCGATCGACAGGTCCTGGGTGACGGTGACCGTGAGCCGTTCCGCGGCGCCGGCGTCGAGGGCGACAGCTGCCGCGATGGCGAGGGCAAGGGTGCGCAGTTTCATATTGTTCTCTTCACTCCGAAGGCACGTAGACGGGTTCCTGCACCACCGGCGACATGCCTTCGCCGAGGTGGAAACTTGGATGCGGCGGCTGGTTGTAGCCGGCGTTCTGCCCCGCGACCTGTACGCGGTACTGGGTATTGTGCATCAGCGTCGGGATGCGGTGGCTGGTCGGGATGGTGGTCGAGAACACTAGCAGCGCGCTATTGTCGGCGCTGCGCCAGACCACTTCCTCGCGCCAATCGCCAAACAGGTCGGCCGATAGCACCGGCGGCGCCTTGGTGCCGTTGATCGAGGCGGCGTTGTAGCGGCGACCGTCCAGCAAGGGTTGAAGGCGCTGCGCGGCCGGAATCCATTTCTCGATCAGCGCCCGGTCCAGCGATTCGCGTAGCAGGTCGCCGTCCCACCACACGCCAAAATTGATGGCGCGCGGATGGCGCGGCGAGATCTCCACGCCTGTCGCGCTGTAAAGGCCGCCCTTGCTGGCCCAGCATTCTTCGCCCGGATAGGCCGGGTCGATGTCCATGCAGGTGCCGCGGCCGACGTCATCGCCGTCGCCATCGGCGCTCCACAGCACCTTGCCGGTCGCGGCATCGTGCATCTCGATGCCCTTGCCGCGATAGCAGCCGGGCTGCTCGTGCACCATGAAGACCTGCAGGCCGGCGCGGTTCGGATCGAGCTTGCCGACGTGGAGCGCATCGCCGTGGCACAGGCCCGTGCTGTACAGGATCTTGCCGTCGCTGCCGACGGTGGCTGCGCCGTAGATGATGTCGTCCTTGCCGTCGCCATCGACGTCGGCGACGGACAGCCAATGCGAACCCTGTCCGGCGACAGCCGCGCCCGGGCCGCCATCGGCGCTGTCGAACACCCAGCGGCTGCTCAGCTTACCGTCGCGCCAGTCCCATGCCGCGATCACCGCGCGGGTATAGTAGCCGCGCGAGAAGATGGCGCTGGGCCGATGCCCGTCGAGATAGGCCACGCCGCCGAGGAAGCGATCGACGCGGTTGCCGTAGCTGTCGCCCCACGCGGCCACGCTGCCGCGCGCGGGCAGGTAGTTGGTGGTAGCCATCGCGGCCCCGGTGCGGCCGTTGAACACGGTGAGGTATTCGGGGCCGTCGAGGATGTAGCCGTTCGCGTTGCGATAGTCCGCCCTGGCGTCGCCGATCACCTTGCCGGCACCGTCCACGGTGCCGTCGGCGGTCTTCATCATCAGCTCGGCCTTGCCGTCGCCATCGAAGTCGTAGGCGAGGAAGGTGGTGTAGTGGGCGCCGGCGCGGATATTGCGTCCCAGGTCGATGCGCCACAATAGCGTGCCATCGAGCTTGTAGGCGTCGATATACGTGTCGCCTGTGTAGCCGCGGTGGGCGTTGTCGTGGGCGTTGGTCGGCTGCCATTTGATCAGCAGCTCGTAGGCGCCGTCGCCGTCCAGGTCCGCCGCCGAGCCGTCGCTGACTTCGTAGCTGTAGCGCTGGCCGTCGGGCGTGACGCCGTCGGCCGGCTTCTGGATCGGGATGCGCTTGTACGGTTGCTGCCAGGTGGCGCCGGCCGCGGCTGCGCCTCGTTCGGCGCCCTCCAGTACGGGGCGCACGCTATAGACGGCGGCGGCAGCGCCTTGCGGATCGCTGAGGTTGGTCAGTTCGATCGGCGCCGGTGTTATCTTCTGTCCGTCGCGGTAGACATTGAACCTCAAGCCCGCCGGATCGGTGCCCAGCGCGCGCCAGCTGATGAAATTGCCGTCGGCGGCATGGATGGCGACCACACCGCGGTCGAGCTTTTCGACTTGCCTGCCGTCGGCTGCGAACGTGCCCGCGCAGGCGAGCAGGAAGGGAAGGGCGGCGTAGAATCGGCGCATGATGATTGGTGCTGGGGATGATCCGGTCGAGTATCAATTCTTGGGCTTTCGCGTGTCAACAAATGGTCAGCGGCGGCCATCAGATAATCAGCCGATTGAGCGATGCATCGCCGCCAGTCAACGAAAATGATCGATGTGGCGTTTCTGGAATTACGCGCCGGTGCATGCGCGGGGCGCTGTATTTACTAAAACAACGAGACCGGTCAAACAATGCGACATAAAGACGTCCGACGCGCCATCCTCCCCTTGTCCCTGCTTGCCGCGCTGGCCGGCTGCGCCACGCAGTCGCCGTCCGATGCCGGCGCCGATGCGGCGCTGCTGCCGGTCGTGAACCGCATCAGCTGGGGCGTCAACGCCAGTACATACAGCGAGGCGAGGGCGATGGGCCTGCCGCGCTATATCGCGCAGCAGCTGCACCCCGGCGACGATATGTTGCCGCCGTCCGTCGATGCCCAGATCAAGGCAATGACGATCACGCAAAAGCCGCTTGACCAGCTGGTGATGGACCTCGAGCAGCGCCGCAAGCAGGTCGACGCGATCACCAACGACGACGAAAAGAAGGCGGCGAACCAGGCCTACCAGGACGAATTCAACCGGCTGACGCGCGAAGCCACCAACCGTTCGCTGCTGCGCGACGTGTATTCGCATAACCAGCTGAAGGAGCAGATGACGTGGTTCTGGATGAACCATTTCAGCGTCCACTCCGGCAAGAGCAATCTGCGCGCCATGGTCGGCGATTACGAGGAAACCGCGATCCGGCCGCACGCGCTCGGCAAATTCCGCGACCTGCTGCGCGCGACCGTCTATCATCCGGCGATGCTGCGTTACCTCGACAACGAGCAGAACGCTGCGGGACGCATCAACGAGAACTATGCGCGCGAGCTGATGGAGCTGCACACGCTGGGCGTGAACAGCGGCTACACCCAGAAGGACGTGCAGGAGCTGGCCCGTATCCTCACCGGGCTTGGCTATAGCCAGAACCCCAAGCCGCCCACCGTCAAGCGCGAGCTGCAGCCGCAGTACGTGCGCAAGGGGCTGTTCGAGTTCAATCCCAACCGCCACGACTACGGCGACAAGGTCTTCCTCGGCCAGCCCGTCAAGGGCCGAGGCCTGGCCGAAGTCGACGAGGCGCTCGACCGCCTGTGCCGCAACCCGGCCACGGCGCGCTACGTGAGCCGCAAGCTGGCCATCTACTTCACGGGCGACGAGCCCACGCCGCAGCTGGAGCAGCGCATGGCCGACAGCTTCCAGCGCAGCGACGGCGACATCGCCAGCACGCTGGCCACCTTGTTCGCGGCGCCCGAGTTCACGCAGTCGCTTGGCCATGCCTTCAAGGACCCGGTCCACTACGTCGTGTCGGCGGTGCGCGTGGCCTACGATGGCCAGGAGATCCTGAATGCGAACACCGTGTCCGGCTGGCTGTATCGCATGGGCGAACAACTGTACGGCCGCCCGACGCCGGACGGCTATGCGCTCGCCGCATCGGCGTGGCAGAGTTCCGGCCAGATGGCGACGCGCTTCGAGGTCGCCAAGTTTGTCTCGGTGCGCAGCTCCGGTTTGTTCAAGCCTGACGCGCCACAGGCCGTGGACCACCCCGGCTTCCCGCAGCTGGCGACGCCCTTTTACTACGAGGTCTGGGAGAAGGCATTGAGCCCGACGACGCGTAATGCGCTGGCACAGGCATATTCGCAGCAGGAGTGGAATGCCTATCTGCTCTCCTCACCCGAATTCATGTACCGCTGATCCCTGGGAACCATCATGCAAAGACGCGAACTGTTGAAATGGCTGGGCGCCACGCCGCTGGCGGGCATGTGTTCGAGCCGGGTGCTGGCCGCGCCGAATGCGCCGGCCAAGCTGCTGGTGGTGTTCCTGCGCGGCGGCTACGATGCCGCCAGCCTGCTGGTCCCGACCAGCAGCGACTTCTATTATCAGTCGCGCCCGAACATCGCGATTCCCAAGCCCTCGGCCGACCCGAACGGCAGCCTGGAGCTGACGCCCGACTGGGCGCTGCATCCGGCACTGAAGGCCAGCATCTATCCCTTGTACCAGGCGCAGCAGGCAGTATTCATCCCGTTCGCCGGCACCGACGACCTCACGCGCAGCCATTTCGAAACCCAGGATACGATCGAACTGGGGCAGGGCGCCGGCCGCCGCAACTATCGCTCCGGATTCATGAATCGCCTCGCCGCCGCGCTGAACGGCGGGCAGGCGCCGACGTCGATTTCGTTCACCGACCAGCTGCCGCTGATCTTCCAGGGCACGATGAGTGTCCCGAATGTCAGCCTGCGAAATATCAGCAGGTCGGCGCTCGACGAGCGCCAGAACCGCGTCATCGCGGGCATGTACGCCAAACAGGCATTGGAAAAGCAGGTCAGGGAAGGCTTTGCGATCAGGGACGAAGTGGCGCGCGAGATGAGCGCCGAAATGGAAGCGGCCAGCCGCAACGCGATCACGGCGCGTGGCTTCGAGCTCGAGGCCCACCGTGTCGCCTCGCTCATGAAGGATAAATACCAGCTCGGCTTCATCGACGTCGGCGGCTGGGACACGCACGTCGGCCAGGGCGCCGCCACCGGCTACCTCGCCGGCCGCTTCGAGGAACTGGGTCGCGGCCTGGCGACCTTCGCCCGCGAGATGGGGCCGGACTGGAACAAAACCGTTGTGGTGGTGGTCAGCGAATTCGGCCGCACTTTCCGCGAGAACGGCAACCGCGGCACCGACCATGGCCACGGCACGGTCTACTGGGTGCTGGGCGGCGGCATCAGCGGCGGCAAGGTCGCCGGTGAACAGGTCGCGCTGCAAGCCAAGACGATTTTCCAGAACCGGGACTACCCGGTCCTGAATGAATACCGCGCCGTCTTCGCCGGGCTGTTCGGCCAGATGTACGGCTTGAACGGCCAGCGCCTGGCCGACGTGTTCCCGGAGGTCGCGCCCAGGAACCTCGGCCTGGTTTAGTCGCTGATGGGGGCTCGGGCTCCCGCCAGCTTCGCCGCCGGTACTTCGGACTTGAAGAGGTGGCTAATACCCATGGTCAGCAGCGGGGCGGCCAGCGCCAGGTAGGAGCTGTCCACGCCATACGGATTCCCGGCCAGGAACCAGCCAATGGTCGCGATCACCGACAGGATGACACCGACGAAAGCGCCGCGCGGCGTGCCGAACTTCGGCGCGTAAAAGGCCATCAGGATCAGCACCGCCAGCGTGGCGCGCAGGGCCTTGCC
The DNA here is from genome assembly GCA_023389425.1 of Pseudomonadota bacterium. GTDB lineage: Bacteria > Pseudomonadota > Gammaproteobacteria > Burkholderiales > Burkholderiaceae_D > Telluria. The sequence goes on along the minus strand of JAEWEK010000386.1, from coordinate 11,799 downwards.
GAGGAAGGCGATCATCAGCAGCTTGTCGGCCGACAGGGCCAGCACCAGCGGCAGCAGGCCGAAGACGGCGATGGCGATGCGGATGAAGCGCACCGATTTGCGGTCGTCCTTCTGCTTGTTGAACATCGGGTCGTAGAAGTCCTTCATCGCCAGCGTCGCCGATGCCAGCGTGGTCGCCGCGATACCGCCGAACAGCGCGCCGGCCAGGCCGACCACCATGATGCTGGCCGAGAAAGCCGGCATGTGGGCGATCAGCACCGGGAAGGCGTCGATCGATTTCACGCCCGGATACAGCACGGCGCTGCACATGCCCACCAGCGCCGCCATCACGCCGAAAGGGATCATCAGAGAGGACACGTAGAAGCAGGCGCGCTTTGCCACGGCCGGGTTGTCGGTGCTGACCAGCGCCTGGATCACGTACTGGGTCGCGAAGATCGAGCCGATCCCGCCGATCATCCACGCGAAGATCTGGCCCCAGCCGACCTTGACCCAGTCGAACATGCTGGCCGGGAGCTGCAACTGCAGCGCATGGATGCCCCCGGTCGCTTCCAGCGCGTAGGCCAGCGCCAGGATCATGCCGAGGTACTTCATCATCGAATGCGCGAAGTTGGTATACACCACCGAGCGCATGCCGCCGAGGCTGACGTAGACCACGGTGATGCCGCCGACCAGCAGGATGGCGACCGTCTTGTTGATGTGCAGGACCGCCGCCAGCACGGCCCCGCCGCCCGCGTACAGCGCGACGGCGACGATGGACAGCGCGACGATGGTCAGCACCGACGCCGCGTAGCGGATCGGCTCACCGTAGGCCTGTGCCAGGATGCCGGAGATCGTCGACTGCCCGCTCTCCTTGAATTTCTTGACCAGCACGAGGGCCAGCAGCAGGAAGCCGATCGACAGCGCGACCAGGTTCCACGCGGCCGAGATGCCCAGCTTGAAGCCCATCTGCGCGGTGCCGATGCTGACCGAGCTGCCGATGAACTCTGACAGCAGCAGCGCGCCGATCAGGAAGGCAGGGTAGTTGCGGCCGCCGGCGGTCATGCCTTCGCTGCTGTTGGCATGCCTGCGCACGCGGTAGGTGATGTAGGACATCAGCGCAAAGTAGCCGATGGTGATTGCTGCGATGATGAAAAGTCTCGATTCCATTCCTGAACTCCGAACGAATATTGTTATTGTTGTGGATTGATGAAGGCGCCCGCAGGCACCGGACCTGCTAGCCGAGCAAAAAATCGCGCACGGCGCGCGTGAATTCTTCCTCGGCCTCGATACTTGAAATATGCGACGCCGGCACGATGGCCAGGCTCGCGCCCCGGATATGGTCGCGCAGCCATTCGCCGTCGCCGACGGTGGTGACCGGGTCGTCCGCGCCCGCCACGATGAGGGTCGGGGCCACGATCGAGCCCACGTCGGTGCGAAGGTCGGCGTGGGCCAGCGCGTCGCAGCAATTGGCATAGCCTTGCGCATCCTGCGCGCGCAAGGTCGCCACCATGCGCGCCACCGTTTCCGGTGCGCTGGCGATGAAGGCGGGCGTGAACCAGCGCGAGGGCGCGCCGTCGGCGATGGCATCCAGGCCGGTGGCGCGGACGTGGGCGGCGCGCGTGGTCCAGCCGTCCGCATTGCCGATCTTCGCGGCCGTATTCGCCAGCACCAGCCGCGTGATGCGGGCAGGTGCATGAATGCCCAGCCATTGGCCGGTCAGCCCGCCCATCGAAATGCCGCAGAACGAAGCCTTGCGAATGTCGAGGTGATCGAGCAGGGCCAGGACGTCGTTGCCAAGATCGTCAATACTGGCGGGCCCGACACCGTTGCCGGACTTGCCGTGGCCACGGGTATCGTAGCGCACGACGAAAAAGTCCGCAGCCAGCCGGCTTGCCTGCGCGTCCCACATCGACAGATCGGTGCCGAGGGAATTGGACAGCACCAGGCAGGGGCTCGACCGGACGCCATCGGTGCGGTAGTGCAGGGGGATGCCTGCGGCTTCTGCGAGAGGCATGTATGCTCCTTCAGGCCGCGGCGCGGATCCGTTCGACTTCGGCGCTGCCCAGCGCATCGTTATCGCGCGTCATGTGAAAGTCGAAGTCGATCGAAGCATAGGGTTTGTCGAGCTGCTTGTCGGCGATGCGGGCCGGATCGTCGATGCGCACGATCGGCGGCACCAGGCCTTCGCGGGTGGCGAATGCGAAGTCGTCCCACAGGTATTTGTCGCCGTCGATATTGATCTGGGTGGTCAGCTTGCGCTGGCCCGGCGCGCTGACGAAGAAGTGGATGTGCGCCGGGCGCTGGCCGTGGCGGCCCAGCTTGTCCAGCAGCTGCTGGGTGGTGCCCTCCGGCGGGCAGCCGTAGCCGACCGGGATGATGCTGCGGAACTGGTAGCGGCCGTCCTTGTCCGTGATGATCGAGCGGCGCAGATTGAAGCTGGACTGGCTACGGTCGAAGAATGAGTAGTTGCCGAGCAGGTTGGCGTGCCACACTTCGACTTTCGCGCCCGGCAGCGGCTTGCCGTCCTGGTCGTACACGGTGCCCTGCATGAACACGGTGTCGGCTTTGTCGCTCTCGGTGCCGTCGTCAAGCCGCGCGAAGCCGGTGCTTTCGGGCGCGCCGGCCACGTACAGCGGGCCTTCGATGGTGCGCGGCGTGCCGCCCGCCAGGCCGGCCTTCTGCTCGGCCTCGTCGGCGCGCAGGTCGAGGAAGTGTTCGAGACCCAGGCCGGCGGCCAGCAGGCCCAGTTCGTTGGCGCTGCCGGCGGCGGACATGTAGGCCACGCCGCTCCAGAATTCGCTCGGCGTGATGTCGAGGTCCTCGATGGCCTTGCACAGGTCCGCCAGCAGGCGGCCCACCACCATCTGCACGCGCGGATCCGCGCTGCGGCCCGGTGTCGCCTGCACGAATTTGGCGGTGAGTGCGTCGATCTGTTCGTGATTCATCGGATGTCTCCTCCTGATAATCGAATTGGGGTCAGCGGTCGTCGTCGCGGATCGACGACGGATGCCGGCACAGCGGCGTCACTTCGACCTGCATGTAGGGGAACAGCGGCAGCGCGGTGAGCAGGGTGTGCAGCTCGTCGATGCTGTCGACGTCGAAGATGCTGACGTTGGCGTACTGCCCGGCGATGCGCCACAGGTGGCGCCATTTGCCTTCGCGCTGCAGGCGCTGCGAGAATTCCTTCTCGGTCTGCTTGAGCTGCGCGGCCTGCTCGGCCGGCATGGCCGCCGGCAGGTTCACGTTCATTCGTACATGGAACAGCATGGGATACTCCGTTCAGTGGCGCTGCATGGTGCGCAGCTTGTCGATGTCGATCTCGACGCCCAGGCCAGGGCCGGTCGGGACCTGCAGCATGAAATCGCGGTAGACCAGCGGCTCGCGCAGCACTTCCTGCGTCAGCAGCAGCGGGCCGAAAAGCTCGGTGTCCCAGGCCAGTTCGGCGAAGGTCGAGCAGACGTGGGCGGTGGCCGCGGTGCCGATGCCGCCCTCGAGCATGGTGCCGCCGTACAGGCCGATGCCAGCCAGGCGCGCCACCGTCGCCACCTCGATGGCCGGCAGCAGGCCGCCCGACTGGTTGATCTTGACGGCGTAGACGTCGGCCGCGTCCATGCGGGCCAGCGCCATCGCGTCGTCGGGGCCGTGCAGGGCTTCGTCGGCCATGATGGCGACGTCGAAGCGCTGCTTCAGGCGCGCCAGCGCGGCATGGTTGCGGGCTTTGACGGGCTGCTCGACCAGGTCGACGCCGCCGGCCTCCAGCTGCGCGATGCCGCGCACGGCGTCCGTCTCGCTCCAGGCCTGGTTGACGTCGACGCGCACGCTGGCACGCTCGCCCAATGCGCGCTTGATCGCCAGCACGTGCGCCACGTCGTCATCCACGGCGCGCAGGCCGATCTTCAGCTTGAAGATGCGGTGGCGGCGCAGGTCGAGCATCTTCTCGGCCTCGGCGATATCCTTGGAGGTGTCGCCGCTGGCGAGGGTCCACGCCACCGGCAGCGCATCGCGCACGCGCCCGCCCAGCAGCTCGGAAAGCGGCACATCCAGGCGGCGCGCCTGGGCATCGAGCAGCGCGGTCTCGATCGCGCACTTGGCGAAGCGGTTGCCCTGGATCCCCTTGCGCACCTTCGCCATGGCCTTCGCCGGCTGGCTGGCGTCCATGCCGGACAGCAGCGGCGCAATGTAGGTGTCGATATTGGTCTTGATGCTTTCCGGGCTCTCTTCGCCGTAGGCCAGGCCGCCGATGGTGGTGGCCTCGCCCCAGCCGGCGATACCGTCGGCGCACAGGATGCGCACCAGTACCAGGGTCTGGGTGCTCATGGTGGCGACGGACAGCTTGTGCGGCCGGATCGTCGGTACGTCCACCAGGAAGGTGTCGATCTTTTCAATCATATGCGTTGCGTATAATGCGCTAAGGTGATGCCACGATATTCCCCTCGCGGGAGGCCGTCCAACACCGATTTGGTATCACTTCAATACCCGTAAGGTATAGACATGGAATTGCGGCACCTGCGCTACTTCGTCGCGGTCGCGGAAGAGAAGAACTTCACCCGCGCCGCCGCGCGCCTGCACATCGCCCAGCCGCCGCTGAGCCGGCAGATCCAGCAGCTCGAGGAAGATCTCGGCGTGGCGCTGATCGAGAAGGGCTCGCGTCCCTTGAAGCTGACCGAGGCCGGCCAGTTTTTCCTCGCCCACGCCAAGCCGCTGCTGGACCAGGTGCGGGAGCTGAGGACGATGACGCAGCGCGTCGGCCAGCTCGAACGCACGCTGTCGATCGGCTTCGTGGCCTCGACCCTGTACGGACAGCTGCCGGAGATCGTGCGGCGCTACCGCGAGCGCCATCCCGAGGTGGAAGTCACGCTGCACGAGATGACCACCATCGAGCAGCTGAAGGCCCTGAAGGAAGGCCGCATCGACGTCGGCTTCGGGCGGCTGAAGAGCGAGGATTCGAGCATCCGCCGCATCCTGCTGCGCGAGGAGAGGATGGTGGTGGCGATGTCGCCCAGCCACCGGCTGGCGGCGGGCGAGGGCGGCCTGCGCCTGATCGAGCTGGTGCACGAGCGGCTGCTGGTCTACCCGAAGGCGCCGCGGCCCAGCTTCGCCGACCAGGTGCTCGCCGTGTTCAGCGAAGCGAACCTTGCGCCCGACCACGTCACCGAAGTGCGCGAGCTGCAGATCGCGATCGGCCTGGTGGCGGCCGGGCAGGGCATCTCCATCGTGCCCGAAAGCGTGCAGGGGATGCATCACCGCAACGTCGTCTACCGTCCGCTGGAGGACAAGCATGCGTTCTCGCCCATCCTGTTCAGCGTGCGCCACATGGACCGTTCGCCGGAGCTGGAGAATCTGCTGGCGACCGTGTACGCGATCTACGACGATCTCAAGATTCCTTACCTGCAGGAAAGCCTGTAGGAGGGACACCCTCGCGAAAATCCCCCCTTTTCCGGGACAAAACTACCATGTGAGGCAAGCAACTTCTTATTAGGATTGCTGCAAATGGACCTGTTTCATGGTCCCGCCCGCGTGCGGCGGGACGGCGGGCGTTCGGATAAGTAGGCGTGGGGGATACATGGCATCGATGCATGCGGCTGTCATTGCGCTGCGGCCACCTGTCGCACGGAAGGTGGCCCCGATCGTGCTTCTTGCTGCCTTCGCGATGGGAGAGCTCGGGTGGTTGTCGGTGCACGGTGTCGTCTTTACCGGTTTCGCGCCGGTTGTCTGGGCGACGCTGGTTCTGTCGGCGATCAGCGTGGCCTACGGCGTGTCCGGACGCAGTGCGGCCTTGTCGGAAATGTCATACTACGCCGCGTTGTGGATCGTGCTTGCCCTCGTGGGCGTGATCCTGAGCTACATTTGCGCGACGGAGGACCGGCCCCTGCTCGACGAGGCGTTCACGCGCGCCGACCGCGCGCTCGGTTTCGACTGGATGCGCTTTTACGGTTTCGTGCAGGAACACAGCAATGTGCGGCTGATGCTGACGATCGCCTACTTCAGCGGCCTGCCGCAAATATTCTGTTCGATCATTTTCCTCGCTCATATTCGCCGCGACGACCGGAACGAGGAACTGTGGTGGGGCTGTGCCATCGCCCTGATCCTGACCTCGTTTCTATCCGGCCTGTTTCCAGCGGGAGGCACGCTGTACTACCATCAGGTCGGCCTCGATGACGCCGTCCACTTGCCCCATTTTCTTGCCCTGCGCGCAGGGCACCTCACCCACTTCGCTTTCCGCGAACTGGCAGGCATCGTGTCCTTTCCGTCCTACCATACCGTGATGGCCCTCATGCTCATCTACGCGTACAGAGAGCTGTACGGGTTCCGGTACGTGTTTGCCCTGAACATCGTGATGCTGGTCTCGACCCCGATCAACGGCGGCCATTATCTCGTCGATATGATCGGGGGCGCCGCCGTGACGGTGGTAGCCGCTTTCCTCGCGCACCGCATCAGACTCGTGCTGAGCGCGCAAGTTCAACCAAGCCAGGGAGGCCGGCATGTATTTGGAAAATCCCGGAATCGAAAATCTGTCGCATAAGGCGATGCTGCTGAACGAGATCATGCGCGCGCCGCGCGAGGTCGCTGCCATCTGCCCGGGTTCCGCCCGGCTGGGCGATACGATGGCATCCCTGATCGGTCCCGGCGACGGGTGGGTGGTCGAGCTGGGCGGCGAGACCGGCGTCATCACCGAGTCATTGCTGCGCAGCGGCATTCCATCGCGCAAGCTGCTCGTCATCGAAAAGTCGGCGACCTTTGCCAGCCTTCTTCTGCGGCGTTTCCCTCACGTCGAAGTCATCCATGCCGATGCCGCCGATATGCCGCCGGTGTTGCGGCAGGTCGCGGTCAAGGCGGTCGTCTCCTGCCTGCCGCTGGGGTCGCTGCCCGACGATGTGGCGGCAAGGATCGCGGGCACCTGGGCGCGCTCGCTGGCCGCGGGTGGCCGGGTAATCCAGTTCACCAATTCACCATTCGCCGGTTCAGCATGGCGTGATGCAGGCCTGACGCGCATCGGCAGCGACATCGTATTGGCGAATCCGGCGCCGGCCCGGGTGCAGGTGTTTGCCCGGTCATAGCGCCAGCAAATTTTATAGACCGATCACACGGGAGGAGAGATGGGATTCTGGATTGTTGTAGCGGTCGTTGCCATTATCGGCTACGTGATTCTCATGATCGTGAGGGAAGCGCAAAGGAGGAAGGCATGTGAGCACAGCTTTTCCTGTGTCAACGATTTCGCGCCGACCCAGCAACTTACCGGTTGCGATGGCAAATCTGGCCTTGCGGTGGACGAGTACCAGGAAAAGATTTGCCTGATGAAGAGCCTCATGGGCGAGCATTTCCCGGTTGTGGTCTCGTATGCCGATATTGTCTCGGTAGAGATCCACGAAGATGGGCAATCGGTCACGAAAACCGTGCGATCCTCGCAGGTGATGGGAGCCCTGGTGGGCGGCGCAATAGCGGGCGGCGCCGGATTCATCGTGGGCGGCCTGTCCGGCAAGACCAGGTCGGACGACAAGGTCAAGCGGATCGACCTGCGGCTGGTCGTCGACAACACCGGCGATCCCCTTCATTTCGTGACCCTGCTGAATCTGGAAGTCAAGCGCGGTGGCATTCTCTACGAGCAGGCGATGAACAAGGCGCTGCACTGGAAGGGCGTCATCGACATCGCGATCCGGCGCGCCGACAGGGATTACCAGGAGCGGCTCGCCACGCTCGCGCCCGAGCCGGCGCCGCTGCCCAGCTCGGTTGCGGACGAACTGAAGAAGCTGGCGGAACTGCGCGATGCGTCCGTCCTTTCAGCGCACGAATTCGAAAATGCAAAGCTGCGCCTGCTTGGAGCGAATGGCATCTTGCCCGGATCTTCGACAGGCGCAGCGATTTAGTGTTGCCGTATGCACATTTTCGTGGCAATGTTCCGGTTCAGGTGTAAGGACGGTGAACCAGTCCGTACATCCATGAAATCCTAAAAAACCGGAGAAACACATGCAGGGAACATATCTGTTGCGCGGCGTCGTCAGCGCCGCGTTCGCGGTTGCGATTGCGCCCGCCGCGATCGCAGCCACCTCGGCTGCCGCCAACACCGCGGCCGCCAGTGCCTACAACCAGCCGCCGAAGGAGATCCTCGACGTGATGCGCGCCTCGCCGCCGCCGTCGCCTTCGCTCAGCCCGACGCGCGACAAGCTGATGCTGGTCACGATGCAGGATTACCCGTCGATCAGCAAAGTGGCCACGCCTTTCCTGCGCCTGGCCGGCGTGCGCATCGAGCCGGGCAACCATAGCCAGCACGACACCCCGGGCGGCTACGGCATTCCGCCTTGCGTCAGCGCCATCGACCTGGTCCAGGTTGCCGACGGCAAGCAGACAGCGGTCAAGCTGCCGGCCGGCGCCTGCCCGCGTCCGCCGGTGTGGAGCGCCGATGGCCAGCGCTTCGTGTTCGAGAACATCACCGCCGAGGCGGTCGAGCTGTGGGTCGGCGATGCCAGGACCGGCGCCGTGCGCCGCCTGCCGGGTGTGCGCCTGAACCAGATGTTCGGCGACCAGGTGCAATGGATGCCGGACCAGAAGACCCTGCTGGTCAAGCTGGTGTCCGCGCAGAAGGCGCCGCCGGCCGAAGTGCCGGGTTCGGATGGCCCGGGCATCCAGGAATCGCTGGGCGGCACCGGCCAGAGCAGCACCTACGAAAACCGCGACACCCTGCGCAACCGCCACGACGAAGAGCTGTTCAACTTCTACGGCACCTCGCAGCTGGCACTGGTCGATGCCGCCACAGGCAAGATCACCCCGGTCGGCCGTCCCGGCATGTACGAGGACCTGGGCGTGTCGCCGAACGGCCACCACATGCTGGTGACGGAAATCCGTCCGCCGTACTCCTATGTCACCACCTTCGACCGCTTCCCCAAGCAGGTCACCGTGTGGGACCTGTCCCAGCATCCGGCCAAGGGCGCCAACCCGGTGGTGCGCGAGATCGCCGCGCTGCCGCTGGCCGACCGTGTGCCGAACCGCGGCGTGCCGACCGGGCCGCGCAACTTCAGCTGGCGTCCGACCGACGGCGCGACCCTGGTCTGGGCCGAGGCGCTGGATGGCGGCAACCCGAACGTCAAGGCCACCGAGCGCGACAAGTTGATGATGCTGAAGGCGCCGTTCACCGGCGCGCCGGTCGAGATCACCCGCACCGAACATCGCTACGCCGGCTTGACGTGGTCCGAACAGCCGGGCGTGGCCCTGCTGAGCGACTACGACGTCAACCGCAAATGGCACCGCACCTGGCAGATCAACGTGGACGATGCGAAGAATTCGCGCCGCCTGATCTGGGACATGTCGAGCGACGAGAAATACGGCAACCCGGGCAACCCGGTGCGCCGCAAGCTGGCCAACGGCTTCAATGTGATCCGCCTCGACGGCGATACCATGTTCCTGTCCGGCGCCGGTTCCTCGCCCGATGGCGACCGTCCGTTCCTGGACAAGTTCAACCTGAAGACGCAGCAATCGGAGCGCCTGTTCCGCAGCGGCAAAACTTCGTATGAAACCTTCCTCGGCTTCGCCGGCAACGACACGGGCCGCCTGCTGACCTGGTACCAGACCGTCGACGACACCCCGAACGCCTTCGTCCGCACGCTGGGCGGCGCCACCCAGGCCGCTGCCGGCGAGCCGGCCGTCGCATCGACCAGCGTCGCGCTGACCCACCTGGTCGATCCGGTGCCGCAAGTTCGCCAGATCAAGAAGCGCCTGGTGAAGTACAAGCGCGCCGACGGTATCGACCTGTCGTTCACCCTGTACACCCCGCCGGGCTACAAGGAAGGTACGCGCCTGCCGACCATCCTGAACGCCTACCCGATGGATTACGCGGACGCGTCCAAGGCCGGCCAGACCACCGGTTCGCAAGCCACCTTCACCCGCCTGCGCCAGTACAAGCTCCTGCTGCTGTCGGGCTATGCCATCATCGACGCCGCGGCCTTCCCGATCGTCGGCGATCCGCGCAAGGCATATGACAGCTACACCGAGCAGCTGGTCGCCAACGCCAAGGCCGCTGTCGACGAAGCGGTGCGCCTGGGCGTGACCGACCCGAACCGTGTCGGCGTGACCGGCCACAGCCACGGCGCGCTGATGACCGCCAACCTGCTGGCGCACTCCGACCTGTTCCGCGCCGGCGCGGCCACCAGCGGTTCGTACAACAAGTCGCTGACCCCGTTCGGTTTCCAGAACGAGCGCCGCTCCGTGTGGGAAGCGCCGGACGTCTACACCAAGGCATCGACCTTCTTCTACGCCGACAAGCTGAAGACACCGCTGCTGATCGTGCATGGCAGCGACGACGCCAACCCGGGCACCACGCCGCTGCAATCGGTCAAGCTGTTCGAAGCCCTGCGCGGCAACGGCGGCGTGACCCGCCTGGTGATGCTGCCGCACGAGCCGCACTGGTACGCGGCGCGCGAATCGAACGAGCAGCTGGTCTATGAAATGCTGAACTGGTTCGACAAGTACGTGAAGAACGCCCCGGCCGCCGCCAGCGCCGCCACGCACTAAGTGACCTCGGGCGCTTGCCTGTAAGCCGCCGCTCCCGCTCGCACGGGAGCGGCGGTTTTTTTTACCTGACAAAAACGATAAAGATGACACGGATGTCCCACACATTTCCCCTGCATCGCCTGGGCCCGCGGATCATGTCCGCGCTGGCCCTGGCCGCCGCTGCCAGCCTGGTGCACGCCGCGCCGGCGCTGACCGATCCGCTGCCGATCAATCCCAGGCTCAAGCTCGGCAAGCTGGACAACGGCCTGAGCTACTACATCCAGCACAACGCCAAGCCGGCCCAGCGCGTCGAACTGCGCCTCGTGGTCAATGCCGGCTCGATCCTCGAGGACGAGGATCAGCGCGGCATGGCCCACTTCGTCGAGCACATGGGCTTCAACGGCAGCACCCATTTCAAGAAGCATGAACTGGTGGCCTACCTGCAATCGATCGGCGTGCGTTTCGGCGCCGACCTGAACGCCAGCACCGGCTTCGACCAGACCATCTACATGCTGCCGGTGCCGACCGACAAGCCGGGCAACCTCGACAAGGGCTTCCAGGTGCTGGAAGACTGGGCCGGCGGCATGACGCTCGGCAGCAAGGAGATCGAGGACGAGCGCAACATCATCCTGGAAGAGAAGCGCCTGCGCAGCGGCGTCGGCATGCGCTCGCTGGAAGCGATGCTGCCCAAGCTGGCCAATGGCTCGCGCTACCAGGACCGGCTGCCGATCGGCACCGAGGATTCGATCGCGCACGCCACGCCGGATGCGATCCGCCGCTTCTACCGCGACTGGTACCGGCCGGACCTGATGGCCGTGGTCGTGGTGGGCGACGTCGACCCGGCGGAAGCGGAGCGCATGGTAAAAGCCCACTTCGGCCACCTGAAGATGCCGGCCTCGCCGCGCCCGCGGGCGACGTTCCCGCTGCCGCCGATGGGCGAGCCGGACGCGCTGGTCTACATCGACAAGGAAGCGCCGAGCAACAGCGTGCAGCTGAACTATTCGATTTACCAGCGCAAGCCCGCCGCCACGATCGGCGACTACCGCCAGGATCTGGTCAAGGTCCTGTTCGCGACGATGATGGGCACGCGCTTCGGCGGCCTGACGCAAGTGGGCGATCCGCCGCTGGTGCGCGGCATCGCCGGCGAAGGCGCGTCGCCGTTCGGCGTCAACCAACGCATGTACATGGCCTCCGCCACCGTCGGCAAGGCGGGCGTCGGCGCGGCCATCGATGCGCTGGTGCAGGAGAACGAGCGCGCGCGCCAGTTCGGCTTCACCGAGTCGCAACTGGACGTGGCCAAACGCAATATGCTGGCCGGCGTCGAGCATCTCTACCGCG
>JAEWEK010000350.1 GCA_023389425.1 Pseudomonadota bacterium | reverse complement strand
GGCTTGTACAGGGCGATGTAGACATGCTCGCGATACGTCCAGTCCTCGTCGAACACGGTCAGCACCAGGCCATCGGTTTCGACCAGCGTCTTATAGTTAGTCTGGACTTTGCCGCCGATGGCGACGTCGCCGTCTTCGATCAGCGCGCGGCAGTACTTGCGGCTGCCGAAGCCTTGCGACTGGAGGATGCGGTCTAGGGAGATTTTGCTCATGGGCGAGACTGTAACAGAAGGCCCATCGCGGTCAAAGCGACAGCCGGAGGACGCATACTGCCGAGCTCGCATCGTGTCGTTCGTTTGATTTGGCTCAAGTGTCGGAATTTTCCGATGGATACACTTAGCGTCAAGTAGGAATCGGACTAACGGGACCATCCTTTTCTAGGTCATCCGTTAGGAACAAACCAGTGACGCCACGAGGCCATGATGCAAATTGTGAATGTTGGGCAGCTTAGCCCTGAAGAACGCATAGACCTTGCACGAGAGCAGTCTGCCATTTTCCCGACCCGCCTGGCGCTTGCACGCTGGATGAGTGGCGCCGAGCCACAGTTACATCATTCACATCCACCGCTGCGCGCCGCATGGCTTGCAAAGGCGCAAAGGGATTTCCAGGCCTGGCTGGACGATGGCGGGTTTGTCCAGCATGACGATATCGACCTCGTCGCTGACAGGCCGTCGTAAATAGAGAAAACGACGGCGAAGGCCGTCGTTTTCTTTCCCCGAAGGGGATCGTCATGAGGAAGTGATTTCTCTCGAATCGTACTTTGGCGTACGTCTTTGTAGTCCTTGTCCGAAACTGATGAGAAGAGGCTGAAAGTTCGTTTCGTCTCCTAATGGGAACTACATTCGTAAATATAGAACATGGATGCGAACTTTCAAGGTAAAGATTGAGTGAGGTCAGCGTGCTTGGGGCATCACGCCGCGGTTAAACCGATTGTTACCGGGGCGCTTGCAACTGATGCAGGTTGCTTCGAGTTTGCTGATGACGCGGGCGGAATGGGGTTCCCGCCTTCGCGGGAACGACGGTATCTTCTTCGGGCGGCTCGTCTGTTCAGCTTGCAGCCACTGCAGCCGAAGGCTTGATGTGGTCGTCCGGCTGCCAAAATACCTTTCCATCGACTTCGCACACCTGGATCGGACGAAGCCTGCCGCCGTTGCACGGACCGCCGGCGCAGGCGCCGCTGTCCGGCAAGTAAATTGCGCCGTGCGTCGAGCACATCAGGTACAAGCCGCTGGATTCAAAAAACTCGCCCTGAAACCAGTCCAGCTCGATCGGCACGTGGGCGCAGCGGTTCAGGTAAGCATACGGCTTCCCGTCGTATCGCACCACGAAACCGGTCGCTTCGTCGCCGAACGCCAGCACAGGAAAGCGCACACCCTTGCCGCCCTCCTCCAGCGCGCCGGACTCGCAGATGAACACTTCTTGCATCACGCGTTCTCGGTCAACCATTGATGCAGCTCGGCAACCGTCTTGGCCGAGAACACGGGCTTGCAGGCTTCCAGCTGGTGCACCGGGTGCGCACCGTATTCGACGGCGATACCGCTTGCGCCAGCGTTATTCGCCATGAGCAAGTCGTGCGTCGTGTCGCCGATCATGGCTGTTCGGCGCAGGTCCTGGCCCAGCTCCCTGGTCAGTTCCTGCAGCATGGCCGGATGCGGCTTGGAGAATGTCTCGTCCGCGCAACGGGTTGCGTCGAACAGAGAGAGCAGGCCGACCGCGTTGAGCGCCCGGTTAAGGCCCACGCGGCTCTTTCCCGTGGCCACGGCAAGGAAGTATCCCTCCTGAGAAAGTTCTTCCAACATTTCGCGAACTCCCGGGAACAGCACCAGTTCGTGGTCCTTCGTCAGGTAATGGTAGCGATAGCGCTCCACCATCTTGGGATACAAATCCGGATCGATGTCCGGGATGACGGTTTGCATGGCCTCGGCGAGTCGAAGTCCGATGACGTGCGCAGCCGCCTGGTCGCTCGGCGGAGCGACGCCGACGTCCTTGGCGGCCGACTGGATGCTTTTGACGATGGTGGCGGTGCTGTCCATCAGCGTGCCGTCCCAGTCAAAGACGATGAGATCGAATTTCTTGCGTGGCATGTGTTTTGGCTGCGCTTGCGGCCAGCTCCTCTATTATTGTGTTTGCGTCGCGATCAAGTGATCCATCCGCCCAAAGCGGCTGTGGTTTGCCGGCAAAATGGGGTTCCCGCCTGCGCGGGAACGACGGGCTAGGGCGCGACGCGATCGTTATCCTTTTGCTTGCCCCAAGCTTACCAAGAATCGCTCGCATTCTGCGGGCAAGGGCGCCTTCAATGTCATTTCTTTCCCGGAATCAGGATGGGTGAAGGTGATTTGATGTGCATGAAGAAACATGCGGCGCAGCGGGCCATGGTCGTCCCCGGCCTTCTGCAGCTGGCGGTTTAGCGCAAAATCGCCGTATTTCTCGTCACCTAGAATGGGGAAGCCGCTAGATGCCAGATGAACGCGAATCTGGTGCGTGCGCCCAGTCTTCAGTTCTGCCTCCAGGAAGGCGAAACGTTCCCATTTACGGATCAGGCTGAACACCGTGTGCGATTCCATGCCGCCGGCCTGCACCACCACCCGCCGCTCCCCGTCCGGCGTCGTGAACTTATGCAGCGGCAACTTCACGTGCTGGCGTTTATTGCGCCAGTCGCCGAACACTGCCGTCAGGTAGCGCTTGTCCGTGTCGCCTTCGCGCATCTGTTCATGCAGATTGGTGAGCGCAGAACGTTTCTTCGCGAGCAACAATAAGCCCGAAGTTTCCCGATCCAGCCGGTGCACCAGCTCCAGGAACTTGGCCTCCGGGCGCGCGGCCCGCAACTGCTCGATGACGCCATAGGACACACCCGAGCCGCCATGCACCGCCACCCCGGCCGGCTTGTCGATCACCAGCAGGTGATTGTCCTCGTAAATGATCGGAAACTGCGCGCCGGGGACAGGCGCGGCGGCGCTGCGATCGGCCATGCGCACCGGCGGAATGCGCACGATATCGCCCTCTGCCAGCCGGTACAGCTGGTCGATGCGTCCCTTGTTCACCCGCACCTCACCCGAGCGCAGGATGCGGTACACATGGCTCTTGGGCACGCCTTTGCACACCCGCAGCAGGAAGTTGTCGATGCGCTGACCGGCTTCTTCTTCGGTAATTGTGACAAGCTGCACTTGCGCAGCGGCCTGCGATGAAGGGGGAACAACAGCGTTTTGCTTCATCGTTTCTCCTGTCTTCCCAGAAATTCTCTTTAAGTCCTTCATTTTGAATATATAATCGACAGGCGGCGGTCAAACCTCTGCTTGTGTAAGAATTAAAACGATATTTTACACAGGGGCGCCCCCGTCGGCCCCGCAAATCAATGCATATCGATGGGGAATTAGCGTACGCACGTTCCCGCGCGAGCTTGGGCTGCACCGCAGTTGCAGCCGGGTAGCGCGTGAGGAATGCAGGAATGGATTGTTTGGAATTGTAAGGATAAGTACCGGCAAGCCAGCCGCAAGGCGGGCTCGCTGGTTGATGGCGTCGATAACGCTTGCCGTTTTCGCCCGACCCGATGTAGGCCTCATCCAGAAGGCTCGTGAATAAAGGCTGATTTTTCGCCTGGTATCGAAGTCTTGGTTTGTTCGCTGGCTACGGTTTGGCATGCTGTTGCACATCGCCTGGCTGCTGCTGTGCCGCCCCACTTTGGGCCGCACGCAGATAGTTGCAGGCGTTACGGTGCGCGCGGCAATGACGATTGACTCCATCCGCGCCCTGTTGCGGGCTGCGACGCCGTGCGTCGCCGTGCCGCAGGAGTAGGGCATACCCACCCTCCAACTCTCCCCTCCCCGCGTGCTTCCTTGTATTTGCCGCCCTGACAAGGCGGCCTGGAACGACCTATGGGTCGCGGAGTTTATAAAAATGAAACGTATGTTGTTTAATGCTACGCAGCAGGAGGAGCTGCGCGTAGCCATCGTCGACGGTCAGAAACTGATCGATATCGACATCGAGACGGCTGGTCGCGAACAGCGCAAGTCGAACATCTACAAAGGCGTCATCACCCGCATCGAACCGTCGCTCGAAGCCTGCTTCGTCAGCTACGGCGAAGAGCGCCACGGCTTCCTGCCGTTCAAGGAAGTCGCCCGGTCCTACTTCCGCGACGGCGTGGACGTGCGCAATGCCACCATTAAAGAGGCGCTGCGCGAAGGCCAGGAAATCATGGTGCAGGTCGAGAAAGAGGAACGCGGCAACAAGGGCGCGGCCCTGACCTCGTTCATCTCGCTGGCCGGCCGCTACCTGGTGCTGATGCCGAACAACCCGCGCGGCGGCGGCGTCTCGCGCCGTGTCGAAGGCGAAGAACGGCAGGAACTGCGCGAAACCATGGACAAGCTCGACCTGCCGCAAGGCATGTCGGTGATTGCCCGCACCGCCGGCATCGGCCGCAACGTCGACGAGCTGCAGTGGGACCTGAACTACCTGATGCAGCTGTGGCGCGCGATCGAAGGCGCCGGCAAGTCGGCCCCGGGCGCCTTCCTCATTTACCAGGAATCGTCGCTCGTGATCCGCGCGATCCGCGACTACTTCCAGCCTGATATCGGCGAGATCCTGATCGATACCGACGAGATCTACGACCAGGCCCACCAGTTCATGAGCCACGTGATGCCCGACATGGTGCACCGCGTGAAGCGTTACAGCGACGACGTGCCGCTGTTCTCGCGTTTCCAGATCGAACACCAGATCGAGACCGCGTACTCGCGCACCGTCCCGCTGCCCTCGGGCGGCGCGATCGTCATCGACCACACCGAAGCGCTGGTGTCCATCGACGTCAACTCGGCGCGCGCCACGCGCGGCTCGGACATCGAGACCACCGCCTTCAATACCAACTGCGAAGCGGCCGACGAAGTGGCCCGCCAGCTGCGCCTGCGCGACCTGGGCGGCCTGATCGTGATCGACTTCATCGACATGGAAGTGGCCAAGAACCAGCGCGAAGTCGAGCAGCGCCTGAAGGATGCCCTGCACCACGACCGTGCGCGCGTCCAGATGGGCAAGATCTCCCGCTTCGGCCTGATGGAGCTGTCGCGTCAGCGCCTGCGTCCGTCGCTGTCGGAAGGCTCTCACGTCACCTGCCCGCGCTGCTCCGGCACCGGCCACATCCGCGACACCGAATCGTCCGCCCTGCAAGTCCTGCGCATCATCCAGGAAGAGGCGATGAAGGAAAACTCGGCGACCATCCACGTGCAAGTGCCGGTCGATGTTGCTGCCTTCCTGCTCAACGAAAAGCGCGGCGAAGTGCTCAAGATCGAGAATCGTCACAAGATCGCCGTCATCCTGATCCCGAACAAGCATCTGGAGACGCCGCACTACAAGCTCGAGCGCATCAAGCACGACGACCCGCGCCTGGAAGACGCCGCCGCCAGCTACACCCTGGCCGAGGCCGCCGAAACCGACATGGGCTTCTCCAAGCGCCAGAAGGAAGAAACCCGTCCGCGCCAGGAAGCTGTCGTCAAGACCATTACCCCGGCACAACCGGCACCGCTGGTGGATCGCAGCGAAGTGGCCGCCAAGCCGGCCGCGAAGCCGGCAGCCCCGGCCGCACCGGCGGCGCAGTCGCCGGCCGAGATCGGTTTCTTCGCACGCCTGCGCAATTTCTTCTTCGGCGTCCCGGCACCGGTCGCACCTGCTCCCGCAAAGGCTCCGGCAACGCCGGCAGTGAAGCCAGCGGGTGGTGGCGAACGCGGCGATCGCGGCGGCCGCAACCAGCAACGCGGCCGCGGTGGCCGTAACGGCAAGCAAGGTGGACGCGAGCGCGAAGAGCGCGAACCGGTCGCCAAGGCCCAGCAGGATGAGACCGTCAAGGCAACGGAAGGCACCGAAAGCAAAGGCGGACGCCAGCGTCAGCAACGCCAGCCGCGCGAGCAGCGCGAGCCGGTTGAAGCGCAAACCCAGCGCGGTGAACGCGCGGAGCGTGGCGAGCGTCCGGAAAAAGCCGAACGTCCTGAGAAAGCGGAACGCGGTGAGCGCGGCCAGCGCCAGCAGCGCGAGCGCGGCGAACGCTTCCCGGCAGCCGAGGCAAAATCCGAGGAACCGAATCTGGCGCAAGTGGTCGCGGTGCCGGAAAGCGAGTCCGCGAGCGCACCCCACGGTGACGAACTCGAGCATGCAGTGAACCTGGCCGGTGGCCCGGACGCGGAGCAAGGCGAAGGTGGCGATGAGCCGCGTCGCCGCCGCCGTCGTGGCGGCCGCAACCGCAACCGCCGCGAGCGCGAGCAGGGCGAAGGCACGGAGAACGCCGAGCAGGCATTCACTCCGGTTGCCGACCAGGAAGCCGCAAAGCTGCAGGCCGAGGCACGCCAGGCAGCAACTGCTGACCTGAACGCGCCGTGGCCGTTCCCGACCGCGGCGTCGATGACGGCGGCACGTGCTGCAGAAAAAGCACCGCAGGCAGCCGCAGCCGTTCAGGCATCGCATGCCCAGCCGGGCCCGACCGCAACCGCGTGGGTCTTCCCGACGGCTGCGATGATGGGTGCGCCTGATGCAGAGCAAGCTGCTCCGGCACCGGTTGAAGAAGCGGCGCCTGCGCCGGTGGAAGTGGCTCCGGTGGCCGCGCAGGCAGAAGTTGCGCCGGCGCCGGCAGTCGCTGTCGAAGTTGCTCCGGTGCTCGACATCCCTGCGCCGGTCGAGGT
>JAEWEK010000305.1 GCA_023389425.1 Pseudomonadota bacterium | reverse complement strand
GCAGTACGGTCTTGAAGCGCTCGCGCGCGTACGCGAGCAGATCCTGGTTGCCGGTCAGGTGGGCAAACGCGGCCACCTGCAAGAGCCAGCAGCTGCCGTGGTTGTTCTTTGCATCGCGTTCGTCCTGGCCGTTCCTGCTTTCGGTGATCCATTTCAGGTACTCCGCGAACCACTGCGCCACCTGCGCCCGCTCGGCCTTCGAGAGTGCATCGCCGGTTTCCAGCACTTCGATCGCACGCGCGACTTCGACCAGGTGCACGGTATCGATGATGCCGATGCCGCGGCCGGTCGAGCGGCCGAAGATCGCTTGCGCGTATTGCAGGTTCGGGTTCAGGCGCGTGGCCGGATCGATGAACCAGGCGCGCAGGTGGGCGGCGGCATGGTCGGCGTAGCGCCTGTCGCCGCTGAGCTTCCATGCCGCCACCAGTTCCGGCACTTGCACCGACAGGCGGAGCAGGGCGCGGCGGTGTTCGACGAAATTGTCCGGATTGGTCAGCCCGTCGCGCTGGATGTAGGGGCCGCCGGGGTGCGCCGGGTCGGGCCACCAGTAGTCGCCTTCGGAGTAGAAGTCGTGCAGGCCGCCGCTGCTGCGCGCGGCAGGAAAGGAGGTGATGGTCTGCGGCGCATCGGCCAGGCCGGCCTGCGCGGCATGCAGGACCCGCGTGCGGTCAAGCTGCGCGACATCGACAGATTGCGCTTGCGCGCCGGACGCCAGGCAGCCGGCCAGCGACAGTGCGAGGATCAGTGCGCGCAGCTTCATTCCGCCACGCTGACCTTGAGCGGCCTGGCGGCGCGCGCGGCGACGTTGCGCACCTGCGCTTCCCACGCTTGCGCATCGGCGAAATCGCCGCTCTTGCTCCAGCCCGCGCCGAGGTAGTAGACGAAGGGCCATCCCGGCTGGGCCTGGCCCATCAGGACCGCGTCGCCGCCGTCGGTGGTGGCCTGGGTCTTCTGGCCCGGCACGACGATGGCGCAGGCCGTGTTCCCGTTCGGCGCGTTCTCCGGCTGCCAGTAGCTCATCCAGCCCGCTGCTTCGTCCTTGAGCAGGCGGCCGTCGCCCTTGCGCTGGGCGATGCCGACCCCGACCTGCAGCGCATCGCGACGATCGCTGGCATACACGCTTTCGACGCGGCTGAAGTTCGATCCGGCATCGATCGAAATCCTCTTGGTTTCCGAGATGCGCTGGCCGCCCGCGTTCCAGCCCTCGTAGCGCAGTTCGAATGCTGCCCGCAGCGGACCGTCGGCCAGCAGCTTCCAGCTGGAGTAGACCGGCGCGGGATAGGCCTTGCCGGCGCTGAAGATCTCGGCGCCGCCGCAACCGCGCCCGGTGCCGACGTCGTAGTTGTCCAGGCCTTCGCCGTGGTCGACGTGGTATTCGCCGCGCTTGTACCACAGGTCGACGATGGGCCGGCGTACCCGCTTGACCCAGACGTCGACGCCGCTGCCGACATGCTCCTTCGGCACTTTCAGGATCGCGGGGCCGTACATGCGGTGCGCGATGCGATCGCTCTCCCATGCGAAGTCGTCGTAGCGCTCCGGGACGAAGCGGGCGTGCGCCTTGATGTCCGGCGGCGCCTGCGGCGGCAGCGCGGCGGCCGGGAACAACAGGAAGCGGCGCTGCTGGCCGGGTGCGAAGTTCGCCTGGAACAGAAGCTTGTCGCCCAGCTGCTGGGTCGGCAGGATGCGCGAGGTATCGGCCTCCATCACGACCACGGGCGCGCGCGGCGCCTTCACCTCGATGGTCTCGTCGGCCCGGTAGAAGTCGCCGGGGTTCGCGGCGGTGAGCACCGTCGGCGCGGTGCGTTGTTGCAGGTCCATGCGGAATACCTCGCTGCCGGCCAGCAGGAAGGCGCCGACGCCATACACCTCGGTGGCGTCTTCCGGGAAGCCGACCGGCGCGCGGCCGATCGGCTGCACGTGGGTGAGTTTGCCGTCCGGCTGGACGCTGGCGGCCAGTGCGTTCCATGCCCGGCGTACGGCCGGTTCGTAGCGGGAGCGCTCGAGCATGCCCTGGTTGATGCCCCAGGCGAGGGCGTAGGTGAACAGGCCGGTGCCGCTGGTTTCGCGGGCGGGGTAGGCCGCGGGATCGAGCAGGCTGGCGCGCCACATGCCGTCGTCCTGCTGCAGGGCGGCGACCGCCGACGCCATGTCGCGGAACTGCTCCTCGAACTTCGCTCGGGACGGATGTTCGGCGGGCAGGTATTGCAGCGTGCGCGCGAGACCAGCCATCACCCAGCCGTTTCCGCGGGCCCAGAACACCTTCTTGCCGTTCGCCTCGCGCTGCGTGAAGTAATTGCTGTCGCGGTAGTACAGGTGCTCTTGTTTGTCGTACAGGTAGTCGGAAGTGCGCCACCAGCCTTCGACCGCATGGTCGAGGTAGCGCGTATCGCCGGTGGCGGCGTACATGCGCATCCAGGCCGGCGGTCCCATGAACAGGGCGTCGCACCATGACCAGCGGTCCTGGTTGCCGGGCACGGTGAATTCGAGCGTGCCTTCGCGCGGGTGGGCGAGGATGTCGTCGAAGCGTTCGCGCAGGCCGGCCAGCATCGCCGGCTCGCGCAATTGCAGGTAGAGTTCGAGATAGGTCTGGCCGACCACGTGGTCGTCCGCGTGATAGGCGCGCGGTCCCGGCTTCCAGCCATTCTGTTCGCCCATCGCCACCATCGCGTCGCGATACTTGCGCGTCGTGGACAGGTTGGACAGGGCCATGAAGCCGGCATGGCCGACGCCCTGGGTCCACTCGTCCGGGCGATGCGCGCTCGGGTGTGCGAGCTGCCAGTCGGCGACCCGCTCCATGGCGGCCATCACGGCGGCCTGCGCTTGCGCCGCTTCGCCGGCGACGCTGGAGACTTCGGGCGCGGCATGCAGGACAGGGGTGGCAAATGCGCCGAGCAGGGCGGCGGGGAGGAGCAGGAGGCGGGCGCTGCAACGCAAGCGGACGGTCAATTCCATGTCTCGATCTACTTTCGCGATGGATTAAAGAAAACGTTTAACTTATTATAGTCTCGTTCGACATCGATAACGCAAGCGTACTTACGAGGAATCAAGGTAAAACGTTTGCTTCAAACGCTCCAAAGGAGACTCCATGCAGCACCGCGATACCACCGACCGCTTCCTTCCACGCACCGGCCTGCGCGCCGCCGTCCTGCTGCTGGCATTGGCCGGCAGGCAGGTGCTGGCAGCCTGCGAGCCCGCCCCGCCGCCGGTGATCGACATCGACGCCAACAGCTACTACACAGACAGCCACCACTCGATCATCGATCCGGCGCTCAAGGCGCGCAACGAGGCCGCGACCAAGCCGGTCGACGAATTCGTCCGCATGGTCGCGCGTACGGCGTCGGCGTGGCAGGAACGCCGCAAGGACAGCGATGCGCGCTGTGCGCTTGGCTGGCTGTCGGCGTGGGCGGGCCAGAACGCGATGCTCGGCAAGATGACGACCCAGCAGTCCTTCTACACGCGCAAATGGGCGCTGGCCGGGCTGGCGCTGAGTTACGCGCGGGTGCAGGGCGCGGCGTCGCCGGAGGAGCGCAAGCGCATCGACGACTGGCTGCTGGCTTTGGCCGATGCGACGATGCGCCACTCGGACGCGCACAAGGGCGCCCGCAACAACCACTACTACTGGGAGGGCCTGGCCGTCACCGCGACCGGCGCGGTCACCCACGATGCGCGCAGCCTGGCGTGGGGGCGCAAGGTCTTCGATTTCGCGATGACGCAGGTGCAGCCGGATGGTTCGCTGCCACTGGAACTCGCACGCGCGGGGCGCGCGCTGAACTATCACCTGTTCGCGGCGGCGCCGCTGGCGATGATGGCCTCGATCCTGGATGTGCAGGCCGCGCCGCTGGACAAGCTGGTCGCGTTCTCGATGGCAGGGGTGGAGGATCCGGCCATCCTGCAGAAGATGACGGGCTTCGAACAGGAGCGCGCCAGCGAGCCGGGCTGGATCGCGATCTACCAGCGCCACGGCGGCCAGCTGGCGGCGCCGGTACGGCTGCCGGCGAAGAATTTCGATCCGCGCATGGGCGGTGACCGCAATCTCGCCAATCCGCTGGAGCACGTCAAGGGGGCTTGATTTGAAGTCGTTCCCGGCACTGCCGGGAACGACTATCCGCGCAGGCGGAGCATGGACAGCCTGAGTTGTCGAAGGTCGAACGTTCGACTACGCACAGGTTCCATGGGTCCCCGCCTGCGCGGGGACGACGCGGGTTATTGGTAGCGCATGGTCCACGTGATCGTCAGCGGCTGGTCCATCTTGAACGCGCCGCTGTGGCAGGACACTACGCTCGCCATCGGTCCATACGGCGCCCGATACTTCTCGTTGCCGTTGGTGGGGCTGGCCTGGCAGGATTGCAGGCCCGTCACCGTGAAGCTCCTTACCGCGCCGTCCTTGAAGCTGACGGTATTGCCATCGATGCTGGCGCCATCCGAGAACGAAGCAAACTCGAAGTCCAGGCTCGCCACATCGACCGGCGCCGCGGCGCGGTAGGTGTCGGTGCGTGTGATGACGCCGTGCCGCAAGGTGTACTCGGTGTCGACCGTGATGCGCGTGTCCTTGAGCGGCTCCGGCTTGCCGAGGCGGTCGAGCGCATCCTGGTGCCAGGTGACGCGATGGGTATCGCCCTTGGTCTCGGTGCGGATGTCCTTCAGGTATGCCGTGGCGATCAACTCGCTGCCGTCGGCCAGTTTGAACTTCGGCAGCAGCTGCGGCCGCGCGGCGCCGCTGTCGGCGATGCCGGACACGATCCCGTACGAGAACGGCAGCGGATAGTAAGGGCTGTTGGCGTGCTGGCTCGGGCCGCCGTTGATCATCGACAGGCTGAACACATGCTCGCCATCGCGCCAGACGGCCAGCGCGCGGTCGTATTCGCCGCTGGCGAAGCGGGTCAGGCTGAACGCGGGGCGTGCGCGCTTGAGCCACGCATCCAGGTCCGCACGCGGCGCGGCGCCCTTCATGCCGGCCTTGTTCCACATGTCGTCGGTGGTGATCAGCTGGTGCAGAAGCGAGAAGTTCTCGCCGAGGATGCGGTGCTTGCCGCGATAGTTGTCGGTGCGGCGGCCCTTGTTCCACATATCGACCGAGTGCATCTGCGGATCGAACCAGAACTTCATGTAGCGCTCGCCGATGCGCGCCGAGTAGGCGTAGGCGTATTCCTTTTCCTCCGGCGTCAGCACGCCGAGGTAGGCGGCGGTCGACAGGATCTCCAGCATCGCGGTCTCGCCGTAGGGCCCGAGGCTGCGGCCCATGGTCAGGCCGGTACCGTCGGCGCTGGCGGCGTTCAGCGCGATGTCGGCCGATTTGCGCAGCAGCGCCTTCAGCTCCGGCGTCACGGTCATGCCGGTCTCGATGAAGCGCTCGCAGATTTCGGCGGCCAGCAGGATGCTGTAGCGGTCGAAGCGGCCCTGGCCATCGGTCTCGTCGGAGAAGCCGTAGGTGCCGGAATAGGTCGCGTAGTGCTTGAGCATCTTGTCCAGCAGGACCTCGCTCGCGCTCGCATCTTCCCAACCCATCAGCAGGCGCAGGCGCGCGATGCTGAAGGCGACACCGAAGTAGTTGGTCGGCAGATTGATCAGCTCGAAGCTTGGCTGCCGCACGAAGGTGCGCCAGTCGAGCTTCTTGCGCAGGGTTTCCAGTGTGGCGGGCGAGATCGCGCGGTCCAGCAGGCCGGCCTGCTTCAGCTTGTACAGCGAACCGATGTAGTAGTAGATGCCCCAGGTGTCGTTCTCCATGCCGACCGTGAGGTCCGCGATCGCGGCGTAGTCGCGCAGCATGCCGGGCAGGCGCGGGTCGTCGGCGGGCGTGTGCAGCAGCAGGTCGGCCAGGCCGGCGGCGATTTTACCGGGCAGGAATTTGTCGTGGCTTTCGAACGGCTTGGTGCCATCCATGGTCAGCTTGCCTTGTTCCTGGGTCAGCTTCTGGAAGAAGTATTCCAGCTGCGGATAGGCTTGTTCGACCGTCTGGTGCAGCGGCGCTGCGGCGTGGGCCGGGACGGCCAGCACGGCCGCCGCCACGAGCGCGGGGAGGGTGATGCGCATGGTGAAGCAGTCTCCTTTTGTTAAACGTTTTCCTAAGATAGGCCAACTCTTCGGGAAAGTAAACGTGGAAGCTGCCAATTTGCGCTGTCTGGCGTCAGCTTCGCGCCACAGTCGAGGCGCGCAGGATCAGCTGCGGCGCAATGCGGGTGAGCTTGTCGACCTGTTCGCCGCGGATCACGGCCAGCAGCTTGTCCATGGCGGTCGCGCCCATGCGTTCGCTCTGCAGGTCGACCGTGGTCAGTGCCGGTGTCGTGTATTTGCCGTATGGGATATTGTCGAAGCCGACCACGGAAATGTCGCGCGGGATCACCACGCCCAGGTTCTCCGCTTCCTTCATGAAGCCGAGCGCCATCAGGTCGTTGTAGCAGATCAGCGCGTCCGGGCGCCCGCTGCCCAGCATGATGCTGGAACACAGGCGCTCGCCCTCGGCCAGCGAAGGCGCGTCGGCGTCGAAGATGGTCAGCGCGATGCCGGTCCCGTCCAGGCATTCGCGGATGCCGCCGAGGCGTTCCTCGTCGCGGCGCGACTTGGAAAAGCCGAGGTAGGCGATACGCTTGTGGCCCAGCATGCGCAGGTGCTGGCACAGCATGAAGGCGCCGCCGTGGTCGTCGGAGGCGACGGTGGGGATAGGCAGCTCGTTCAGGCTACCGAAGAACACCAGCGGCTTGTCGATCTCGGCCATCCAGCCCATCTCGTGTTCGCGCATGCGCGAGAACACGATCATGCCGTCCACGCGCAGGCTCAGGTCTTCCAGTGTGCGCCGTTCGCGGCTCGGGGTTTCCTCGGTATCGGCCAGCAGCACCGAATAGCCGTGGTCGTTGGCGACCCGGCTTGCGCCCTTCAGGATGCTGGAGAAGTGCGGGTTGGTGATGTCCAGGACCGACAGGCCGATGGTATTGGTGCGACCGGTAATCATCGACTTCGCCAGCGGGTTGGACTTGTAGCCCAGGTTGGCGATGGCGGTGGCCAGCGCCGCCTCGACCTTGGGAGAGAACCGTTGCGCGCCGTTGATGTATTTCGATACCGTGGCGGTCGAAACCTGGGCGGCTGCGGCGACGTCGCGAATGGTCGGGGTGGATTTTTTCATGGGCGTGGGCCGTTGCTGATTCGCGCCATGTTAGCACGCATTGTCGGAATATAAACGGGTAACCCTGCTGTATGCTGCAAAGCGACATCCCGCCGGTGAACGCTCACAAAAAATTGGCAAAGCAAACCCGATTGGATATACTCGGTTAAACGTTTTCCATACCAACCTCGTCCCGAGCAGCCAAATGACCCAAGCAACAGCAGCGAAACCCTTCAAACGCCTTCTCCTGACCGGCGCCGGCGGCGGCCTCGGCAAGATGCTGCGCGAGCGCATCAAGCCCTGGGCCGACGTGATCCGCCTGACGGACATCGTGGAGATCGCGCCGGCCGGTCCGGGCGAGGAAGTGGTGCAATGCGACCTGGGCGACCGCGCCGCGGTGATGGCGCTGCTGGACGGCGTGGATGCGGTGCTGCACTTCGGCGGCGTGTCGGTCGAGGACGATTTCGAGACTATCATGAACGCCAACATCCTCGGCTTGCACCACCTGTACGAGGGTGTGCACAAGCTGGGCATCCGCCGTGTGATCTACGCCAGCTCGAGCCACGTGGTCGGCTACTACCCGACGACCCAGGTGGTCGATGCCAACGCGCCGCTGCGCCCGGACGGCATCTACGGCGTGTCGAAATGCTTCGGCGAGGCGCTGTCGCGCTACTACTTCGACCGGTTCGGGATCGAGACCGTGTGCCTGCGCATCGGCTCCTCGTTCGAAGAGCCGCGCAATGCGCGCATGATGGTGACCTTCCTGGCGCACGACGACCTGGTGGAGCTGTTGCGCTGCGCGCTGTTCACGCCGCGCGTGGGCCACACCATCACCTACGGCGTGTCGGACAATCCGGTGCGCTGGTGGGACAACAGCGAGGCGGCGCACCTGGGCTATCACGCCAGGCGCAGCTCCAGCGAATTCGCCGAGCGCTTCCCGCAGACCGGTGCGTGGGCGAATCCGGACGACATCACCGCCACTTACCAGGGCGGGCCGTTCCTGACGGCCGGTCCGATCTACAAGGACTGAATCTTCTCCTGCGGCGCCCGCAAGGGTGCCGTTTTTCACGGCCTGCGAGGAATCCTGCGCAGGCTTTTTTGTTTGTGCGTAACCTTCAGCTTAAGCACTTCAATCCCCTCTGCGCGAGAACGACGATGTCTTTTCGGTCGCCGCAAAAAAATTTGTTTGTGCGTTACCTCCAGCTTAAGCACGTCATTCCCGCGCAGGCGGGAATCCCATTTTTGCGCATGCCACCAGCGCCAAGCGTAGCGACGCCCAGGCAAGATGGGGTTCCCGCCTGCGCGGGAACGACGATGTCTTTTCGGTCGCCGCCAAAAAGAAAAATGCCGCCCGGTCTCCCGGGCGGCACTCATTCAAGCGCTTGCTATCAGAACTTGTAGGTCGCGCGCACGTTGAATGCGCGGCCGACCGGGCTGGCCTGGCCGCTGAGGAAGCCCTCGTTGCGGTAGTTGGCTGCCGGCGGATCGCGGTCGAACACGTTGTTGATGCCGCCCATGAGGTTCCAGTTCTTGAAGCCGCTGTACTGCAGCGTCCAGTTCACCAGGAAGTACGGATCGATGCGGTGGTAGAACAGCGACGATGCGTTCAGGTCCTCGAAGCTCTGGCGATAGGACTCGGTCACGGTGGTGGTCCAGCGGCCATCCGGGCTCTGCCATTTCTCCGACATCGTGTAGCGCCAGCGGTAGGTGAACACGTTCGCATCCAGCGGGCCGAACTTGTTCACGCTCGAGATCCAGTCGCTGTCGTTGGTCAGCTGGGTCTTGAAGCTGTGGACATAGGTGCCGTCCAGCTGCACCGCCACGCGGCCGAAGGTGGCCGAGCGCGGGAAGTTGTAGGTCGTCGTGATGTCGATGCCGTCGGTGCGCTGGCCGCCCATATTGTTCAGGCGGTCGTCGATGTACAGCAGCAGGTTGGTCTTCGGATCGCGGATGAACAGGTTCGCGTACTGCGGCTGGAACAGGGTCGGCTGCGCCAGCTGGCCGATCGCGTCCTTCATGCGCACGTTCCAGTAATCGAGCGAGACCAGCAGCGAATTGGTCGGGGTCAGCACGATGCCGAAGTTGATGGTGTCGGACTTCTCCGGGCCCACCGACGGGTTGGCGCCGGTGTTGATCGGCAGCTTGGCCGCGCATACCACGCTCGGGGTGTAGCCGGGCAGGGCGGTGCCGCCGGTGTTGCCGCCGACTTTGCCGCCCGGGCACAGGACCGGGTCGTTGTAGGTCGAGCTGGTCACGCCGGTCGGGCCGTTGGTGGCGCCGTAGTAGCGCTCGTTCAGGGTCGGCGCGCGGAAGCCGGTGCCGACCGCACCGCGCACTGCCAGCCAGTCCACCGGCTTGTAGCGGAAGCTGACCTTCGGGTTGGTGGTGCTGCCGAAGTCGCTGTAGCGGTCGGTGCGCACGGCCACGTCGACGTCCAGCGACTTGGTGATCGGCGCGTCCAGCTCGGCGTAGACCGAGGTCACGTTGCGCGAGGCGCTGACGTCGATGGCGGCGGTGGTGCCGGTCTGGCCGCCCGACAGCGCCACGCTCGGCGGAATGAAGGTGCGGCCGAAGTCGTGGTACATGCTGGCGCCGGCGGCGAAGGCGAGCGGGCCGCCCTTCAGGTCCATCAGCTCGCGGCTGATGGTGGCGTGCGCGCCGTTCAGGCGGGTCAGGCCCTTGTTGGCGATCTCGCCGTTGGTCGAGATGCTGTCCAGGTAGGCCTTGCCCGCGGCGTTCTGCAGGCCGAAGGGGTTGAGGATGCCGTTGGTGACGCCGTCCAGCAGGCCGTAGCTGTTGACGAAGCCGGAGCGGAAGCTGGTCTGGGTGGCGTAGACGGCGTTCCAGACACCGACCTTGTAGTCCCAGGCGCCGTAGCGGCCTTCATCTTCCAGCGTCACGCGCGATTGCGATTTCTGGTAGTTCAGGACGGTCGGGCCGATGTCGCCGATCAGCGACCATTGCAGGGTCAGGATCTGGTTGGTAATGCTCGGCATCGCCGGGGTGATGCCCTTGCCCGGGTAGTAGGGGCTGGTCGGGCCGATGGTCAGCGCCGGGAAGTTCGAGATCGAGGCGTTGACGCCGAAGGTCGGGTTCTTGACCGGGCGCGTGAAGATCGACGAATACAGGACGGTCGCGGTCAGCTTGTTGTCCTCGGTGAGCATCTTCGAGCCCTTGAGGAACAGCGAGGCCTGCTTCTTCGCCGTGGTCAGGGTCAGCGAGTTGGCGCTGTAGGTCGCGGCGCAGGTGTTGCTGGTGCCCTGGACCGACCACGGGGCCAGGCAGCCGCTGCTGTAGTACGGGTTGCCGGTGATGGTCACGCTGCCCACTTTGGACGAGCCGTTGGCCAGCGTCACGTTGGCCGGCACCGCGTTGGTGCCCTTGCTCAGGTGCGGGCCTTCGAAGCCGGCGCTCATCAGGCGGTCGGAGCTGGTGATGTTCGGGCGGGCGCTCTGTGCCAGCGGCAGCTGGTTGTTCAGGTCGCCGGTGAAGTAGACGTTCCAGCCATCCTTGACCAGGTCGCCTTTACCGAGGATGAAGCTGAAACCTTCGTTCTCGCCGCCACCCTTGCGCTTGGGTACCGTGCCCTTGGCCGTGATCGAAGCGCCGCTGTAGGCCTTCTTGGTGACGAAGTTGATCACGCCGCCGATCGCGTCCGAGCCGTAGATCGACGAGGCGCCGTCGCGCAGCACTTCAGTGCGGTCGAGGGCGCTGGTGGGGATGGTGTTCGGGTCGATCGAGCTGTCGCTCAGGCGCTTGCCGTCCAGCAGGACCAGCGTGCGCGCCGCACCGATGCCGCGCATGTTGGCGCTGTTGCCGTTGCCGGCGGTGGTGTTCGGCTCGTAGTTGGCCGCGGTCGACATCGACAGCAGGATGTCGGCGACGGTCACCGCGCCTTGCGCGATCCATTCGTCGGCCTTGGTGACGGTGATCGGCAGGGCCTGGTCGGCGGCGGCGCGCTTGATGCTCGAGCCGGTGATCTCGACCTTGGCCATCGGCTCCGAGCTGTCCTGGGCGTAGGCCGGCGCGTGCATTGCCAGCACGGCCAGGGCGACCGCCGAGGCGATCGGGAGCGGCGCATAGCGCTGCTTGTTCGTTTTCGTGTTCAAGACTTGTCTCCTATCTGTTATCGAAAGCTTGTCGCAGTGAACTGATCCAGGGTAACTCTGCGATCGTTATTTTGGAAAACGTTTAACATGGTACAGAAAATCGTGCCTTATTGGAATTTCTGAATCATGTCATCGGCGCTTTCCAAAGGTAATAATTCCATTCTGTTGTACGGACGAAACAATGAAACGATGAGCGCGGAGGAAACCGTTTAACCGCAGCCATCACCCCGCTGCCCGGGCCGCCAGCCAGGCTTCGTAGCGGACCCTGGTTTCCGGCGCCGTCGGCGGATACAGGCCGATGATCGTGGCGCCGCCCGCCACCTCTTCCAGCACGAATTCCTCGAAGCGCTCCATCTCGACCGCATCGCGCGCGATCTCGGCGGCGAGGTGGGCCGGGATGCAGACCACGCCGTCGTCGTCGCCGACCATGATGTCGCCCGGGTACACCGGCACCCCGCCGCAGCCGATCGGTGCGTTCAGGTCGAGTGCGTGGTGGCGGATCAGGTTGGTGGGCGCGGACGGGCCGGAACAATACGCGGGGATCTCGAGCCTGGCGATGGCGGCGGCGTCGCGCAGGCCGCCGTCGGTGACGATGCCGGCCGCCCCGCGCACCTGCAGGCGGGTCGACAGGATGCTGCCGGCCGAGGCCACCGAGGTATCGCCGCGGCAGTCCATCACCAGCACCGCGCCCGGCGGGATCTCCTCGATCGCCACGCGCTGCGGATGGCGCGGGTCGCGGAAGGCCTCGACCCCGTCCAGGTCCTCGCGCGAGGGAATATAGCGCAGGGTATAGGCCGGGCCGGCCAGGCGCTGCCCCGTCTTCAAGGGACGCGCGCCCTGGATGAAGACGTTGCGGAAGCCGCGCTTGTACAGCAGCGTGGTCAGCGTCGAGGTGCTGACGCTGTGCAGCCTGTCCAGCGTGTCCCGGTCAACCGCGAAGTCCATGTCTCAGTTCCGTTCGAAGGTGGTGTGGCTGAAGCGGATGCTGTCGGTGTCGACGTGGTGCTGGCGGTAGTACTCGTCCCACTTGGCCGGGCTCGAGGTGAACAGCCGCGTGACCGGATCGAGCGCCTGCAGGTAGTCGCCGAACTTGAAGTAGATGTTGCGCTTGTCGCCCTTGATGCGGGTGCGCGCGGTCTGGATGCTGCCGTTGGCGGCGGTCTTCGCGCTGACGGTGGCTTCGCCGTTGTCGAAGCGGATGTCGAGGTCGAAGCTCTCGCCCGAGCGGATCGTGCCCAGCGCGGTCGGGGCGTCGACGCCGTCGGTGCCGAGGATCTTGACCACGATGTCGAACACGCCGTTGTTGCCCTTGCCGTCGAGGCCGGAGCGGTCATCGGTGTCCTGCACGTAGACTTTCAGGATGGTTTCGAGGCCGTCCACGTGGTATTGGGCGACGATGGTCTTGGCGCCGTTCGACAGGGTCGGCGTGACGGTGGCCGCGAAGTGCTCGTGGGTCTGCTCGATCGGGCGGCGCTCCTTCTTGCCGATCTTGAGCTCGTTGCGGTAGCCGTGGCCGTTGGCGGTGGCGAACTTGGAACCGAGGGCGCTGAAGGTCAGCGTGCCGTCGTACGGCGACGACCAGGGCGAATTGCCCTCCAGCTCAAAGACGCTTTCCAGCGTTTTCTGTGGGGTGAAGCCGTCGGCCAGGGCGTGGCCGGACGCGGCCAGCAGGCCCGCGCACAGCAGGGACAGGCCGCAGGATCGCTGAAGCAGATTCATTGAAACTCCTTGATGTTCGACTGTTGAGAATTGGAGGCCGCGGCGGCGGCACCATGCGGCTTGACCGGTGCTACCGTGCCGCCCAGCCAGAGCGCCACGAAGACCAGCGGCACCAGCAGCGCGGCCAGGATGAAGAAGGGCGTGTAGTTGCCGCCGGCGGTCAGCAGCGGCACCAGCTGCATGCAGACGATGGTGCCCAGCACGGCGGAGGTGCCGCTGAAGCCCGCCAGGGAGCCGACCGTCTTCCCGGAGAAGAAGTCGCTCGGCAGGGTCTGGATATTGCTGATCGCCGCCTGGAAGCCGAACAGCAGCACGCCGATCGACAGCACCGCCCGCAGCGGCGTGTCGGCGGTGGCGCTGAACACGGCCGCGACGAACATCACGGCCAGGGCGCCGCCGATCACCGCCTTGCGGGCCTTGTCGGCCGACCAGCCGCGCTGCAGCAGGCGGCCGCACAGCCAGCCGCCGAGCACCGCGCCGATGCCGGCGCCGACATAGGGCACCCAGGCGAAGATGCCGATCTGCTTGACGTCGAAATGGAACTTCTCGTTCAGGTACAGCGGCAGCCAGGCCACGAACAGCCACCAGATCGGATCGATGAAGAAGCGCGCCGCGATCACGCCCCAGCTCTGGCGATGGCCCAGCAGCTGGCGGGTGGTCGGCACGTACTCGGGCTGCGCGGCCGCTTCCGGGGTGCGCTGTCCGCCGAGGATGTAGGCGCGTTCCTCGATGCTGATCCACGGGTGGGTGTCGGGACCCGAGCGGTACACGATCAGCCACGGCAGGATCCATACCAGGCCGAGCGCGCCGATGATGATGAAGGTACTCTTCCAGCCCATGAAGGCGTACAGGAAGGCCACCAGCGGCGGCGCGATGATCGAACCCATCGAGGCGCCGGCGCCGAAGATGCCCTGGCCCAGGGCGCGCTCGCGCACCGGAAACCATTCGGCGATGGCCTTGGTGGCGCCCGGCCAGTTGCCGGCCTCGCCCACGCCCAGCAGCGCGCGGAACAGGCTGAAGGACAGCACCGAGCGCGCGGCGAAATGCAGGCCGATGGCGCCCGACCACACCACGATCGACAGCAGGAAGCCGATGCGGGTGCCGAGGGCATCGAACAGTTTGCCGAACAGCGACTGGCCGACCGCGTAACCGATCAGGAAGACGGTGATGATGTCGGCATAGTCGCTCTTGCTCATGCCCAGTTCGTCCGCGATGGCGGGCCACATCACCGCCAGTGCCGAGCGGTCGATGTAGTTGATGATCGTGGCGGCCGCTACCAGCGTGATGACCAGCCAGCGCAGCCCCTTCATTGTTTTCATGCCGATGTCTCCAATCTCTTTTATATGTTGTTGCCGGCGCCGTCAGTGGAAGGTTGGCCGCCGTCCTTCGTCCGGTGCGCCGCTCATGGCGCCTGCTATCGCGCCCGGCAGCATTTGCAGCTCGTGGCGGTCCGGCAGGCCGTCGCAGTCGCCGCGGAACTGCAGCACGCGGGCGCCGATGGCGTTGCCGCGGGCAGCGGCGCCGTCCAGCGGCAGGCCTTCGAGCAGGGCGCTGATCACGCCCACCGCGAAGCCGTCGCCGGCGCCGACGGTGTCGATCACCTGCGGCACTTCCTGCCCCGGCACCAGGCCGCTGAACAAGGCGCTGGCGAAGTAGGCGCCTTGCGCTCCCAGCTTGACCACCACCTGGCGCGCGCCGCGGGCCAGGTAGAACTCGGCGATGTCGGGTGCATTCGCATAGCCGGTCAGCAGCCGGCCTTCGGCCAGGCCCGGCATCACGAGGTCGGACAGGCCGGCCAGCGCGTTGACGGTGTCGATCATGTCGGCCTGGCTGCGCCACAGGCGCGGGCGCAGGTTGGGATCGAAGCTGACCAGGCGGCCTGCGGCGCGTGCCTGTTCCGCCAGCTGGAAGGCCAGCTCGCGGCAACCGGCCGACAGCGCGGGGGCGATGCCGGTCAGGTGCAGCAGGCGCGCTTCCGCGACCTTCACTTCGCGCCCGTCGGACGGCGTCATGTGGCTGGCCGCCGAGCCGCGCCGGAAGTACTC
>JAEWEK010000274.1 GCA_023389425.1 Pseudomonadota bacterium | reverse complement strand
TGTTGTTGCGCACGCGGCAGTACAACGACGAGGCCGAAATCCAGACGGTGAAACTCACCGTCAACATCCTGCGTAACGCACTGAGCCTGCGCATCGTGGATGCTCGTGGACAAGGCCCAGCAGGCCTGCTGAAGGTCGCGGACGAAAATCCATTCGACTGGCTGGGCCGGAAACCGGAGAACTATTTGGGCGAATATTACTCTCCGGAATTAAAAGAAATGCCCGGGGGAAATTGGTTGTTTGATCGGCGCGACAAAACCCTAATTTATTTACTCAATAGTCATACAAGTTTTGCCTCGGGGTCATCAAAATTTCTAAAGTTCAAGGTAGAATTCGCTCAAGCCCGCTTGCCGGGAGTAAAGAACGGGCCCGCAGAGGTTCCTGGCGGTTTGGTGATCGCGCAGGTGGATGACCAGGCCAATAAAACGGATTGAAGTACCGCGGGAATTTCCGCAGAACCATTATTAAGAGTTGGAGAAACTGATGACCAAAAATATGAAGAGCGCCGCACAGGGCGGCTTCACGCTGATCGAACTGATCGTTGTTATTGCAATCCTGGGTATTCTGGCTGCCACCGCGCTGCCGAAGTTCGTGGACGTCAGCAAAGATGCGCGCATCGCGTCGCTGAAGGGCGCGCAGGGCTCCATCAATTCCGCAGCGGCGTTGGCACATGCCCAGGCATTGCTGAAGAACCAGGCCGGCGCCACCGGGACTGTGAAGATGGACGGCGTCGATATCGCACTGGTCAATGGGTTCCCGACCGTAAGCAGCATTCTCACCGCCGCCAACATCAATGGCTTTACTACCGACACCACCGGCGCCACGACGCTGATCCAGGTGACTGGCGCTCCGACCCTGGCCAGCTGCCAGGTCGTGTACGATCCGGCAACCGGCACCGCTGGCGACCCGACGACCGCCGGCTGCTAAGCTGAAGTGCAGGGCGGTGCACGCTTGATCGAGTCTGGATGATGGTCGTGCCCGCCCCTTGCCGACCTCGCCGCGCGTGTCGCGGCTTCACGATGGTGGAACTGATCGTCGTGATACTCCTGGTTGGAATCCTCGGCGCCGTTGGCGCCGCGCGTTTTTCTGACAAGGCCACTTTCGATTCCGCCGGCTATGCCACGCGCGCCGCGTCGGCCTTGCGCTATGCCCAGAAAGAGGCGATCGCTCAAAACCGGCCCGTGACCGTGCTGCTCGATGCCGCTGGCATCAGCCTCTGCTTCAGCGCCGCGTCCCCTTGCCCAACGCCCGTGATAGCGCCCTTCTCGTCGGCGACCGACAGCTATTGCACCAGCGCCAAAGCGTATTGCCTGAGCCGCCCGAGTGCAGTGACCTACACCAGCTCGCTCGGAGTCCCCTCATCGATGACCTTCGAT
The DNA here is from genome assembly GCA_023389425.1 of Pseudomonadota bacterium. GTDB lineage: Bacteria > Pseudomonadota > Gammaproteobacteria > Burkholderiales > Burkholderiaceae_D > Telluria. Next base: position 1,738 of record JAEWEK010000274.1, on the reverse strand, counting down.
GCGGCGGGCCGTCCGTCGTCGGGCGGCGCGAATACCACGGCAGCGGTGGCGCTGACTGTCACCTCAGGCAGCTCGTCCACTGTCGTCACCGTGGAACCGGAAACGGGCTATGTGCATTAGCCGCCGGCGCCTGCGCGGCGTGACCCTGGTCGAGCTGCTGGTCTTCATCGTGATCGTCGGCATCGCGGTGGCCGGTGTCTTGTCGGTGCTAACCTACGGAACCAGGCACTCGGCCGATCCGCTGCGCCGAAAACAGGCACTGATGCTCGCGGAGGGACTGTTGGAAGAAGTGGAGCTGGCGCAATTTACCTACTGCGAGCCCAATTCGGCCAACTCGGATTCCGCCGGCAGTGTTGCCGCCTGCGCCACGCCCGAGACCTGGGGGCCGGAACCCAGCGACCTCGTGTTGGGCCGTCCCTTCGACAACGTCAACGATTACGCCTTCGCGAACGGCCGCCCGTTCGACGTGAACGGCGTCTTGTCCGACGCCACCGGAACGTCGCTCGGACTGGCCGGCTATTCGGCGACGTTGCTGGTCGAGCCGGCTAACCTGAACGGCATTTCCGGTGGCACCACGGGAGATCCCGACGTGCTGCACCTGGTCGTCACCGTCACCTACGACGCCGGCCAATCGGTGACGCTGGACGGTTACCGCACGCGCTACGCGCCCACCGTGCAATGATGAAGCCGATACCCAGCCACCGTGGCTTCACCTTGATCGAGGCGATCGTCGTCATCGCCATCATGGGCATCCTGGGGGCCATTGTCGCGGTCTTCATCCGGGCGCCGGTGCAAGGCTACGTCGACGCGGCCGGGCGCGCGGAAGTCACCGACGCCGCCGATCTGGCGTTGCGCCGCATGGCGCGCGACCTGCGCCGGGCCCTGCCGAACAGCATTCGCACCACAGCGGATGGCCATGCCATCGAGTTCCTGCTGACGCGCGCCGGCGGGCGCTATCTTGCCGCCGAGGATGGCGTGGCGACGCCAGGTTCCGCGCCCTACGTGCTGGATTTCGTCGATGCGACCAAGACGCAATTCACGGTCGTCGGTGCAATGCCCAGTCTGACGGGCCGTGTGGATCCAAACAACTACATCGTTGTCTACAATCTCGGCCCGGGATTCGCGCCGGCGGATGCATACCAGTTCGGCACCGGCGCGCAAAGGAATATTGCCCGCGTCGCTTCCGTGAACGTCAGTGGCGGCGCCGTGCAGAGCATTCAGCTGGCGGACAATCCCTTCGCGCTCCAGCAGCCGGTCTCGATGCAATCGCCGAACCAGCGTTTCCAGGTCGTCAGCGGCCCGGTCACCTACAGCTGCAGCAGCAGCAACGGCGTGCTGACGCTGACGCGCTACTGGGGCTACAACATCAACGCGGCCCAGGTCGATCCGCCCAGCGGCGGCAGCAGCGCCGTCCTTGCCGACCGCGTCGACCGTTGCGGCAACCTGTTCAATTATTCGGAAGGGAACAGCACCAAGCGCAGCGGCCTGGTCATCCTGTCGCTGTCGCTGCGTTCCCGCAACGGCACCGATCCCGCGATCACCCTGGTGCACCAGGTCCACGTGGACAATACGCCATGAAATCCATTCGACGCGCCGGGCGTAGCGCCGGCATAGGCCTCGTGACCGCCATCTTCCTGCTTGTCGTGCTGTCCGGACTGGGGGTTGCGATGACGGCCTTGTTCACCACGCAGCAGGCGAGTTCCAGCCTGGACGAAATGGGCGCGCGTGCCTACCAGGC
>JAEWEK010000237.1 GCA_023389425.1 Pseudomonadota bacterium | reverse complement strand
GTAGGTGTAGCTGCCGTCGGACTTGCGCATCACGCGGTCCTTGTCGTCGCCGTAGTCGGTGGTGCGCAGCCACAGCGCGCCTTCCTGCTCGTAGGTCTTGCCGGCCTTGACGAGGGCCTGCACCGCCGCTTCCACCTTGCCCTCGGTGTAGAGCGAGGATTCGAGGTAGTAGTTGTCGAACTTGACGCCGAAGGCCTGCAGGTCGATGTCCTGCTCGTTGCGCAGGTAGGTGACGGCGAAGCGGCGGATCGATTCGAGGTCGTCGGTCGAACCGCTGGCGGTGGCGGGCTGGCCGTCGCTGGCCGACACGGTTTTCTTCGCCATGAAGTCGTCGGCGATGTCCTGGATGTAGTCGCCGTTGTAGGCCGATTCCGGCCATTCGAGGTCGCCCGGCTTGAAGCCGCGGGCGCGCGCCTGCACCGAGTTGGCCAGCGTGAGGATCTGCACGCCGGCGTCGTTGTAGTAGAACTCGCGGGTGACCTGGTGGCCCTGCGATTCGAACAGCGAGGACATGGCGTCGCCCAGCGCGGCCTGGCGGCCGTGGCCGACGTGCAGCGGGCCGGTCGGGTTGGCCGAGACGAATTCGATGATGACGTGCTTGCCCGCGCCGATGCTGCTCTTGCCGAAGTCCTCGCCCTGGGCCAGGATGGTGGAGACCACCGCCTGCTTGGCGCCGGCGGCCAAGCGCAGGTTGATGAAGCCGGGGCCGGCCACGTCGGCCGCTTCGACCAGGCCATGCGCGCCCGGCTCGGCCAGCAGCGCGGCGACCAGGCGGGTGGCCAGCTCGCGCGGGTTGGCTTTGAGCGGCTTGGCCAGCTGCATGGCGATATTGCAGGCGATGTCGCCGTGGCTCGGATCGCGCGGGCGCTCCAATACGACGTTCGGAGTAAGGTCGGTGCCGGCGATGATCGGCGCGAGCGCGCTCTGGAACAGGGCAACGATCTGCTGTTTTTGTTGGGCGAGCATGGTGTCGTCGAAAAAGTGGTCGGCCGATTGCCGAAAAATATCGTCCATTATACTGGTTTGCTCCAGTGCCGAATACCGGACGGGGTCCGGATGGCGCGGACGTTTAAGCCCCGCCAAAGCCTGAGCCGGTACAATGGGCGCCTTTATGCAAGCAAGATCACCATGACCGACAAGCGCCCCACGCTCAGCCTCAAACCCCCGCCCCGCCCCGCGTCCGCCAAACCGGCGCCGCGCCTGCGCCAGAGCCATGAGGTCAAGCCGGTGCGCCAGCTCGGCTTCCGTCCCGATTTGCCGGCCGATTCGCTGGCTTTCGCCCTGCTGGGCGCGGCCAGCAGCGTGGCGCGGGTGCGCGAGGGCGTGGCGCTGCCGCAGGCGCTGGCCGGCGTGTTCGCCGCCTTCGAGGCCACCCCGCAGGCGCGCGGCGCGATCCAGGACATCGCCTACCGCGCGATGCGCCGGCTGGGGCGCACCGACGCCCTCATCGCCCTGATGACGTCCAAGGCGCCGGAACCGGCGATGCTGGGCGGCCTGCTGAACTGCGCGCTGGCCCTGCTCGACAGCCCGGCCGGCGAGCCCGCGCCCTACGAAGCCTTCACCGTGGTCGACCAGGCCGTGCGCGCGGCTGCCGCCCATCCCGATTTCGCCCATGCCAAGGCGATGGTGAACGCGGTGCTGCGCCGCTTCCAGCGCGAGCGCGACAGCTTGCTGGCCACCGCGTTGAAGCAGGCGCCGGCCCAGTGGAACTACCCGCAGTGGTGGATCGACGCCACCCGCAACGCTTACCCCCAGGACTGGCTGGCCATCCTCACCGAGGGCAATGCCCACCCGCCGATGACCCTGCGCGTCAACCGCCGCAAGGCCAGCGTCGACGATTACCTGGCCGCGCTGGCCGGCGCCGGCATCGCCGCCACCCAAGTCGGGCCGTCGGCGGTGCGCCTGCGACAGGCGGTCAACGTGGCCCAGGTACCGGGATTCCACGAGGGCGTGGTGTCGGTGCAGGACGCCGGCGCCCAGCTGGCCGCGCCCCTGCTCGACCTGAAGGACGGCATGCGCGTGCTGGATGCCTGCGCGGCCCCCGGCGGCAAGAGCGGCCACATTCTCGAACTGGCCGAGGTCGACCTGACCGCGGTCGATGCCGATCCGGAGCGCCTCAAGCGCGTTGCCGACAACCTCGGCCGCCTCGGCCTGCCGGCCAGGCTGGCCGCGGCCGGCGCCCAGGACCAGGGCTGGTGGGACGGCCAGCCCTTCGACCGCATCCTGGCCGACGTGCCGTGCACGGCGTCGGGCATCGTGCGGCGCCACCCGGACATCCGCTGGTTGCGCCGCAAGTCGGACACGCACCAGCTTGCAACACTTTCGGCGGAAATCCTCGACAATCTATGGCAGATGCTTCGACCGGATGGTAAATTGCTGTTTGTGACATGTTCGCTCTGGCCCCAGGAATCGGAAGCGCAGGCGGCTGCATTTGCGGCCCGCCACGGCGCGATCCGGCTGGACGCGCCGGGCCAGCTCCTTCCGGCCAGCGCCGCCGGGGAGGATCACGACGGTTTGTTTTATGCCCTGTTCCAGAAACGGGCCTAGCCGGTCCCCGACAACAAGCATGAATTTGAAGGCTCTGGCCCACTCGTGATCTTACGTTTATTCCGCCTCATCGCCTGCCAGTTGCTGCTGGCGTTCGCATGCGCCCAGGCGCAGGCGTCCGACGGGATCGAGATCACCCGTAACCTCATCGAAGCCTCCGATGACGGCTATCGGCTCAACGCCAACTTCGAGTTCCAGCTGCCGCACGGGCTGGAAACGGCGCTGCAGATGTCGGTGCCGCTGTACTTCACCACCGAGATCGAGGTGACGCGCCCGCGCTGGTGGTGGACCGACGAAAAGGCGGTGTCGCAGCGCCAGACCGTGCGCATCGACTACGACGTGCTCACCCGCCAGTACCACGTGCGGGTGATCGGCAGCCTGCAGCAGAACTTCAGCACGCTGGACGAGGCGCTGTCGATGATCCGGCGCCCCAACCGCTGGCTGTTCGCGCCCAAGGGCGCCCTCGATCCGGGCAAGACCTACAACGTCACCCTGCGCATGTACCTTGACCGCGACCTCCTGCAGAAGCCCTTGCAGGTGAACGCGTTCAACAACGCGGACTGGCGCCTCACGTCCAACAAGAAAACCTTTACGTACAAGGCGGAGTAGAGCGTGAATCCCGCTTTGCGCTACGCACTGGTGGCAGGGGGCGCGGTCGTCTCGATCCTGCTGTTCCTGCTCGCTTCCGCCTCCGACAACTCCGGCTTCTTCGACCGCAACTACACCTGGTTGTTCGGCCTGAACGCGGTGATCGCGGTCGTGCTGCTGCTGCTGGTGATCGTGGCGCTGGTCAGGCTGGTGCACCGTTACCGCACCGGCAAGTTCGGCTCGAAGCTGTTGACGCGCCTGGTGCTGCTGTTCGCCGCCATCGGCATCCTGCCGGGCCTCGTGATCTTCATGGTGTCGGTGCGCTTCGTGTCGCATTCGATCGATTCATGGTTCGACGTGAAGATCGAGGCCGCCCTCGATTCGGGCATGAACCTCGGCCACGCCGCGCTGGACGAGGCGCTGGCCGAGCTGACGGTGAATGCCCAGAGCACGGCGGCGGCGCTGGCCGGCCAGAACGATTACAACGCGCGGCCGGTGCTGATGCGCCTCGTCGGCGAGACCTCCGGCATGCAAAGCGCGATGCTGCTGACGGTGGACGGCAAGCCGGCGGCCACCGCCAGCAGCTCGCGCGGCGCCGACCTCACGCCCGACCTGCCGACCCCGCAGATCCTGCGCGAATCGGCGCTGCCGACCGGCTATGCGCGCGCCGAAGGCGGCATCGAGCGCGATTTCCGCGACACTTCGCCGGACCACCTGAACGGGCTGGATGCGGCCATGGGCCTGCGCCTGCGGGTGGTCATTTCGGTGCCGGAGCCGCCCGGCGCGGCGCCGCGCTACCTGCAGCTGCTGCAGTCGGTCCCGGTCAACCTGGCCACCAACGCCGAGGTGCTGACCGCGGCCTACAAGGAATACAAGGCGCGCCTGTTCGACCGCGTCGGGCTGCGCAAGATGTACCTGGAGACGCTGGCGCTGACGCTGCTGATGGCGATCTTCGGCGCCATCGTCAGCGCTTTCCTGATCGCCGAGGACCTGGCGCAGCCGCTGCTGGTGCTGGCCGAGGGCACGCGCGCGGTGGCCGAAGGCGACCTGTCGCCGCGCCCGATCGTCGAGACCCGCGACGAGCTGGGCACCCTGACCCAGTCCTTCAACGCCATGACCGGCCAGCTGTTCGAGGCGCGCTCCGCGGTCGAACGCAACCGCGCCGCGCTGCAGTCGGCCAAGGCCCACCTGGAATCGGTGCTGGCGAACATGTCGGCCGGCGTGATCGTGCTCGATGCCGAGGGCACGGTGGTGAACTCGAACGATGCCGCGCACCGCATCCTGCAGGTCGACGTGGGCGCGCTGGCCAGCGGCCGCCTCGACCAGATCGAGGGCCTGGAAACCTTCGCCAGCTGCATCGCGCGCGCTTTCTCGGCGCAGAGCGCGCAGTCGGCCGCCGGCAGCGGGCGCGCGCGCTCGCACTGGCAGCAGCAGATCGAGATCCCGCGCCGCCTCGGCTCGAGCGAGGACCACGACATCACCCTGCTGGCGCGCGGCTCGCGCCTGACGGTGGGCGCCGGCAGCGGCTTCATCGTGGTGTTCGACGACATCTCGGACGTGATCTCGGCCCAGCGCTCGGTGGCCTGGGGCGAGGTCGCGCGCCGCCTCGCGCACGAGATCAAGAACCCGCTGACGCCGATCCAGCTGGCGGCCGAGCGCATGCAGATGAAGCTGGCGCCGCACCTGCCGCCGAAGGAATCGGAACTGCTGGACAAGGGCGCCACCACCATCGTCAACCAGGTGGCGGCGATGAAGCGCATGGTGGACGACTTCCGCGACTACGCCAAGGCGCCGCCGGCGGTGCTCGAACCGCTCGACCTGAACGCGCTGATCGAGGAGATCCTGCGCCTGTACCAGGCCGGCGACGAATCGGACGTGATCCACGCGGTGCTGGCGCCGGGGCTGCCGAAGGTGATGGGCGATCCGACCCAGCTGCGCCAGGTGATCCACAACCTGCTGCAAAATGCGCAGGACGCGCTGGCCGACCACGCCGGCGAGCTGCGGCCGCGGATCGACCTCACGACCGAGGCCATCCGCTACGAGGGCGCGGGCGGCAGCGCCGGCACCGCGGTGCGGCTGGCGATCATCGACAACGGGCCCGGCTTCGCGCCCAAGATCCTGTCGCGCGCGTTCGAACCCTATGTCACATCGAAGGTACGCGGCACCGGCCTGGGGCTGCCGATGGTCAAGAAGATCATCGACGAGCACGGTGGCCGGATCGATATCGGCAACCGCGCCGATGGAACCGGCGCGTCGGTATTCATTTTGCTGTTAAAGTTAGCGCCTGAGGCGAACTTGGCCGCAGCGTGAATCGCGCATAGAATCATGCCTGTTGATGGGTGAGATCGAAAAGGCACACACATGGCGAACATACTCGTAGTAGACGATGAAATGGGTATCCGCGAGCTGCTCTCGGAAATCCTGGGTGACGAAGGCCACGCCATTACCGTGGCCGAAAACGCACAGCAGGCGCGCGAGGCGCGCGCCAACGGCGCGCCCGATCTCGTCCTGCTCGACATCTGGATGCCCGATACGGACGGCGTCACCCTGCTCAAGGAATGGCAGCGCGACGGGCTGTTGACGATGCCGGTCATCATGATGTCCGGCCACGCGACGATCGACACCGCGGTCGAAGCGACCCGCATCGGTGCTCTCAATTTCCTGGAAAAACCGATCGCCCTGCAAAAACTGCTCAAGGCCGTGCAGCAGGGCCTGAGCCGCGCCCAGGAAGTGGCGCGCGCCCCGGCCATCCAGCCGCGCCCGATCGCGGCCCCGGCCATCGAGGAAGCGGTGGCGGCGGCCAGCCCGATGTATTCGCCGCAAGCGCAGCAGGCGCCGCTGAACGGCCGCATGCTGGGCGCGGCGATGGCCAGCGACGCCCACGGCCATGGCTACACCTTGTCCTTCGACCTGCCGCTGCGCGAGGCGCGCGACGCGTTCGAGCGCATGTATTTCGAGCATCACCTCGGCCGCGAAGGCGGGAGCATGACGCGCGTCGCCGAGAAAACCGGCCTCGAGCGCACCCACCTGTACCGCAAGCTCAAGCAACTGGGCGTGGAGCCCGGCAAGGCCGCGAAGAAGGGGGGCTGATGGCCGCGCCGCGCGTGGCCACCACCCTGGTCACCGGCGCCTCCCCGGCCGCGCGCGAGCAGGCAATTTTCCAATTAATGCACCAAAATGGTGCATTTTCTGCCGTCATCCTGGAAGGCTTGCCCAGCGGGCAGCCGCTGCTCCAGGCCTCTCCCACGCTCTTGATCGAACGCATTGCCCCCGGCTGCCTGTGCTGCACCGGGAATCTCGTTTTGCGTGTAACATTAAATCGACTCCTGCGGCGTGCTCCCGAACGCTTGTACATCGGCGTCGCCGACATGGGTCACCTCGGTCAGTTGCGATCGTGGCTCGCCTCCCCGCCATACGATCAGCTGTTGGAACTGGCGCCGGTTGTCCACACTTGAAATCGGTTGTAGCCAGCCCCACTTCTTCATTGAAGTGACACGACAGCCGCCCGCCGCCGCGCGGCTGTCGTCAACCCTGATCAAGAGGAGCCATCATGAACATGATCTACAACAGCGAGCAATACAGCGTGGTCGAATTTGGCGCCGATCGTAATCTCGAGGCCCTGCGTTTCGGCGGTTACGAGATCGTGGACAAAGCCGGCCGGCGCGAGGCTTTCATTGGCGGCAAGCTCGCGCAAACCTTCCGGCGCGACGTCAACAACCTGATCGCCAGCGAACCGACGATGGAAGAAATCGACGATTTCCTCGGTTCCTACGACACCCTGATGAGCCAACCGGTGGTGCTCCATTAGACCGCGGTGGGCACGGGTGCCCACCCTACGACTCCGTGTCCGGCAGGGTGGGCACTCGTGCCCACCAACGCGACATGGTTTCGGGCGTGGTAAGCTGGCGGCATGTGCCAGCTGCTCGGAATGAACTGCAACGTCCCCACGGACATCGTCTTCAGCTTTACCGGCTTCGCCCATCGCGGCGGCCGCACCGACACCCATCATGACGGCTGGGGCATCGCCTTTTTCGAAGGCAAGGGCGTGCGCCACTTCGTCGACCACCAGGCCGCCATTGCCTCGCCCATCGCCGAACTGATCAAGCAGTACCCGATCAAGTCGACCAACGTCATCGCCCACATCCGCAAGGCCACGCAAGGCCAGGTCGCGCTGGAAAACTGCCATCCCTTCGTGCGCGAGCTGTGGGGGCGCTACTGGGTGTTCGCCCACAACGGCGATCTCAAGGATTTCTTCCCGCAGCTTGACGGCGCCTTCACGCCGGTCGGCAACACCGACAGCGAGCGTGCCTTCTGCTTCCTGATGCAGGAGCTGCGGCGCCGCTACCCGCACGCCCCGCCCGAGCTGCGCGTGCTGCGCGCCGCGGTCGCCGAACTGGTGGCCGGGATCGCGGCCCACGGCACGTTCAACATGATGCTGTCGGACGGCAGCGCGCTGTTCGCGCATTGCTCGACCAAGCTGTGCTACATCGTGCGCCAGCATCCCTTCACCGCGGCCCATTTGTCCGACGAAGACCTGTCGGTCGACTTCGCCACCGTCACCACGCCGCGCGACCGCGTCGCCATCATCGTCACCGAGCCGCTCACGGTCAACGAGAAATGGACCAAGTTCGCGCCCGGCGAACTGCTGGTCTTCGTGGATGGCGCACCGCTGCCCGGTCATGCAATCGCATGACAATCGTCACTTGTCCTGACCCCCGATAGCGAACACACTGACGCCATTGCAACTCTTCCAACACAAGGAGAGCCGATGGCCACCCTGTTACAGGCTTCAAACCTGAGTAAATCATTCGGCGCGCGCCGTGCCGTCGACGGCGTCTCGCTGCGCGTGCTGGCCGGCCAGACCGTCGGCCTGCTCGGCCCCAACGGCGCCGGCAAATCGACCACGGTCGGCATGCTGTGCGGCCTGGTGCGGCCCGACGCCGGCGAAGTCATGCTCGATGGCGAGGCCGTCACGCCCGACGCGATGGGCGCCAAGCGCAAGATCGGCCTGGTGCCGCAGGACCTGGCGCTGTACGAAGACCTGTCCGCGCACGAGAACCTGCGCCTGTTCGGCGCGCTGTACGATCTGAAAGGCGCCGCGCTGGCCGCGCGCGTGCGCGACGTGCTGGCGCTGGTGAACCTGGCGGACCGCGCCAGGGACAAGGTCGGCACCTTCTCGGGCGGCATGAAGCGCCGCCTGAACATCGCCGCCGCCATGCTGCACGATCCGGCGCTGCTGATCCTGGACGAGCCCACCGTCGGCGTCGACCCGCAAAGCCGCAATGCGATCTTCGAGACACTGGAACAGCTCAAGCGCGAAGGGCGCTCGCTGATCTACACCAGCCACTACATGGAAGAAGTGGAGCGCCTGGCCGACCACATCGTCATCGTCGACCACGGCAAGGTGATCGCCGACGAGAGCCCTGCCGGCCTGCACAAGCTGCTGCCGGCGCAGGCCGCGCTGCGCTTCGAGCTGAACGCGCCGCTGCAGCCGCAGCACCTTGAACTGCTGCGCGCGGAAGCCGGCGTGGCCTCGCTCGCGGCCGGCGAGGACAAGCGCTACGAGGTCCAGTTGGCCGACACCGACGGCGCCGTTCCCGTGCTGGCCTGGCTTGAAAAGAACGGTTACCGGCTGGCGCACTTCGCAACCGCCCGCGCCAGCCTCGAAGACATTTTCCTCCACCTCACCGGGCGCTCGCTGCGCGACTGACATGACCGCTCTGATTGCACTGGTCCGCAAGGACCTGATCCTGTTCCTGTCCGACCGCCGCCGCCTGCTCATCAGCCTCGTGATGCCGGTCGTGATCGGCGCCTTCTTCGGCTACCTGATGGGCGGCACCGGCACCAAGGGCACCATCGACGTCGCGCTGGTCCAGCAGGACAGCAGCGAGATCGGCGCCAGAATCGAAAAAGGCCTGCGCGCCGACGCCACCTTGCACCTGACCCCGATGTCGCTGGCCGACGCCCAGCTCGCCGTCACCAAAGGCAAGCAGTCGGTCGCGATCGTGATCCCGGGCGGATTCGGCGACGCCGCCGGCGAAGCCATGTTCGGCGCGCGCGAGAAGCCGCAGATCCGCCTGCTGTACGATCCGTCGCAGACCGCGGTGCTGGCGATGGTCAAGGGCATGCTCACCCAGCAGGTGATGCAGGTGGTGAGCAGCGAGATGTTCAACGGCCGGCGCGGCGCCGAGATGGCCGACCGCGGGCTGCGCGAACTCGAGAACGAGAAGGGCGAACAGGCGCGCGTGCTGCGCGAGCTGCTGGGCAGCGTGAAGAAGTATCAGGTCGCGCAGGAGGGCGCGGGCAAGGAAGGGCCGGGCGGCCTGACCATGCCGTTCACGACCAGCGACGAGCAGATGAAGTCCGGCCCGGCGGCGGTCGGCTACAGCGGTTATGCGCACTCGTTTGCCGGCATGGCGGTGCAGTTCATCCTGTTCATGGGGATCGACATGGGCATCGGCGTGCTGCTGGCCAGGCGCGACGGCGTGTGGAACCGCGTTCTGGCCGCGCCGGTGTCGCTGACCACGGTGCTGCTGGCGCGGGCCGCGTCGACGGCGCTGATCGCGTTCGGGCTGCTGTGCGCGGTGTTCGTGATCGCGGTGGCCGGCTTCGGCGTGCACATCGCGAGCGTCGCCGGCTTCCTGTGCGTGGCGCTTGGCTTCGCGGTGATGACGGCCGCGTTCGGGCTCCTGATCGCAGCCTTCGGCAAGACCCCGGAAGCGGCACGCGGCATCGCCATGATCGCCACGCTGCTGATGGTGATGGCGGGCGGCGCGTGGATGCCATCTTTCCTGTTCCCGCCGTGGATGCAGAAGGTGTCGCTGTCGATGCCGACGCGCTGGGCGGTGGATGGACTGGACGGGGTGACCTGGCGCGGCTTCGGACTCGATGTGGCGGGGCCGGCGATGGTGGCGCTGTTCGGGTTTGCGCTCGTGTTTGGGGCGCTGGCGGTGTTCAAGTTCAGGCGCGACGCGGAGTAAAACGCAAAGTCAAATGGGGTTCCCGCGTGCGCGGGAACGACGAACGCTTGCCAGCTAAGGCTTAAGTGTTACCGTCGTTCCCGCGCAGGCGGGAACCCCATTTTGCAAGCGCACGATTTTTGCCCGGCCGCGCGCGGGATCAGGACAGGTTCGGCGCCAGGTGGCGTTCCAGCTCGTCCTTGTCCATGCCGCGCCGCGCGGCCATGTCTTCCAGCTGGTCCTGGCCTATCTTCCCGACCACGAAGTAGGTCGACTGCGGATGCGAGAAGTAGAAGCCGGACACCGACGCCGCCGGGTACATCGCGTAAGCATCGGTCAGCTCCATGCCGATCTCGCCGGCCTGCAGCGTGTCGAACAGCTCGCGCTTGACCGTGTGTTCAGGGCAGGCCGGATAGCCCGGGGCCGGACGGATGCCGCTGTACTGCTCGTCGATCAGCTGTGCGTTGGACATCTTCTCGCCGGCCGCATAACCCCACAGGTCGGTGCGCACGCGCTCGTGCAGGTATTCGGCGAAGGCTTCGGCCAGACGGTCGGCCAGGGCCTTGACCATGATCGCCGAGTAGTCGTCGTTGGCCTTGAGGAAGCGCTGCTCATGCTTCTCGATGCCCAGGCCCGCGGTCACCGCGAACATGCCGATGTAGTCGGCGATGCCGGAGTCCTTGGGCGCGACGAAGTCGGCCAGGCAGCGGTTGGGACGCTGCTCGCCGTCCACCACCGGCTTCACGCCCTGCTGGCGCAGGCCGTACCAGGTGAAGGCGGCTTCCTTGCGCGTGTCGTCGCGGTAGATTTCGATGTCATCGATGCCCACCGCGTTCGCCGGCAGCAGCGCGATCGCGCCGTTGGCGGTGATCCAGCGGCCTTCGATAATCTGGCGCAGCATGTCCTGGCCTTCCTCGAACACCTTGGACGCGGCCTCGCCCACCACCTCGTCCTTCAGGATCGCGGGGTAGGGGCCGGCCAGGTCCCAGGTCTGGAAGAAGGGGCCCCAGTCGATGTAGCGCGCGATGGTGGCCAGGTCGACGTTGCGGAATTCGCGGCGGCCGATGAACTTCGGCTTGGCCGGCGCGTACGACAGCCTGGCCTTGTTGGCGCGCGCCTGGGCCAGCGTCACCATCGGCAGCGCCTTCTTGTTGGCGTGCTGCAGGCGGATGCGCTCGTAGTCGGCCGCGATCTCAGCGAGGTACGCGTCGCGGCCTTCCGGCGACATCAGCGACTGCGCCACCGACACCGAACGCGAGGCGTCCGGCACGTAAATCACAGGGCCTTCGTAATGCGGCGCGATCTTCACGGCGGTGTGCGCGCGGCTGGTGGTGGCGCCGCCGATCAGGAGCGGGATCTTGCGGTCGCGGAAGTACGGGTCGCGCTGCATCTCGCGCGCCACGTGGGCCATCTCTTCCAGCGACGGCGTGATCAGGCCGGACAGGCCGACGATGTCGGCGTTCTCGATCTTGGCGCGCGCCAGGATCTCGGACGCGGGCACCATCACGCCCATGTTCACGACCTCGAAGTTATTACACTGCAGGACCACCGACACGATGTTCTTGCCGATGTCGTGCACGTCGCCCTTGACGGTGGCGACCACGATCTTGCCCTTCGGTTTGGCGACGATGCCGGTCAGGCGTTCCTGCTCCTGCTTCTCCTCTTCGATGAAGGGAATCAGGTGGGCCACGGCCTGCTTCATCACGCGCGCCGACTTGACCACCTGCGGCAGGAACATCTTCCCCTGCCCGAACAGGTCGCCCACGATGTTCATGCCGTCCATCAGCGGGCCTTCGATCACCTGGATCGGGCGGCCGCCGGCGGCAGCGATCTGCTGGCGCGCTTCCTCGGTGTCCTCGACGATCCACTGCGTGATGCCGCCCACCAGCGCGTGCGCGAGGCGCTTGTCGACCGGCGCGTTGCGCCACTCGAGGTTCTGTTCCTGCTTGCCGGCGCCGGCCTTGAGCGTGCCGGCGAATTCGATCATGCGCTCGGTGGCGTCGTCGCGGCGGTTCAGCACCACGTCTTCCACATGCTCGCGCAGCTCCGGCGCCAGCTCGTCGTAGACGCCGACCATGCCGGCGTTGACGATACCCATGGTCATGCCGGCCTTGATCGCGTGGTACAGGAAGACGGTATGGATCGCCTCGCGCGCCGGGTCGTTGCCGCGGAAGCTGAACGAGACGTTGGACACGCCGCCCGACACCTTCGCATGCGGCAGGTTCTCGCGGATCCAGCGCGTGGCGTTGATGAAGTCGACCGCGTAGTTGTTGTGCTCCTCGATGCCGGTGGCGATCGCGAAGATGTTCGGGTCGAAGATGATGTCTTCCGGCGGGAAGCCGACCTGCTGGGTCAGTACCTTGTAGGCGCGCTGGCAGATCTCGATCTTGCGCTCGAAGGTATCGGCCTGGCCCTGCTCGTCGAAGGCCATCACGATCACGGCGGCGCCGTAGCGGCGGCACAGGCGCGCCTGGCGGATGAACTCTTCCACGCCTTCCTTCATCGAGATCGAGTTGACGATGGCCTTGCCCTGCACGCATTTGAGACCGGCCTCGATCACGCTCCACTTGGACGAGTCGATCATGATCGGCACGCGCGAGATGTCCGGCTCGGACGCGATCAGATTCAGGAAGCGGGTCATGGCGGCGACCGAGTCGAGCATCGCCTCGTCCATATTGATGTCGATGACCTGGGCGCCGTTCTCGACCTGCTGGCGCGCCACCGACAGCGCCTCGTCGAACTGCTCGTTCAGGATCATGCGCGCAAACGCCTTGGAGCCGGTGACGTTGGTGCGCTCGCCGACGTTGACGAACAGCGAAGTGTCGTCGACCGTGAACGGCTCCAGTCCCGACAGGCGCATCGCCACCGGGATCTCCGGGATGCGGCGCGGCGCCACGTTCTCGAGCAGCCCGGCGATGGCGGCGATGTGCTCCGGCGTGGTGCCGCAGCAGCCGCCGGCGATGTTGACGAAGCCGGCGTCGGCGAATTCGCGCAGCAGGGCCGAGGTGTCGGCCGGCAGCTCGTCGAAGCCGGTGTCGCTCATCGGGTTGGGCAGGCCGGCGTTCGGGTAGATCGAGATGAAGGTGTCGGCGATCTGCGACAGCTCCTCCGCATACGGCCGCATCAGGGCCGCGCCCAGCGCGCAGTTCAGGCCGATGGTCAGGGGCTGCGCGTGGCGCACCGAGTTCCAGAAGGCGGGCACGGTCTGGCCCGACAGGATGCGGCCGGAGGCGTCGGTGACGGTCCCGGAGATCATCAGCGGCAGGCGCGGCGTGTCCGGATGTTCGTCGAAGTACTGGTTGATCGCGAACAGCGCGGCCTTGCAGTTGAGGGTGTCGAAGATGGTCTCGACCAGCAGCAGGTCGGCGCCGCCGTCCACCAGGCCGCGCACCTGTTCATGATAGGACGCGACCAGCTCGTCGAAAGTGACGTTGCGCGCGGCCGGGTCGTTCACGTCCGGCGAGATCGAGGCCGTCTTCGGCGTCGGGCCGAGTGCGCCCGCCACGTAGCGCGGCTTGTCGGCCGTGCTGTATTTGGCGGTGGCCTGCCTGGCCAGCCGCGCCGCCGCGACGTTCATCTCGTAGGCCAGGTGGGCCATGTGATAGTCGTCCTGGGCGATCGCGGTGGCGCCGAAGGTGTTGGTCTCGATGATGTCGGCGCCGGCGGCCAGGTAGCGCTCGTGGATCTCGAGGATGACCTGCGGCCGCGTCAGCGTCAGCAGCTCGTTGTTGCCTTTGACGAAAAGTTCGCGCTTGCCCGCGCCTTCCGGCGCCTGGAAGGTGGCGAAGCGTTCGCCGCGGTAGGCCGCCTCGTCCAGTTTGTATTGCTGGATGATGGTTCCCATCGCGCCATCCAGGATCATGATGCGGCGCGCCAGGATGTCGCGCAGCTGGGTTTCGATCGGGGACGGGACGGCGGTGCGGGCGTTCATCGTTCTGCTTTCAAGTGGCGGCGCAGGGCCGCAGAGGGGAGGGCGGGTCTGAAATTATACGTGATCGCGACAATTTGTCTTTTTGCCGAGATTTTCACGGCTTTTAAGACGGTTTTAAGAGTCGGGCAGGCATTCTCATGCGTACAAATGTATCATTTTGTATGCACAGAGCGAACTGTTACAGTGCGATACAATTCCAGCCCTCCCAGCAATCTCCAAGTTACATGCCGGGACGAAAATTGTCATGTGCCACCGATTTGCGTGGCGGAAGTGTTAAATAACAGGCAAGAGCGACCTCGCCCGCGCCGAAATGGGAACAGCAATGAACAAAGAATACGAGCCGGATTGGGACCAGTCGGCAGTCCGCAACCAAGAGGTGTCCGTCGCCCCCAAGCACCACCCGAACGGCGGCGTGAAGCAGATCGTCACCATCCGCCTGGATGTCGACATGCTCGAATGGTTCAAGTCGGCTGGCCCGGGCTACCAGACCCGCATCAACCAGGTCCTGCGCGCCCACATGGACGAGCAGCGCGCCGCTGCGCAACAGCAGCAGCAATAAGTCAGACGGCGGCAGGGGTAGGCAGCTCCCGCTGCCAGGCAACACATCCCCTGTTCAGTCGAATGCGAGGTTCTCCAGCGGGAATCCCTTGAGGAATTCTGCTGCGGGCAATCGTTTGCCGCCAGGCTTTTGTAGCTCGGTCAGGCGCAAGGCGCCCTGGCCGCATGCGACGACGATGCCCTGGCGCGCGTCGGCTGCCAGCACCTTGCCGGCTGCGCCGCTGGCGTCCAGCGGCTCGGCCTTCCAGATCTTGATTGCCACGCCATGCGCCGCCGCCTGGGCGCCGGGGAAGGGATTGAACGCGCGGATCTTGCGCGCCAGCTCTCGCGCCGGCATGTTCAGGTCGAGCTTCGCTTCGTCCTTGCTGATCTTGGCGGCATAGCTCACGCCGGCTTCCGGCTGCGTTTTCGGCTTCAGGTCGGGAAGGCGCCGCAGCGCGTCGACGATCATGCGCGCGCCCAGCGCGGCCAGCTTGTCGTGCAGGCTGCCGGTGGTGTCGTCCGCCGCGACAGCGATCGCTTCCATCGCCAGCATCGGGCCGGTGTCCAGGCCTTCTTCCATTTGCATGATGGTCACGCCGGTTTCGGCGTCGCCCGCTTCGATCGCGCGGTGGATCGGCGCGGCGCCGCGCCAGCGCGGCAGCAGCGAAGCGTGGATATTGATGCACGGCTTGATGTCGAGCGTGCTCCTGGGCAGGATCAGCCCGTAGGCCGCCACCACCATCACGTCGTAGTCGAGCGCGAGCAAGGCCTCGTGGGCGGCAGTGGCCTGGGCGGCGCGTTGCGGATCCCTGGCGTCCATGCGCAGCGACAGCGGCTGCAGCACGGGGATATCGTGTTCGAGCGCGACCTGCTTGACCGGCGAGGCCTGCAGCTGCATGCCGCGGCCGGCGGGACGGTCGGGCTGGGTGAGCACCAGCGGCACCTCGAAGCCGGCGTCGATCAGGGCGCGCAGCGCGCAGGCGGCAAACTCCGGCGTGCCGGCGAAGACGACGTTCATGGCTGGCCTTCCGGGCTTAGCGGCGGCCGGCGGCGGCACGGGCGCCGCCGTCGCGCTGCTGGCCGCGTTCTTCTTTCTGCAGCTTGGTCTTGATGCGGTTGCGCTTGAGCGGGGACAGGTATTCGACGAACACCTTGCCCATCAGGTGATCCATCTCGTGCTGGATGCACACCGCCAGCAGGCCGTCGGCTTCGAGCTCGAATTGCTTGCCGAACTGGTCCAGTGCGCGCACCTTGACGCGGGCCGGGCGCTCGACGCCGTCGTAGAT
>JAEWEK010000088.1 GCA_023389425.1 Pseudomonadota bacterium | reverse complement strand
TGAAGGAAAACGCCGCCTTCAACACCTGGGCCGAGAAGTTCGCGCAGGACTGGGTGCGCCAGAATCCGCAGATGGCCACGACGACCCAGTACTTCGAGGGCACGCCGGAGCAGAACGCGCTGGACCGCCAGCTCGCGCCCCTGACCGAGGCCCGCCGCAAGCAGATGATCGCGCTGGCCAGGACGGGTATCGCGCAACTGGACAAATACCTGGCCGGCCCGCTGTCGGAAGACCAGCGCATCTCCGCCGCGACCATGCGCTGGTCGCTGGCCAAGACGGTGGAAGGTGAGCCGTTCGAGAACTATAACTTCGTGTTCTCGCAATTCAGCGGCGTGCAAATCAGCCTGGTCAACTTCATGACCCAGTCGCACCCGATCCGCAACGCCAACGACGTCGACAACTACCTGGCGCGCCTGGACCAGGTCTCGACCCGCATCGACGAAGCGCTGGTGCGCGCCCGCGCCGCCGAAGCGCGCAAGCTGATCCCGCCGCGCGTGATCCTCGAGCGCGCCCAGTACCAGGTCGACAAATTCCTCGAACCGTCCGCCGCCCAGAACGTGCTGGTCACCTCGCTCGACAAGCGCAGCGCCGCGCTCAAGGACCTGAGCCCGGAAGCGCGCGCCGTCGCCATCGCCAGGGCGACCCGGATCGTGCAGGACAAGATCATCCCGGCATACGGCCGCATAAAGAGCTTCATGGTCGAACTCTATCCGCGCACCGGCAACGAGGTCGGCATTTCGCGACTGCCGAACGGCGAGGCGGCTTACGCCCACTACCTGTCCAACTTCACCAGCACCAAGCTCACCGCGGAACAGATCCACGCGATCGGCCTGCGCGAAGTGGCGCGCATCGAAGGCGAGATGGACAAGCACCTGCGCGAGCTGGGCCTGGCCGAAGGCTCGGTTGCGGCCCGCATGAAGCAGCTCGACGAGCGCTACCAGCCGAAGACCGAGGGCGACCCGCGCCCCGAGCTGCTGGCGCGCTACGCCGACATCGTCAAGGACGCACAGGTGCGCAGCAAGGCGATCTTCAAGCTGATGCCGCGTGCGCCGGTGGACGTGCGCCGCGAGCCGCTGATCACCGAAGCCTCGGCCTCGGCCCACTACAGCCTGCCCGCGCCTGACGGCAGCCGCCCGGGCATCTTCTGGGTGCCGCTGCGCGGGCCGAAGTTCGACATGATCCGCATGCGCAGCCTGGCCTACCACGAGGCGGTGCCGGGCCACCACTTCCAGCTCGCGATCCAGCAGGAGCAGACCGGCCTGCCGAAGTACCGCGCCAACCGCATCTTCGGCGGCGGCAGCGCGCACAGCGAAGGCTGGGGCCTGTATGCGGAACGGCTGGCGGTGGAGCAGGGCTGGTACGAGGGAGACATCCCGGGCCTGCTCGGCGCGCTCGGTTCGGAACTGTTCCGCGCCCGCCGCCTGGTGGTCGATACCGGCATCCACAGCAAGGGCTGGACGCGCGAGCAGGCGATCGACTACGGCATCAACAAGGAAGAGGTCGAGCGCTACATCGCGTGGCCGGGGCAGGCCAATGCCTATATGGTGGGGATGCTGCGCATCCTGGAGCTGCGCGAGAAGGCGCAGAAGGAGCTGGGGCCGAAGTTCTCGCTGCCGGCTTTCCATGACGTCGTGCTGCGCACGGGATCGGTGCCGCTGGACGTGCTGGGAGAGGTGATCGACCGCTGGATTGCCCAGCAAAAGAAGGCCTGAACGCTCGTCTCAAGGCCGTCGTTCCGGCGCAGGCCGGAACCCATGGAACGCGTGCGTCGTCGAAAGGTGGCGCCGCAGGCCAGCTTGGTCAGCATGGATTCCCGCCTTCGCGGGAATGACGGTTTTTCACTGCATCGGGCTGCATTCCTCCGTCCCCGCCGCGATCGCCTTCAGCTTGGCCGGTTCCAGCAAGGTGACCTCGCGCTTGTCCACCTGCAGCCAGCCCTGCTTCTTGAAGCGCGACAGCAGCCGGCTGACGCTTTCGATGGTCAGCCCGAGGTAATTGCCGATGTCCTCGCGCGACATGCGCAGCTGGAAGGTGTTCGGCGAATAGCCGCGCGCCGCATAGCGCGCCGACAGGTTCACCAGGAACACGGCGAAGCGCTGCTCGGCCCGCATATTCCCCAGCAGGAGCATGACGTTCTGCTCGCGCGTGATTTCCTGGCTCATGATGCGGTGGAAGTGGCGCAGCAGTGTCGGCACTTCCGAGAACAGCTCTTCCAGGCGCGAAAACGGAATCTCGCACACCTCGCTGTCTTCCAGCGCCACCGCATCGCAGTAGTGATGGTCGCCGCTGATCGCGTCCATGCCCAGCAGCTCGCCCGCCATCTGGAAGCCGGTGATCTGCGCTTCGCCCGCGGCGTTGATGTGATAGGTCTTGAAATGGCCGAAGCGCACCGCGTACAGGTTGCGGAAGGGCTCGTTGATCTTGTACAGGGGTTCGTCGCGCTCCAGCCGGCGGCGCTTGCCGATGATCTGGTCGAGGCGGTTGATGTCGGACTCCTCCAGCCCCATCGGCAGGCACAGCTGGTGCATGCTGCATGCGGCGCAGCTCTTCTTCAGTGCCTGGACGTTGAGTGCGGATGGATCTGCAGAAAATGTCAGGGGCTTGGGCATACGCAGGCTAAAAATTATTCGACGACAAGGATTATAGACCTCTTGGGACCGCCTGTCGGTACGGCGGCCCCGAGCTGGTGAATACCCGACAAGTTTAGGTGGCAATTACGCGACGTGCATAAGGTGCGCACGCCTGGCGTCGGCAAGCGTGCGCGGCACCTGAGCATGGTAGATTGCGGACGGGTCATGACAAACGGAGGTCATGGTGGACTTGACGGCGGTGGACCTGGCGCGCTTCCAGTTCGCGTTCACGATGGCGTTCCACATCCTGTTCCCGGCCATCACCATCGGCCTGGCCAGCTACCTCGCCGTGCTCGAACTGTGCTGGCTACGCACGCGAGCCCAGGTGTTCGTCGACCTCTACCATTTCTGGATCAAGATCTTCGCGGTCAACTTCGGCATGGGCGTGGTGTCGGGCATCGTCATGGCCTATCAGTTCGGCACCAACTGGAGCTTTTTTTCGGAGTTCGCGGGCGGCGTCACCGGGCCGCTGCTCAGTTACGAGGTACTGACCGCCTTCTTCCTCGAGGCCGGCTTCCTCGGCGTGATGCTGTTCGGCTGGAACCGCGTCGGGCCCGGCCTGCATTTCCTCGCCACCTGTCTCGTTGCGTTGGGCACCTTGATCTCGGCCACCTGGATTCTCGGCGCGAACAGCTGGATGCAGACGCCGCAAGGCTTCGAGATCGTCGGCGGCAAGGCCATCCCGAGCGACTGGGTCGCCGTCATCTTCAATCCATCCTTTCCCTACCGGCTGGCGCACATGGCGGTGGCGGCCTTCCTGTCGACGGCCCTGTTCGTGGGCGCGTCCGGCGCCTGGCATCTGCTCAAGGGCAACGACAAGCCGGCCGTGCGCACCATGCTCTCGATGGCGATGTGGATGATGACCGTCGTCGCGCCGATCCAGGCCGTGCTGGGCGACGCCCACGGACTCAATACCCTGGAATATCAGCCGGCCAAGATCGCCGCGCTGGAAGGGCACTGGGAAAACCGCGGCAGCGAGGCCTTGCCGCTGCTGCTGTTCGGCATTCCCGACATGCAGGAGGAACGCACCAGATTCGCGCTCGAAGTGCCGCACCTCGGCGCCCTCATCCTTACCCACACCTGGGATGGGCAGATCAAGGGCTTGAAGGAATTCCCGCGCGACCAGCGGCCCAATTCGCTCATCATCTTCTGGAGCTTTCGCCTGATGGTCGGGCTGGGCCTGCTGATGATCGCGCTCGGGCTGTGGAGCTTGTGGCTGCGGCGCGGCGCCGCGATGTACCGGGTGCGTCCCTTCCTGCGCGCGGCGGTCCTCATGGGGCCGGCCGGCTTGCTGGCAGTGCTGGCCGGCTGGGTCACGACCGAAGTCGGGCGCCAGCCCTGGCTGGTGTATGGCGTGATGCGCACCGCCGACGGCGCCTCGCCGCATAGTGCCGCGCCGGTGGCGCTGACCCTGGCCGTCTTCGTGGTGAGCTATTTCTTCGTGTTCGGCGCCGGCTTGGCCTACGTGTTGCGGCTGGTTCGCAAGGGGCCGCAGACCTTCGACACCAGCCGTCCCTACCAAGGCGGTCCGGGGCAAGACCACACGCCGGCGCGGCCCTTGTCCGTGGGCGAGGACGACGGCGCGCCGGCACCCGACGGGAGCGGAGGCTGAGATGGGCGTCGATACTTCCGCGATCTGGGTCCTCATCATTTTCTTCGCCGTCTTCATGTATGTGGTGATGGACGGTTTCGACCTGGGCATCGGTATCCTGTTTCCCTTCGTGAAGTCCAGGCACGACCGCGACGTCATGATGAACACGGTCGCTCCTGTGTGGGACGGCAACGAAACCTGGCTGGTGATGGGCGGCACCAGCCTGCTGGCTGCTTTTCCGGTCGCGTATTCGATTATCCTGTCGGCGCTGTACCTGCCGCTGGTCTTCATGCTGGTCGGCCTGATTTTCCGCGGTGTCGCCTTCGAATTCCGCTTCAAGGCGCGCGAGCACGAGCGCCATGTCTGGGACAAGGCCTTCATCGGCGGCTCGGTGACGGCGGCTTTCTTCCAGGGCGTATCGCTCGGCACCTTCCTCGAAGGTATCGCGGTGTCGGGCCGCAGCTACGCCGGCAATGTGCTGGACTGGCTGGCGCCGTTCCCGCTGGCGGCCGGCGTCGGCGTCATCATCGCCTATACCTTGCTCGGCAGCACCTGGCTCATCATGAAGACAGAGGGCGGGCTGCACCTGCGCATGGTCCAGGTGGCGCGGCCTTTCGCCTGGCTGCTGCTGGCCGCCATCGCCGGGGTCAGCGTCTATACCCCGCTGCGCCACCCCGAAGTGGCGGAGCGCTGGTTCAGCTTTCCCAACATCGTGGTCCTGGCGCCGGTGCCGCTGCTGGTGCTGGCCGCCATCGTCTTCCTCGTGCGTGCCCTGCGCGGCGAGCCGCACCGCCTGCCTTTCGTCATGGCGCTGGCCCTGATCTTCCTCGGCTATTGCGGCATGGCGATCAGCATCTGGCCCCATATCGTGCCCCCCAGCATCACGATCTGGGAAGCGGCCTCGTCGCCGTCCAGCCAGGGCTTCCTGCTGGTAGGCACCTTGTTCATCATTCCCTTCATCCTGATGTACACGATGTGGTCGTATTGGGTGTTCCGCGGCAAGGTGCGCCACGGCGAGGGCTACCACTGATGCGGCCGCAAACTCGCTTGTGGCTGGGCCGGCTCGGCTGGATGGCGGCGCTGTGGGCGGGCGGTGTCGGCGTGCTCGGCGCGGTCGCCCTGCTGTTGCATGTCGCCATGCATGCGGCCGGGATGCGCTAGCGCCCATTCGTGCGCTGCTCGCACAAAGTAGTAGATAAACTGCCTATATTCCTTTGCTAACAGGAGAGTCGCCTGTGCAAGCGCACGCGGAATCCATGCAGGCCAGCCTCAACGCGTCGATGGCGCCGCTTCCCCTGTCGGGCGAAGACCAGGCGCGGGCGGACCTGTACGCTTTGCTGGCGAGCATGCTGCTGGCCGCGCCAGGTCCGGCGCTGCTGGCCGATCTTGCCTCCGCCGACCTGATCTGCGGCGGGGCGGGCGGCCATCCGCTGGAAGAGGCCTGGCACAAGCTGACCATTGCCGCCGCCATCACCGAAGCCGATGCCGTCGCCGGGGAATTCGGCGACTTGTTCGTCAGCGTCGGCACGCCGCGCCAGAATCCCTACGAATCGCGCTATCTGTCCGGCTTCCTCAACGACATTCCCCTGTCCGTGCTGCGCGACGACCTGGCCGAGCTGCGCCTGGCCCGTGCCAGCGGCGCCGCCGATTTCGAGGACCACCTGGGCGCGCTGTGCGAAACCATGCGCTTGCTGATCGTGGGGGGGCCGGGGCTGGAACGCCAGCCGCTGGCCATCCAGAAATGGTTTTTCGAGCGCCACATCGCGCCCTGGAGCGCGCGCTGCCTGGCCGATATCGCCGATGATCCGCAGGCCAGCTTCTACCGCCTGGTGGCCGGCTTCGCCCAGGCTTTCTTCGCCGTCGAGGCGGAGGCTTTTGCATTCGAGGAGAGCATCGATGACTGAGCATGCACCCCGCGCCGCGCCCGATCCGGGCCGCCGCAGCTTCCTGAAGGCCGTGCCGGCCGGCGCGCTGGCGGTGATCGCCACCCGTGCCCCGGCCGCCGCAGCCGCGCCGCTGGCGCAAGCGGCCGCGCCCGCCGTCGCCAAGGGCTACCACGAAACCGAACACATTCGTCGTTATTACCGCACCGCCGCCTACTGGTGAGCGGGTGCAGCAAGGAGTGGCCATGTCCCTGGTGAAGATCGCGCGTGAGGGTGGCCTCAGGCGCAGGAAGTTCCTGGTGGGAGCCGGCATCACGGCTGGCGCCGGCGCGCTGGCGCGCCATTTGCCGCTGCAGATGATCGAGCCGGTGCAGGCCGCCGACCCGGCACCGCCGCCGGCCGGAGCGGATACCATCATCAAGCACACCGTGTGCAGCCACTGTTCGGTCGGCTGCTCGGTGGAAGCGGTGGTCAAGAACGGCGTCTGGGTGCGCCAGGAGCCGGCCTTCGATTCGCCCTTCAATATGGGCGCGCACTGCGCCAAGGGCGCTTCGGTGCGCGAACACGCCTTCAGCGAAAAGCGCCTGCGCTACCCGATGAAACTGGTCAACGGCAAGTACCAGCGCATCAGCTGGGACCAGGCCGTCAACGAAATCGGCGACAAGCTCCTGCAGCTGTACAAGCAGTCCGGGCCGGATGCGCTGATGGTCATCGGCAGCTCCAAGCACAATAACGAGCAATCCTACCTGCTGCGCAAGTGGTGCTCGCTGTGGGGCTCCAACAATTGCGACCACCAGGCGCGCATTTGCCACTCGACCACGGTCGCGGGCGTGGCCCAGACCTTCGGCTACGGCGCGATGACCAACTCCTTCAACGACCTGCACTACAGCAAGGCCGTGATGTTCATCGGCTCCAACCCGGCCGAGGCGCACCCCATTTCGATGCTGCACTTCCTGCACGCCAAGGAGCTGGGCGCCAAGATGATCGTCGTCGATCCGCGCTTCACGCGCACGGCGCGCTTCGCCCACCACTACGTGCGCATCCGCCCGGGCACCGACATTCCGCTGGTCTGGGGCATCCTGTGGCATATCTTCAATAACGGCTGGGAAGACAAGGACTTCATCGCGGCCCGCACCTGGGGCATGGACGACGTGCGCAAGGAAGTCGCCAAATGGACGCCGGACAAGGTTTCCGACGTCACCGGCGTGCCGGAGGCGAGCGTGCGCATGGCCGCCGAAATGCTGGCCAAGAACCGGCCGTCCTCGGTGGTCTGGTGCATGGGCATCACCCAGCACCACGTCGGCACCGCCAACGTGCGTGCGCTGTGCATCCTGCAACTTGCGCTCGGCAATATCGGCGTGCAGGGCGGCGGCGCCAATATCTACCGCGGCCACGACAATGTGCAGGGCGCCACCGACATCGGCCCGAATGGCGATACCTTGCCGGGCTACTATGGCCTGGCGGAAGGCGCCTGGAAGCACTTCGCCGCCGTCTGGGGCCTCGACTACAACTGGATCCTGTCGCGCTACGGCTCCAAGGAGCTGATGGAAAAGCCGGGCATCACGGTGTCGCGCTGGTTCGATGCCGTCAACGAGGAAAACAAGTACGTCGACCAGCCCAGCAACCTGAAGGCCGTGTTCTACTGGGGCCACGCGCCCAACAGCCAGACGCGCCTGCCGGACATGAAGGCGGCCATGCAGAAGCTGGACATGCTGGTCGTGATCGACCCCTACCCGAGCATGACGGCCTCGATGCACGGGCGCGACAACGGCGTCTACCTGTTGCCGGCCGCGTCCCAGTTCGAAACCCAGGGTTCGGTGACCGCGTCGAATCGCAGCATCCAGTGGCGCGAGCGCGTGATCCAGCCCGTGTTCGAATCCAAGACCGACCACGAGATCATGTACCTGCTGGCCAAGAAGCTCGGCTTCGGCGACGAGCTGGTCAAGAACATCAAGGTGGTCAACAACGAGCCCGTCATCGAAGACATCCTGCGCGAGATTAACCGTTCGTGCTGGACCATCGGCTACACGGGCTGCTCGCCTGAGCGCCTCAAGCTGCACATGGAGAACAAGCACACCTTCAACCCGACCACGCTGCTGGCCGAGGACGGCCCGTGCAAGGGCGACTACTACGGCTTGCCGTGGCCCTGCTGGGGCACGCCGGAAATGAAGCATCCCGGCACGCCCATCCTGTACGACCTGCACAAGCCGGCCATGGGCGGCGGCATGCCCTTCCGCGCCAACTGGGGCGTGGAGCACAACGGCAGCTCGCTGCTGTCGGCCGACGGCTCGTCCACCAAGGACAGCGAGATCGACACCGGCTATCCGGAATTCGACCACGTCTTCCTGAAAAAGCTGGGCTGGTGGCAGGAACTGACGCCCGAGGAACAGGCCCAGGCCGAAGGCAAGAACTGGAAGACCGACCTGTCCGGCGGCATCATCCGCGTCGTCTTCAAGCACGGCTGCGTCCCCTACGGCAACGCCCGGGCCCGCGCCAATGTCTGGAACTTCCCGGACCCGGTGCCGGTCCACCGCGAGCCCCTCGTGTCGCCGCGGCGCGACCTCGTCGCCAAGTACCCGACCTACGACGACAAGGCCAATTTCTGGCGCCTGCCGACCCTGTACAAGTCCGTGCAGCAGGTCGATTTCTCCAAGGACTATCCGCTCATCATGACTTCCGGCCGCCTGGTCGAGTACGAGGGCGGCGGCGAGGAGACGCGCTCGAACCCTTGGCTGGCCGAGCTGCAGCAGCACATGTTCGTCGAGATCAATCCCGACGATGCGGCCCAGATCGGCGCCCACCTGGGCGACTACGTGTGGGTCGAGACGCCCACCGGCGCCCAGCTCAAGGTGCAGGCCATGGTCACCCAGCGCGTGCCGAGCGGCATCGTGTGGATGCCCTTCCACTTCGGCGGCTGGTGGATGGGCGACGACCTCGAGAAGCACTATCCCGATGGCCTGGCGCCCTATGTCCGCGGGGAAGCCACCAATACCGGCTGGACCTACGGCTATGACGCCGTGACGATGATGCAGGAAACCAAGGTGTCGCTGTGCCGCGTGCGCCGCGCCTGACGAGGAGGGGATCATGGCCGCAAGGATGAAGTTCATATGCGACACGGAACGCTGCATCGACTGCAACGGCTGCGTGACCGCCTGCAAGAACGAGAACGAGACGCCGTGGGGCGTCAACCGCCGCCGGGTGGTGACCATCAACGACGGCATCCCCGGCGAGCGCTCGATCTCCATGGCCTGCATGCACTGCACCGACGCGCCCTGCCTGGCGGTGTGCCCGGTCAACTGCATCTACCACACCGAGGACGGCATCGTCCTGCACAGCAAGGACCAGTGCATCGGCTGCGGCTACTGCTCTTACGCCTGTCCCTTCGGCGCGCCGCAGTTCCCCGAGACCGGCCTGTTCAACCACCGCGGCAAGATGGACAAGTGCACTTTCTGCGCCGGCGGCCCGGAACCGGATACCTCCGAGGCCGAGTTCAAGAAATACGGCCGCAACCGCATCGCCGAAGGCAAGCTGCCGCTGTGCGCCGAAATGTGCGGCACCAAGGCCTTGCTGGCCGGCGACGCCGACGTCATCGCCGACATTTACCGCCAACGGGTCGAAACGCGCGGCTACGGTCCCGAACTGTGGGGCTGGAAGATCAGCTATGGCCGGCCCAAGAACGGCGGCGCGATCAAGGCCAGCGGCGACGGCCCGCGCGACAACCAGAACCTGAACGACGCGCAGAACGACAGCGGGAGGATCCCGACATGAAGCGAATCCGAATTTTCCTGATGCTGTCGCTGCCGCTTGTGCTGTCCGGCTGCCTCGAGGTGCAGCAGCATCCTGCCTGGCGCAACGGCCAGTATGCCGGCAAGGGCGATGACCGCCAGTTCCAGCGCCTGTTCCACAACGACAAGCTCGCGTGGTTCGCGGCCATCCAGGACCGCATGCTGAACCAGAACGAATACAACCGGGCCAACCCGTGAGGAGGCGACGATGCGACCTTTCGATCATGTGAAGCGCGCGCTGCTGGCACTGGTGCTGGCCTTGCTGCTGCCCGCCGCCTGGGCGGGCGTGCCGAACAACCGCGCCGAACCGGCCTACGCGGAAGAACAGACCATCCTGCAGGCCCAGCAGGGTTCGCGCGCGCCCGACCCCGGCCTGAACAGCGCCAAGTCCGGCGAGCACCATTTCGACCGCCACTACCTCGGCCAGTACGGCGCCCGCGAAGGCGACGTCATCATCCAGCGCGGCGGCAATATGTGGCGCGTCTGGCGCAACGGCTGGCTGTCCACCACCAGCGCCACCCTGATCCTGCTCGCCCTGATCGGCATCGCGCTGTTCTATTTCGTGATCGGCCCCTTTGCCCGCCCGCGCGAGAGCGGACGACGCATCCTGCGCTTTACCGACTGGGAGCGGCTGGTGCACTGGAGCACGGCGATCAGCTTCCTGCTGCTGGCCTTCACCGGCATCATCATGTTCTTCGGCAAAATGTTCCTGATGCCGTGGATGGGGCATGGCGTGTTCTCCGGCCTGGCCTATATCTCCAAATACATCCACAACATCTTCGGGCCGATCTTCACGGTCTGCTCGCTGGTCCTGTTTTTCACCTTCCTGCACCGCAATGTGTTCAAGCGCATCGACCGGGCCTGGCTGCGGCGCGGCGGCGGGCTGGTCACGCACGAACACGTGCCGGCCGGCTTCTTCAATGCGGGCGAAAAACTGTGGTTCTGGCTGGGCCTGACCGTCCTCGGTCTCGTCATGACCTTTACCGGCCTGATCCTGGACTTCACCAATTTCAACCAGTCGCGCTACGTGATCCAGATCGCCAACTACCTGCACATTGCCGGAGCCACCTTCTACATCATGGCCGCGATGGGACATATCTACATCGGCACGCTGGGCACGCCGGGCACCTACGAGGGTATGCGCTACGGCACCGTCGACGAGGGATGGGCCCGCGAGCACCACGAGCTGTGGTACGAGCAGGTCAAGAACGGCGAAGTGCCTGCGGCCGCGGGGCCCCCCCCCCCC
>JAEWEK010000017.1 GCA_023389425.1 Pseudomonadota bacterium | reverse complement strand
AGATCGGGGTGGACACCGGCGGCTCCAACGTGCAGTTCGCGGTGAACCCGGCCAACGGCCGCCTGATCGTGATCGAGATGAACCCGCGCGTGTCGCGCTCCTCGGCGCTGGCGTCGAAGGCCACCGGCTTCCCCATCGCCAAGATTGCGGCCCTGCTGGCCGTCGGCTTCACCCTCGACGAGCTGAAGAACGACATCACCGGCACCACCCCGGCCAGCTTCGAGCCGACGATCGACTACGTCGTCACGAAGATGCCGCGCTTCACCTTCGAGAAATTCCCGGCAGCCGACAAGCACCTGACCACCCAGATGAAATCGGTGGGCGAGGTGATGGCGATCGGCCGCACCTTCCAGGAGTCGTTCCAGAAGGCCCTGCGCGGCCTCGAAGTGGGCGTGGATGGCCTGAACGAGAAGACGCGCGACCGCGAGACCATCGAGGAAGAACTCGGCGAGCCGGGTCCGGAGCGCATCTGGTACGTGGGCGACGCTTTTGCCCAGGGCTTCACGCTGGAAGAAGTGCACTCGCTCACGAAGATCGATCCGTGGTTCCTCGTCCAGATCAAGGAGATCGTGGACATCGAGCTGTGGCTGGATCACCAGAAGCTCGAGAACATCGACAAGCCGACGCTGTATAAACTGAAGCAGAAGGGCTTCTCGGACCGCCGCCTGGCCTTCCTGCTGCATGTGACGCCTGCCGAGATCCGCGCGCGCCGCCACGAGTTCGGCATCCGCCCGGTCTACAAGCGGGTCGACACCTGCGCGGCCGAATTCGCGACCAACACCGCCTACATGTACTCGACCTACGACGAGGAGTGCGAGTCCAACCCGACCGACAAGAAGAAGATCATGGTGCTGGGCGGTGGCCCGAACCGGATCGGCCAGGGCATCGAATTCGACTACTGCTGCGTGCACGCGGCGCTGGCGATGCGCGAGGACGGCTACGAGACCATCATGGTCAACTGCAATCCGGAGACCGTGTCGACCGACTACGATACCTCGGACCGCCTGTACTTCGAGTCGCTGACGCTGGAAGACGTGCTCGAGATCGTCGAGCTGGAAAAGCCGGTGGGCGTAATCGTGCAGTACGGCGGCCAGACCCCGCTCAAGCTCGCACTGGACCTCGAAGCGAACGGCGTGCCGATCATCGGCACCTCGCCGGACATGATCGACGCCGCCGAAGACCGCGAGCGCTTCCAGAAGCTGCTGCAGGACCTGGGCCTGCGCCAGCCGCCGAACCGCACCGCGCGCACCGAGCCCGAAGCGCTGGCGCTGGCGTCCGAGATCGGCTACCCGCTGGTGGTGCGCCCGTCCTACGTGCTGGGCGGCCGCGCGATGGAGATCGTCCACGAGCAGCGCGACCTGGAGCGCTACATGCGCGAAGCGGTCAAGGTGTCGAACGATTCGCCGGTGCTGCTGGACCGCTTCCTGAACGACGCGATCGAGTGCGACGTCGACTGCATCTCGGACGGCGAGACCACCTTCATCGGCGGCGTGATGGAGCACATCGAACAGGCTGGCGTGCACTCGGGCGACTCGGCCTGCTCGCTGCCGCCGTACTCGCTGTCGCAGGCGACCATCGATGAACTGAAGCGCCAGACCTCGCTGATGGCCAAGGCCCTCAATGTGGTCGGCCTGATGAACGTGCAGTTCGCGATCCAGCAGCAGGAAGTGGACGGCAAGACGCAGGACACCGTCTACGTGCTGGAAGTGAACCCGCGCGCATCGCGCACCGTGCCGTTCGTGTCGAAGGCGACGGGGCTGCAGCTGGCCAAGATCGCGGCGCGCTGCATGGTCGGCCAGACGCTGGCGCAGCAGGGCATCACCAAGGAAGTCGTGCCGCCGTTCTTCAGCGTCAAGGAAGCCGTGTTCCCGTTCGTGAAATTCCCGGGCGTGGACACCATCCTTGGCCCTGAGATGAAGTCGACCGGCGAGGTGATGGGCGTGGGCGAGACCTTCGGCGAAGCCTTCATCAAGTCGCAGATGGGCGCCGGCATCCAGATGCCGGAGTCGGGCAAGGTGTTCCTGTCGGTGAAGGCGTCGGACAAGCCGCGCACCG
Source organism: Pseudomonadota bacterium (assembly GCA_023389425.1). Taxonomy (GTDB): domain Bacteria; phylum Pseudomonadota; class Gammaproteobacteria; order Burkholderiales; family Burkholderiaceae_D; genus Telluria. Next base: position 5,058 of record JAEWEK010000017.1, on the reverse strand, counting down.
TGCAGGTGGCGCGCGACCTGGCGCAGCTGGGATTCACGCTGGTGGCCACCAAGGGCACCGCGGCCGTGATCGAGGCAGCCGGCATCCCGGTCACCGCGGTCAACAAGGTGATCGAGGGCCGCCCGCACATCGTCGACATGATCAAGAACCACGAGATCGCGATGGTGGTGAACACGGTGGAGGAGAAGCGCAGCGCCATTGCCGACTCGCGCACCATCCGTACCTCGGCGCTGATGGCCCGTGCTGTCACCTATACCACGATTGCCGGCGCGGAGGCCGCGATCCAGGGCATGCGCAGCCTGGATCAGTTGCGTGTCTACGATTTACAAGGTCTTCATAAGGCCTTAAACTAAGCATCAAGCAGTACCCGTAAAACCACAGAGCTCGTGCGGCCCAAGCCGTGCGCCTCTGTGGTTTTCGCTTGGTACGGTCACGAACAATCGCTAGAAGCAGAAAACTATGAACACAACAGTTCCACTTACCAAATTCGGCGCACAGCTCCTGAAGGAAGAACTGCATCAGCTCAAGACGCAGGAACGCAAGAAGGTGATCGAGGCGATCGCCGAGGCGCGCTCGCACGGCGACCTGTCCGAGAACGCCGAATACGACGCCGCCAAGGAGCGCCAGGCCTTCATCGAAGGACGTATCGCGGAACTGGAATCCAAATTGGGCAGTGCCCAGATCATCGACCCTTCCACCCTGGATGCGGAAGGCCGCGTGGTGTTCGCATCGACCGTGGACCTCGAGGACCTGGAAAACGGCCAGAAGGTCACTTACCAGATCGTCGGCATCGACGAGGCTGACCTGAAGGTCGCCAAGATCTCGGTGACCTCGCCGATCGCGCGCGCCCTGATCGGCAAGTATGCCGGCGACGTGGTCGAAGTGCAGGCGCCGTCGGGCCCGCGCGAGTACGAAATCCTGGAAGTGCGCTACATCTGATGGGCGGGCGCGCCGCGCTGCTGCCTTGCTTTCGGCTGCTGTTGGCGGCCCTGTGGGCCGGCAGCCTGTGGGCGCTCGGCTATGTCGCGGCGCCGACGGCGTTCGGCATGCTCCCATCGGGGCTGGCGGGTGACGTTGTCGGGGCGCTGCTGGCAAGGCAGGCCTGGATCGCGGTCGCATGCGGTGTGGTGCTGCTTGGCCTGGTCCGGTTTGCGCCGGACCTGGATGCGAAGCGCCGGCGCGGGCTGTTCATCGTGATCGTGGCGATGCTGGCGTGTGCGCTGGTGGTCTACCTGGGCCTGCAGCCGGCGATGGCACGCCTGCGCGAGCTGGCCGGGCCGGCCGGGGTGAGGGCGTCGCCATATTGGACGCAGTTCGCGGTGATGCATGGGGTGTCGCAGGTGGTGCACCTGGTGGAGAGCGTGCTGGGCGTCGTACTGGTGCTGAAAAGCCGCTAGCTTCTGCTCCGTAAAACCGTCGTTCCGGCGAAGGCTGGAACCCATAGAACATTTGAAAAGTGGGGCGCTGAGCGCAGCGTATCTGCCCACTCAGCATGGGTCCCGGCCTGCGCCGGGACGACGGAATGGATTGGGTGGGAAAGCATGCGCCGCAAGGATGCGGGCTCAGCATGGGTTCCCGCCTGCGCGGGAACGACGGGTGGGCAGCGGTGGCATAAAAAAACCGGGAACTGGTCCCGGTTTTTCAATCACTTGTTCAGCGCGCTTTTCTTGGTACTGGCCTGGCGCGGCTTGGCGCGTTTGACGTTGCCGCCGGCCGTGACCCGCTCATTCCCCTTGAGCATAACCTTGGAGACGGTCGGCTTGGTGCGGCCGCTCGGGCTCGGCTTGACGATGGTGACCAGGCGCATGCCCTTGCCGGATTTTGCGGCGCGTTCTTTTTCCGCGTCTTTCTTGGGGCGGTACAGGACCAGCAGCTTGCCGATGTGCTGCACCGGCGCCGCTTCCAGCTCCTCGCAGATCTGTTCGTAGATGGCGATGCGCGCCTCGCGGTCGTCGCCGAACACGCGGACCTTGATCAGGCCGTGTGCGTCGAGGCTGGACGAGATTTCTTTCATGACCGCCGGGGTCAGGCCGGCTTCGCCGACCATGACCACCGGATTGAGTCCGTGGGCTTCGGCGCGCAGGGCGCTGCGTTCGGCGGGAGTGAGTGTAATCATATTATGTATTTTGATGATCCTTTAAAAGCAGTATTCTACGCGAATGGCCAAGAACAAATTAAATAAAAACTGGTTGCACGACCACATCAACGACCCGTATGTGAAGTTGGCCCAGAAGGAAGGCTATCGCGCCCGCGCCGCCTACAAGCTCAAGGAAATCGACGAGGCCGAAAAGCTGATCAAGCCCGGCCAGGTGATCGTCGACCTCGGCTGCACCCCCGGCAGCTGGGGCCAGTACACCCGGCGCAAGCTGGCCGGCAAGGAGGGCGGCGGCATCCACGGCACCATGATCGGCCTGGATATCCTGCCGATGGAGCCGATCGCCGATATGCATTTCATCCAGGGCGATTTCCGCGAGGAGGAGATCCTGAGCCAGCTGGACGAGCTGCTGTCCGGCCGCAAGGCCGACCTTGTGCTGTCGGACATGGCACCCAACCTGTCGGGCATCCCGGCCGCGGATGCGGCGCGCATGGAACACCTGATCGACCTGGCAATTGAGTTCTCGCAATCGCACCTGAAACCATCCGGCGCATTGTTGGTGAAGTGTTTCAAGGACATGGGTTTTACCCAGATCCTGGAGAAGTTCCGCGTTGAATTCAAAACCGTGAAGCAGGTCAAGCCCAAGGCCAGCCGCGACAAATCGTCTGAAATTTTCCTCCTTGGACGCGGTCTCAAGAACCCGGCACCACAAAAAGATGAGGAAAACGACAGTTCAGCCCTTGATATTTGAGGCGGCAGCCGCACATCACTCGCGTGAGGCATGCCGTGTCGCGCAACATCGCTTGACCGAGAGTATCGAAATATTGACAAAGTGGTATTTCGGCACGCTCCCGTAGTGACGCGTGGCACGGCCTGCTTATTGCAGGTAAAATCGGCATCGGCATTCTTAAATCTGTCAGATGCGTGCCGCATCGGAGGAGTTTTCGTGAATAATATGTTTTCCAAGTCCGCCATCTGGGTGGTCGTTGCACTGCTGTTGTTTATGCTGTTTAAGCAGTTCGACAACCACAGCACTTCCGGCGGCAGCAAGACCATTGCTTATTCCGAGCTGCTCGACGACGTCAAGGCGCACCGCATCAAGGACATGGTCATCGAAGGGTCCAACATCACGGCGACCCGTACCGACGACAGCAAGGTCCGCGCCACCGCCACCATGCTGGATCGCGGCCTGATCGGCGACCTGCGCGACAACAACATCAAGTTCGACGTCAAACCGCCGGAAGAGCCTTCCTTCCTGCAGCAAGTGTTCATTTCCTGGTTCCCGATGCTGTTGCTGATCGGCGTGTGGGTGTTCTTCATGCGCCAGATGCAGGGCGGCGGCAAGGGCGGCGCGTTCTCGTTCGGCAAGAGCAAGGCGCGCATGATGGATGAAACCAACAACACCGTGACTTTCGCCGATGTCGCCGGCTGCGACGAAGCGAAAGAAGAAGTGACCGAGATCGTCGACTTCCTGAAAGACCCGACCAAGTTCCAGAAACTGGGCGGCCGCATTCCGCGCGGCGTGCTGATGGTTGGCCCCCCGGGCACCGGTAAAACCCTGCTGGCGCGCGCCATCGCGGGCGAAGCCAAGGTCCCGTTCTTCTCGATCTCCGGCTCGGACTTCGTCGAAATGTTCGTCGGCGTGGGCGCGTCCCGCGTGCGCGACATGTTCGAAAACGCCAAGAAGCATTCGCCCTGCATCATCTTCATCGACGAGATCGACGCGGTCGGCCGCCATCGCGGCGCCGGCATGGGCGGCGGCAACGACGAGCGTGAGCAGACCCTGAACCAGCTGCTGGTCGAGATGGACGGTTTCGAGGCCTCCTCGGGCGTGATCGTGATTGCCGCCACCAACCGCGCCGACGTGCTGGACAAGGCGCTGCTGCGCCCGGGCCGTTTCGACCGCCAGGTGATGGTGGGCCTGCCGGACATCCGCGGCCGCGAGCAAATCCTCAACGTGCATATGCGCAAGGTGCCGATCGCGACCGACGTCAAGGCCGACATCCTGGCCCGTGGCACCCCGGGCTTCTCGGGCGCCGACCTGGCCAACCTGGTGAACGAGGACGCGCTGTTCGCCGCCCGCCGCAGCAAGCGGCTGGTGGAAATGAGCGACTTCGAGGACGCCAAGGACAAGATCTTCATGGGCCCGGAGCGCCGCTCCATGGTCATGCGCGAGGAAGAGCGCCGCAACACGGCTTACCACGAATCCGGCCACGCCGTCATCGCCAAGCTGCTGCCGAAGGCTGATCCTGTGCACAAGGTCACCATCATGCCGCGCGGTTACGCGCTGGGCCTGACCTGGCAGCTGCCGGAACATGACAGCCTGTCCGGCTACAAGGACAAGATGCTCGAGGAAATCTCGATCCTGTTCGGCGGCCGCATCGCCGAAGAGATCTTCGTCGGCCAGATGTCGACCGGCGCCTCGAACGACTTTTCCCGCGCCACCAAGCTGGCCCGCTCGATGGTCACCCGCTTCGGCATGAGCGAGAGCATGGGCGTGATGGTGTACGAGGACGACGCCAACGAAGGCTTCTTCGGCGGCTCGACCAAGACCATTTCCGAGGCGACCCAGCAGAAGGTGGATGCCGAGATCCGCGCCATCCTCGACACCCAGTATTCGCTGGCGCGCCAGCTGCTGGAAGAAAACCGTGCCAAGGTCGAGATGATGACCAAGGCCCTGCTCGAATGGGAGACCATCGACGCCGACCAGATCAACGACATCATGGCCGGCAACGAGCCGCGTCCGCCCAAGACCGGCGTGCTGACCAAGCGCACCCCGCCGAGCGACAGCGGCGGCGGTGTGCCCCAAAACCAGACCGCCCCGGCGTGATCGGCTGATCCACCCCTCAAAAGGCATCCACCCGGGTGCCTTTTGCTCGTTAACGAACTAAATTCTTATGCGTCAATTCCTGCAATGCGGGCGCTTCGACTTCAAGCTCGACAAGCGGCCGCTGGTGATGGGC
>JAEWEK010000409.1 GCA_023389425.1 Pseudomonadota bacterium | reverse complement strand
CGCCACACGGTGCTGCTGATTACGCACGACGTGGAGGAAGCGCTGTACCTGGCGGACCGGGTGCTGGTGCTGTCGCCGCGCCCGGCCACGATCCAGGCCAGCTTCCAGATCGACGAGCCGCATCCGCGCAGACTGTCGAATCCCGTGCTGCAGCGGATGAGGGATACGATCCTGGCGGAGCTGGGGGTGACGGAAGAACCCCATGAGCCCAGGCGAATGGCGTAAATACCGCGTCCAAAATCATTGCCGCGCCGCCCGCAATCGTGCTTCGGTCGCCTGGCCGATTCTGTCATCATGAAGCCATGGCCACGTTTTCGCTTCCCCTGTTCCCGCTGAGTACGGTTTTGTTTCCCGACGGCGTGCTGCCGCTGCAGATTTTCGAGGTGCGCTATCTCGACATGATCAGCCGCTGCCTGACCGAGGACACCGATTTCGGCGTGGTGCTGCTCACCCACGGCCACGAGGTGCGCGCGCCCAATGCGCACGAGCGCTTCGTCGCCGCCGGCACGCTGGCCTCGGTGCACGACACCACGGCGTCCGCGCCCGGCCTGCTGCAGGTGGTGTGCCGCGGCGGCGCGCGCTTCGACGTGCTGTCGGCCGAGCGCCGCGCCAGCGGACTGTGGATGGGCGAAGTGGAACTGATCGAAGACGACCGCGAAGTCGGCATCCCGTCCGACCTGCGCGGCGCCGCCGACGCCCTGGACCGCGTGCTGGCCTCGCTGCACGATATGCCCCAACACCGCTGGCCGATCCAGCCGCCGTTCAAGCTGGACGATTGCGGCTGGGTCGCCAACCGCTGGTGCGAGCTGCTGCCGCTGCCGAACCAGCAAAAGCACAATATGCTCATGCTCGACAATCCGGTGATCAGGCTCGAGCTGCTGCACGATGTGCTGGACGAACATGGCCTGATCACTTCGTGAACGGCGCCGCCGCACGCAATCGTTGCGCGCACGCGTCTCGCCGGGCACCCGCGCGCCAAGCTGGCGGCATGAGGCTTGGGCCGGGTGCTAAGATGAGCTGTCGGACCGCCTTGCCAGGCCGCCAGCGATGGCGCCACGCAACCGGGCTCGACGGAGCGAGGACCGGATCATGAATTATTCCGATGAAGTACTGATGGCGTACACCCGCGGCCAGCTCGACCAGCCGCTGCGCGCCGAGGTGGAGCGTGCGATGCGGGCCGATCCGGCCCTGGCCGCGCGGGTGGCGCGGCACCGGGCCGTGCGGGCGCGGGCCTACCAGACCTATGGCGCCATCCTCCAGGACGATCCGCCGCCGCCGGCGCGCCTGCCGATCGACGGCAAGGTGGTGCAGCTGGACGCGGTGCGTGCCGCGCGCCAACAAGCGGCCCAGCCGGCGCCCCTCAGGAAGCGCTGGTCGTGGCGGCAATGGGCCGTGCTCGGCGCGGCACTGGCGATCGGCGCCTTCGAGGGCGTGTTCGCGTACAGCCTGATGCAGGGCGAGTCCGGCCTGGCCGCCGTCGAGCCCAAGGGCGGCACGCTGGTGGCGCAGGGCAATCTGGCGCAGGCGCTCAGCCGGCAACTGTCCGGCAGCGAGGGCAATGTGTTGATCGGGCAAAGTTTCCTGGCCAAGGATGGCAGCTATTGCCGCAGCTTCGTCATGGGCGGGGCCGGCGGGCTGGCCTGCAAGACCGGCGAGCGCTGGCATATCGCGGTGCTGGCCGAGACCACGCCTACCGGCGGCATGCCGCGCATTGTCAACGACGAGATCGCGCAGCGCAGCGCGGGCCAGCCGCTGGATGAGGCAGGGGAGCGGGCGGCGCTGGCGCGGGGGTGGTAGGGTGGGCACTCGTGCCCACCCTACGATATTGCTTGCATTCATGGCCGGTCCAAGCACGAAGTCACGATTCCCTATACACTGTCGAGGATTTAGGGTATCGTTTAATGCGCCGAAAAGTGCATCTACGTCCGCGCGCCGGCGCTGCCCTCGCATCGACGAGCCGGCCGCAGGCCGCGTCCAGCCGGCGGCTCATCCCTGTCCACCCCGGAATTCCCCGCGTTGGCCCGCTTCATTTGGCCCCGCCGCCCATGCTTGGCCGTAGAGCAGAACGATTTAATGCCCAAAAATAATATGTCAGATACACCGAATAGTAACGAGCAAGTGCGCTTCGCCGATTTCGGCCTCGCTCCGGAAATCCTGCGCGCGCTCTCGGACCAGGGCTATGTGCACCCGACCCCGATCCAGGCCAAGGCCATCCCCATCGTGCTGCAAGGGCGCGACGTCATGGGCGCGGCCCAGACCGGCACCGGCAAGACCGCCGGCTTCTCGCTCCCCATCATCCAGCTGCTGCTGGCCCAGGCCAATACCAGCATGTCGCCCGCGCGCCACCCGGTGCGCGCCCTGGTGCTGACCCCGACCCGCGAACTGGCGGTGCAGGTGGCCGACAACGTCAAGGCCTACGCCGCCCACACCCCGCTGCGTTCGACCGTCGTGTTCGGCGGCATGGACATGAAGCCGCAGACCGAGACCTTGCGCCGCGGCGTCGAGATCGTGATCGCCACCCCGGGCCGCCTGCTGGACCACGTCGAGCAAAAGAACATCAGCCTGGCCCAGGTGCAGATGCTGGTCATGGACGAAGCCGACCGCATGCTCGACATGGGCTTCCTGCCCGACCTGCAGCGCATCATCAACCTGCTGCCGAAGACGCGCCAGAACCTGATGTTCTCGGCCACCTTCTCGCCGGAAATCAAAAAGCTGGCCGGCAGTTTCCTCACCGATCCGGTCAGCATCGAAGTGGCGCGCAGCAATGCCACCGCCGACAAGGTCACCCAGGTGGTGTACAAGGTGCCGGAAGAGCAGAAGCGCGACGTGGTGGAATTCCTGATCCGTTCGCGCGAGCTGAAGCAGGTCATCATTTTCTCGAACACCAAGATCGGCGCCTCGCGCCTGTCGCGCTCGCTGGAGCAGGCCGGCATCAAGGCTTCCGCCATCCACGGCGACAAGACCCAGCAGGAACGCATGGCCGCGCTGGACGCGTTCAAGAAGGGCGAGATCGAAGTGCTGGTGGCGACCGACGTCGCCGCGCGCGGCCTCGACATCTCCGACCTGCCCTGCGTCATCAACTACGACCTGCCGTACAACGCCGAGGACTACGTGCACCGCATCGGCCGCACCGGCCGCGCCGGCGCCTCGGGCGATGCGATCTCGGTGTATTCGGACAAGGACGAGCGCCTGCTGGCCGACATCGAAAAACTGATCAAGCAGACCGTCAAGCGTGGCGAACTGGAAGGCTATGCGCCGGCCTCGCGCGGCCTCGGCCGCGAGCGTCCGGCCCGCCGCAGCGGCGAGAGCGAGGCGCGTCCGGAACGGTCCTCGCGTCCGTCCGCCCCGCCGCCGCGCCGCGAGAAGGTCGATCCGTGGTTCCTCAAGCCTTACGAGCCGTCCAGCGCGCCGCGCAAGGAGGCGGCCGCGACCGCATCGGTGTCCTCGTCGAAGCCGAAGCCGAAAGTGGCGGCACTGCTGGGCGGCCTGCCGAAGCAGTAAGCCTCGTCACCGATGCGCGGGCGTCGCCCGTGGACGGCAACAACAGCGGCGCGATCGCGCGCCGCCGCACCGCCGGCGTCCTGCCGTATCGGTGAAGCTCTCCTGAAGTCCGGTCAGCGTCGATGGCGTGTTCAGCACGCCATCAGCGGGTGTTCACCTGATGCAGGAAGAAGGCGATATGGCGCTGGTCCGCCGCGCCGGGGGCGGGCGTGTTGGGCGCATCGAATTGCAGCTCCACCTCCAGGGTCGTCGCATTGCTCTTTCCCTCCGGAATTTGAAGCGCCGGATGCTGGTCCAGCGCCTGCCAGCCGAGATCGACGCCATCGATGCTCACGCGGCTGCGCTTGTTGCCGGCGTAATACTGGCCATGCAAGGTCAGCAGGCTGGGCCGATGGCCAGGTTCGATCTGGATCGACAGGCGTGCGCGCTGGCCGTTGGACCAGGCGCCGGTCCATTCGCCCGGGCCGTGCTCGACACCGCTCCAGCCCGCGACCAGCATCACGCCGGGCTCGCCGACCGTGACGGTCGACGCGGCCGTGCAGGGGAAGGGGCCATTCAGGTAGTACCAGTTGCGGTCGGCCGGCACGATGGCCGCGCCGCGGCCCAGCGCACGGCCGGGGCCGCACAGCTCGGCCTCGGCCCTGGTGTTCTCGCGGTTGGCCATGCGCTTGACGACCACGCCATTGACGGCGTAGCTGTCGATCTGCCGCGGGTCGAGCCAGGTTTCCTGGTGCACATTGCGTTCGTGGAAGATCTCCGGGTCCGGGTTGTAGGCGCCGGGCGCGTGCGCCATCACCCATTTGGCCAGCGGGCTGAAATCGCCGGGGTTGTAGCGCCGGATGTGCACGATGCTGGCGACCTGGATCGCGACCAGCGCGGCCAGCAGGGCCAGCGGCCAGCGCGGCAGCTGGCGCAGGCGCCAGAACAGGGCGAACAGCAGCGGCATCGCGCCCCAGAAGGCGTAGCGCATCATGCCTTCGCTGCCGGAATTCCAGTTGTGGGCGACGGTCGACGGCGCCGCCAGCGCCACCGAGAACAGCACAGTGCCGACGGCCAGCGCGAGATTGCGGCCGCGCCAGGCCCAGGCCAGCAGGGCGAGGAACAGCGCGGGCACGCCGATCAGCATGCCCTGGCTGAGGTCGAAGAAGAAGGAGAACAGCCGGTTGGGCGTGGCCAGCTCGACCGCGGTCGAGACCTTGGCGATGATGCTCGGTACGCCGAACGCCCACAGGTTGAACAGCACCGGCAGCGCGAACAGGACGCCGGCCAGCACCGAGCCCGCCAGCTCGCGCGGGCCGATGGCGCGCCGCAGATTGGCCACCAGCCCGCTGCCGCGCTGCCATCCGGCCGCCAGGCGCAGCAGCGGCGCGAAGGCGGCGAACAAGACGATGGGCGGGTTGTGCATGGCCGCGATGCCGGCCACCAGGCCGCCTGCCACCGGCGCGCCGCTCAGGTACAGCGCCAGCGCCGCCAGCAGGGCGGCCGCGCTCATCGTCTCCGGGCTGCTCCATTGCGCGTACAGGAAGCCGCCGCACAGCACGAACATCAGCAC
>JAEWEK010000407.1 GCA_023389425.1 Pseudomonadota bacterium | reverse complement strand
TGCTTGGGCCTTGTCGACAGCTGCGTCAGCAGCGACCTTGGCATCAGCGGCAGCCTTCGAAGCGGCAGCGGCGGTGGTCGAGGCAGCGGTCAGGGCCACGGCGTCGGTCTTGTCAGCCTTGACCTGGGCGGCGGTTTGCGCGTCCTGGGCGGTCTTGATTGCGGCAGCGGTGCTGGTAGCGCTAGCAACCTTGGTGCTGACGTCAGCGGCGGCAGCGGCGTTGGCGGTCACGGACAGGTCGAACGCGGCCTTGGCGGTCACGACGGCTGCGGTGTTCGGGTCGGAGATGGCGACCAGCTTCTGCAGGGTCGAGTCGATCGCGGCTTGCGCGGTTGCGGCGGTCAGGGTGGCGTTATCGGTGATGCCAGCCATCCACTGCTTGGCGAAGGCCAGGGCGGCGGCGCCGCTGTAAGCCAGCTTCTCTTCGGTGGTGTCGACGTTGGTCGTGAAAACGATCGCGGCCTGGACTTTCGACGAGTAGGAGGTCTTGTCCTTGTTGACGGCGCCGTCTTGTGCGCCTGCGGCGATCTGCTGCACCACTTTGTCGATGGTGACGCGGCCAGCGTTCATCTCGGCGACCCAGTAGTCCAGACCAGCCGGCTCGGCGTTGCGGCCGAACAGGTTCAGGTAGACCTGGTTGACGATATGGCTGTAGTCCATACCGGCGAAGGTGGTCTTGTATTCGGTGTCGTTGGCGAAGTTCGCGGCAACGGTGGCGAGTTTGCCGCCGCCAGCCATCACGCCTTCCCAGTAAGCCAGACCAGCCGGGTCTGCCGGGCGGTTAAAGTATGCGACGTACAGACCTTGCAAATCAGCCGTATAAATACTCATTTAGTACTCCTAAGGGGGGAAAAAACGTTTTTAAGTTAACCTTGCAGTGCCACAAACTTTACAACTGCAAACCAACGGGTCGAATCATGTCAGAAGATCCTGATCAAGTTGTGTGACGACCATCACACTGTTGAGCAATTTTTGGAGCTGGCAATTTAAGTTGAGGAACTAACAAGGTTACTAAAGCATTATCTAGGAGCTGTTAAATATAAGCAATAGTTGCCCCAGTGCCAGAGGGAGGTGGGCGCTTCCTTATATGTACAGAAGGCAATTTGATGCCTGGTTAACAACGGATGAGCACCGGCAGGCGCAAGCCGCACGGCTAGAGCTGCAAAAAAACAACAGTCTCTGCGCTATAGGGAAGAACATGCCCGTCCCCACGAACGGGTATGCCTGGGCCACCAGAACGGCGGCGGGAAGGAAAGTGGGAAAGGCAAGGCGGCGGGGAGCCGCCTCACGGGAAGGTCAACGGGCCCAGTAAGTGGCGCCCGAGGCGGTGCGACCGTCCTCGAGCCGCCCCTGGAACAGGTAGGCGGCGCTGCCGCCGTTGGCGTTGCTGAGAACGCCGTCCACACTCATGTTGTTGCCCGGTGCATACAGACCGTCGATCGAGAAGCGGCCATCCGAGGCAACCGAGCCGAGCGCCGACATCTTGAACCGCTCTGCCTGGTTGACCAGGTCGAAGCTGGTGGCGAACTTGCGCTTGTCAAAATCGAAACTGAGCTGGCCGTTCTCGAGCTGTGCCTTGACCGGCCCGACCGTCACGTTATCGCTATATATATAGGCTTCGCTCTGTTTGAGGGCAAAAGCGACACTGCCATGCTCGGGCGCCGTGTAAGGCGCGCCGTCGGTGCGCAGCAGCGCAAAATTGCCCTTCAGATTGATCAGCTGTGCACCGGCAGAGGCTTGCGCCGTCAGGTCGATCTGGGCCGGCTGGCCGGCGATGGCCGCGAAACGGCCCCAGACGATGGCCTGGTCCGGCCGCGCCGGCACCGGGGGCGTACCGGGGTCGGTAACGACCGGCGGCGTGGTGCCAGGCTGCGTTCCGGTGCCGCCGCCGTTGCCGGGATTGTCGACGATCACGGGCGGCGGCGTGACGGGCGTCGTCACCGGCGGCGTCTCCTGGCCTCCGCCCGGCGTCGGGGCGGGCGGCTTGACCTGCTGCTGGATCGCGGCCATCTTCTTCGGATCGATGTTCTGTTCGGCATCGGCGGTGGGCACCGTAGCCGCAGGCTTGGCCTGCGGCTCGTCCGCGCGCGGCGGCACCAGTGCGTCGGGCGACAATGCGGCGCCCGTCATCAGCTGGGCGGCGGCCTGGCCGCGCTTAATCTGCAGCACCTGCCCTTTTTGTGAAGCGGACAGCTCGCGGCTGGCCGTGCCCTCGCAAGGGCCCGCCCCTTCGCGCAGGCAACCATCGCTGAAACCGCTGATGGTGATGGCGCCGGACATCACGGACACGCGTGAGGTCTGCTCGTCGGTGAACACGGTAAAGTCGGTTCCGCGCACGCCAATGGCGGCGACCGGGGTATTGAAACGGAAATTCTGGCGCGCCAGCTTGACGGCCTTGCCGGACTGGCTGCGCGCCACTCCCGACAGCAGCTCGAGCTTGACGCGCGTATTGGCTGGGTTGACCTTGTCGACATGGTAGGCGGCGATCCGCGCCTGGGTCTTGGGACGCAGGATGAACAGGCCGTCGTCGATGGTCTGGATATAGACGTAGCCGTCCATGCCGGTGCTCAGCAGTTCACCCTCGTTGACGGCGGCGCCCAGCGTCAGCGCATGGGTATCGGCGCGCACGTCGCCCGCCACAAAAATGACCTTGCCTGCCTCCGCGGCGACGGCCAGGCTGGCTGCCAGCCACAAGCCGACCAGCAAGATTATTCTTTTTAGCATGAGTTTCTCCTTCGCGCCGATTATCCAGTACCGTGTCAGGTCAAGACCGTGACGGCCATCACATTTTGCACCGATAACGAGCGAACTCGGCCATTTCACTGATTCTAACAATTTCTGGGCGATCAGAAAATGAGCGGATATACTACGCCCTTTTGCGAAACTGACCAGTCTGCTCTACCGCTGATGACCCCGTTCGTGGCCCGCTTCTCCCTGTCACCGCTGGCACTGGCCCGTGCCGCCATCGGTGCGGTGGCCGTGCTGCTGGCGGTGTGGGCGCAATGGCCGGCGCCGCCCGGAGTGTCGCGTCTGGCCAACGAATGGCTGCGCGACCAGCTGGTGCGTCTGCAAGCCAGCAGCGCGCCGGAGCCGCGGGTGCTGGTGGTCGACATCGACGAGCCGAGCCTGGCCGAACTGGGACCATGGCCGTGGCCGCGCGAACGCCTGGCCGACCTGGTCGAAAAACTGCTGACCACCTACAAGGCGCGCGGCGTCGCGCTCGACATCGTGCTGCCGTCGGCCGGCAACGGCAATGGCGACCAGCGCCTGGCCCTGCTGGCGCGCCACGCCCCGGTGGTGCTGGCCCAGGCCTTCGAATACAACAGCGTCGGCGCGCGCCTGCGCGATGGCCGCCTGGGCGGCGCCAGCCAGCCAGCCAGCGGGCGCGGCGTGCCGGCCTCCGGCTACATCGCCAACCACCCGGCGCTGGCGGCGCAGGCTGCCCACATCGGCAACATCGGCTTCATTCCCGACGAGGACGGCGTGCTGCGGCGGGTGCCGCTGCACACCAGCTTCGAAGGCCGCCTGTACCTGCCGCTGACGGCGGAGCTGGTGCGCTGCTGTGCCGGCGGCGCGCCGCTGGCCCTGCCCGCCAGCGATTTCATCCGCGTCGAATACCGGCGCGACTGGTCCGCCTACGATGTGGTGTCGGCCGCGCGCCTGCTCGACCCGCGGCAGGGCGAGGCGCCCGACATCGAGCAGCGGCTGGTGGTGATCGGCTCCTCGGCGCTGGGCCAGGCCGACCGTGTCGCCACACCGCTGGCGGCGCAGCGTCCCGGCCTCGGAGTGCAGGCAACCATGCTGTCCACCCTGCTCGACCGCCAGGCCGGGCTGGCGCCGGCACCCTGGCCCGGCCGCGCCATCGCGCTGCTGTATGCGGCCGCGGTGGCGCTGCTGGCGACCTTCAGCTTTGCGCGGCTGTCGGCGGCCGCCGCCGTCGGCCTGCTGGGCGGCGCGGCGCTGGCCTGGCTGGCGCTGGCCTGGCCGCTCAGCCGCCATGACCCGGACGTGGTCCTCACCGGCCCGCTCGCCACCTGCCTGTTCCTGCTGACGGTGTCGGTACCCTTCCACTGGCAGATCACGCAGCAGCGCTCGCGCCGCCTGCTCGGCGTGCTGCGCCAGTATGTGGCGCGGCCGGTGGTCGATGAGATGCTGCGGCTGGGCCTGAAGGATCCGCTCAAGCCGGCCCAGCGCGACATCACCACCCTGATCGCCGACATGGAAGGCTATACCACCCAGGTCGAATCGTTGCCGGTGGCCGAAGCGGCGCGCCTGACCAGCGACTTCCTCGAGTGCCTGACCAACCCGGTGCTGGAGAGCGGCGGCACGCTCGACAAGTACACCGGCGACGGCCTGGTCGCGTTCTGGGGCGCGCCTTTGCCAGTGGCCAACCACGCCGACCTGGCGCTGGATGCGGCCAGCGAGATCGTACGCCGGGTGCGCGCCTTCTCCGCCACGCGCGAAGCGGCCGGCCGGCCGCCGCTGCGGGTCCGCATCGGCATCGACAGCGGCGAGGCGATGGCGGGCGACTTCGGCACCGCGGCGCGCTCGATCTACACGGCGGTGGGCGACAGCGTGAACACGGCCGCGCGCCTGGAACAGGCGGCGCGCGAGTTCCCGCACGACGTCATCATCGGCGACGGCACGGTGGCGCGCGCCACCCGCCACCGCTTCCGCGCGCTGGGCGAACGCCGCCTGCGCGGCAAGGAAAAGCCGACCGTCCTGTACACCCTGGACGACGGCGCCGCCGCGCCGGCAACCGCGCACGCCGCTCCCGCTTGCGAGGCCGGCTCATGAAACGACGCCTCGGCGTGCTCCTGCTCACCCTGCTGGCCGCGGCACGGGCCGCGGCCCAGGCCACCACGCCGCCGGCGCCCGACCTCTACGAGCAGGCCCTGCAATCGATCTCCGAGGGCCGCAACGACGATGCCAGCGCCGCCCTGTCGCGCGCCATCGAACTGGAACCGCTGCACGCCGGCGCCTGGCTCGAGCTGGCCCTGCTGCAGTGCGCCCTCGGCCATGGCGACAAGGCCGAACTGCTGTTCAAGGCCATCGAGCAGCGCTTCGCGCCGCTGTCGCCGGGGATCCAGGCGCTGATCGCCAACACCCGCAGCGCCGGCTGCGCCAAGTGGCAGCCGCATTC
>JAEWEK010000379.1 GCA_023389425.1 Pseudomonadota bacterium | reverse complement strand
CCCTGGTGGCAAGCACCACGCGCCCGCAGCAGGATGTGTATGCCGGCGTGATCGACGTGCAGCCGCTGCTTGACCTCGGCGCGCGCCTCGCCGCCGCTCGCGCCGACCGCGCATCGGCCGCCGCGCTGGCCGCCGCGTCGCAGGCGCAGGCGGCGCGCACCCAGGCGCTGTTCCAGGACGACCGCAACGCATCGCAGAAGGCGCTGCAGGATGCCCGTGCCGCCGCCCAGTCCGACCAGGCCAGGCTCGCCGCCAGCGAAGCGGCGCTGGCCGGCATCGAACACCAGCTGCGCCAGCAGTTCGGCGCCGCGCTGGCAAATGCGGCGGCTGCCCGCAGCGGCATCTGGCGCCAGCTCGAATCCGGCCGCGTGTCGGTGCTGCGGGTCGCACTGCCGGCTTCGATGCAGCCGCCGCAAAGCATCGCGGTGGACGCGCCCGCCGGCGGCACGCTGGCTGCCCAGCGCCTGTCGGCGGCGCCGCAGGTCGACCCGCTGCTGCAAGGTGCACCTTACTTGTATCTCGTCGATGCCGCGCTGCCGGCAGGCGCCCGCATCGTCGCCCACGCAAGTGTCGCTGGCGGCGACATCGGCGGCGTACTGGTGCCGGATGCCGCCATCGTCTGGTACGGCGACATGCGCTGGACCTATCTCAAACTGGGCCCGGACCGCTTCACGCGCCGTCTGTTGAAGGTGCTCGCGCCGGCGGTGGGCGGTGTGCTCGCGGGCGATGGACTGGGCGCGGGCCAGCAGGTGGTCACGCAGGGCGCGGCCTTGCTGCTGTCGGAAGAGCAGCGGCCGCGCGGCAACTCCACCCAATGCAAGGACCCGCCCGAATGCGACGAATGACCTGGCGCGCCCCCCATGCTTGATTCCATTATCCGTTTCGCGCTGCGTTTTCGCGGCGTGATCTATGCGCTGGCCGTGCTGGCCGCGATCCAGGGAATCGACTCCCTCCTGCGGGCCCGGCTCGACGTGTTCCCCGAGTTCGCGCCGCCGATGACGATGATCCAGGCCGAAGCGGCCGGCTTGTCGAGCCAGCAGGTCGAAGCGCTGGTCACCCAGCCGATCGAGAACGCGCTGGCCGGCACCGCGGGTTTGCAGACGATGCGATCGCGCTCGCTGCAGGGCCTGTCGGTGGTCACTATCCTGTTCGACGAACACACCGACGTGCACCGGGCGCGCGAACTGGTCGCGCAGCGCCTGTCCACCATCGCGCCCACTCTGCCGGCCGGCGTCTCGCCGCCGTCGCTGCTGCCGCTCACCACCAGCACCAGCACGGTGCTGGTGATCGGGCTGACTTCCGATACGCGCTCGCTGATGGAGCTGAACGACAGCGCGCAATGGGTGCTGCGCCCGCAACTGCTGGCTGTGCCGGGCGTGGCCGAGGCGGTCGTGTTCGGCGGCGACACGCGCCAGTTGCAGGTGCAGGCCGATCCGGCCAAGCTGGTACGCTACGACCTGACCCTGCAGGACGTGCTGGCCGCCGCCCGCGCCGCCACCGGCGTGCGCGGCGCCGGCTTCGTCGAAAGCGCCAACCAGCGCATCACGCTGCAGCCCGAGGGCCAGGTCTCGACGCCGGAGGCGCTGGCGCAGGTCGTGCTGCGCTGGCGCGACGGCGCAGGCGTCAGGCTGGGCGACGTCGCCACCGTGACCTGGGGCGCGGCGCCGGCCGTCGGTGCCGCTTCGGTGATGGGCAAGCCGGGCGTCATCATGATCCTGCAGGCCCAGTATGGCGGCAACACGGTGGCCGTCACCAAAGGGCTTGAGCAGGCGCTGGCCAATCTGCGGCCGGAACTGGCGCGCCAGGGCATCGAGCTGCATGGCGATATCTTCCGGCCCGCGAACTTCATCGACCAGGCCACCCATCACCTCGGACTGGTGCTGCTGGTCGGCGGCGCGCTGGTGATCGTCATTCTGTTCCTGTTCCTGATGGATGCGCGCACCGCGCTCATCTCGGCCGTGGCGATCCCGCTCTCGCTGCTGGCGGCGGTGATCGTGCTGCAGCAGTTCGGCGTCAGCATGAACACCATGACCCTCGGCGGCCTGGCGATCGCGCTTGGCGAGGTGGTGGACGATGCCATCATCGACGTCGAGAACATCCATCGGCGGCTGCGCGAGAATGCGCGTGCGGCGCATCCGCTGCCTGCGCTGCAGGTGGTGCTGTCGGCATCGCTGGAGGTGCGCAGCGCGGTGGTGTACGCCACCTTCATCGTGATCCTCGTATTCCTGCCGGTGCTGGCCTTGCCCGGCGTGGCGGGCAAGCTGTTCGCGCCGCTCGGCATCGCCTACATCCTGGCCGTGGTGGCCTCGCTGCTGGTGGCGCTGACGGTGACGCCGGCGATGTCGCTGGCGCTGCTCGCGCGCGACGAGAGGCCGGACGAGGGACCGCGCTGGGTGCAGCGCATGAAGGCGCGCTACCTCGCCCTGCTGGGCAAGGCCGAGAGCCGTGCCAGGGGCGTGATGATCGTGGTCGCGCTGTGCTGCGTCGCGGGCGTGGCGATGCTGCCCTTCTTTAAAGGAAGCTTCATTCCCGAGCTGCGCGAAGGCCACTACATCGCCCACCTCGGGCTGGCGCCGGGCAGCTCGCTGCAGGAAACGATGCGGGTCGGGAGCGCCATCACGCGCGAACTGTTGAAGGTGCCGGGCGTGCAGCAGGTGGCGCAGACGGCGGGCCGCGCCAGCGAGGTGGTCGATCCGGCCTCGGTGCGCCTGAGCGAACTCGATATCGAACTGGCGCCGATGAACACGGCCGGACAGAAACGCGCCCTGCGCGCGATTCGCGCCGTGCTGGCGCGCTTCCCGGGCGTGACGTCCTCGGTCAACACCTTCCTCGTCGAGCGCATCGACGAGACCATCTCGGGAAGCGCGGCGCCGGTGGCCGTCAGCCTGTATGGCCAGTCGCTCGATGAGCTGGACCGCAAGGCTGCGGAAGTGGCGCGCTGGCTCGGCACCTTGCAGGGCGCGGCCAGCGTGCGCGTCGCTGCGCCCGCCGGCGCGCCGGAATGGTCGATCCGGCTGCGGCAGGAGCAGCTGGGCCGCTACGGCCTGCGACCGGCCGACGTGCTGGACACGATCCAGTCCGCGATGCAAGGCGTGGCCGCGGCCCAGGTCTACCAGGGCAGCCAGGTGATCGACCTGACCGTGACGCTGGCGCCGGCCGCGCGCCGGAACATCGAGGACGTGCGGCGCCTCCTGCTGCGCAATCCCGACGGCCGCGTGATTCCCTTGCGTGAGCTGGCCGAGTTCCGCCAGGTCGCGGGACGTGAAGAGATCAGCCACCGGCATGGACAGCGCGTGCAGACCGTCGAAGTCACGCTCGGCAGCCGCGCCGCCGCCGATTTCGTGCGCGAGGCACAGTCGCGCATCGGCAAGGAGATCGCGCTGCCGAAGGGGATGTTCGCGGTGTTCGCCGGCGAGAGCGAGGCGCGCGCCGAATCGCAGCGCGCGCTGGCGCTGCACGGGCTGATGGCGCTGGCCGGCATCGTGCTGCTGCTGTTCCTGGCGCTGAAGAGCCGGCGGGCGGTGGTGCTGGTGATGGCCAACCTGCCGTTCGCGCTGGTCGGTGGCGTGATCGGCGTCGCGCTCACGGGCGGCGCGCTGTCGGTCGGTGCGATGGTCGGCTTCGTGACCCTGTTCGGCATCTCGCTGCGCAACGCGATCATGCTGGTCAGCCATTACGAGCACCTGATCCATGTGGAGAAGCAGCCGTGGAACCTCGACACCGCACTGCGCGGCGCCTCCGAGCGCCTGGTGCCGATCCTGATGACGGCGCTGGTGACCGCGCTGGCACTGCTGCCGCTGGCGCTGACCAGCGGCGCACCGGGCAACGAGATTGAAGGGCCGATGGCGACGGTGATCCTGGGTGGGCTGGTGACGTCGACCATCCTGAACCTGGTGGTGCTGCCGGTGCTGGCCGTGCGCTTCGGCCGCTTCGACACGAAGCTGGCCGGGGCCGAGGCCTGAGTTGATAAGATCGATATAAATTTTGTAGCGATTTCGAGACGGGCGCTGGATAGCCGGATGCATGACGTATAATGATTGCATCCGCGCAATATGTATTGCGCGATTGATAATTTCCGCAATGCTCAGTACCCAACTCGTATTCCTGATTGGCGCGCTGCTGTGTGCGCTGACCTTTTTCGTTCTCTACGGACTGGCGGCGAGCCGTATCGCGGGCGCCGACAGCCTCCGCTGGGCGGCGCTGCTGGGAATCGCCGGCAACCTGCTGTACGCGTTCGGCCGCATCCTGCCGCCGCTGCTGGCCTACGAAGCGGCCAATGCGGTGTATGCCGCCGCCACCGCCGTGCTGGTGGCGGGCTACCGGCAGTTGTACAAGCAGCCTGCGCATGGGCGGCTGTTGTCCGCGTCGGTGCTGGTGCTGGCGGTGCTGGTGGCGCTCTTTCATTATGTGAGCGACTCGTTTTTCGGACGCAGTGTCGTCGTGTCGCTTTACCAGGTCATCGCGATGGGCGCGATCGGTTACACCTTGCTGGGCGCGCGCCGCCAGTGGCACAAGCCGCATTACGTCAAGCTGTTCATCCTGGCCGTGTGCGCGCTGACCGCGGTGGGCCATCTGGCGCGTATCGGCTGGCAGTTCTTCGCCCCGGGGCCGATCAATCCGACGTCCTTGCTGCAGCCGGCTCCCTCGTCGATTTTCTTCCTCAGCGCTTCTTGCGTGTCGCTGCCGGCGCTGGCCTTCGGCGGCCTGCTGCTGGTCCACCGGCGCATCGTGGCGATGGTCGAAGAAGCGGCCAACCGCGACTTCCTGACCGGAGCCCTGTCGCGCCGGGCCTTCTACAAGCTGGGCGAGCGCGAGGTGATCGTCGCGGGCAGGGCGCGCAGGCCGCTGGCGCTGCTGCTCATCGATTTCGATAACTTCAAGCCGATCAACGACAGGCTTGGCCATGACGCGGGCGACAAGGCATTGATCGCCTTTGTCCGGCGCGCGGAATCGGTGCTGCGCACCTCGGATTTTCTCGGGCGCGTCGGCGGCGACGAGTTCGCGGTGCTGATGCCGGAAGCAGATTTAGCCGCCGCAGCCAACGCCGCCGAGCGTCTCAAGAAGCGCGTGGAATCGGACAAGGGCGGGGATCCGCTGGACGGTGTCACCCTGAGTATCGGCGCCGCGCTGTGGCAGGAAGGCGATTCCTTGAAGGACCTGATAAAGCGGGCGGACACGGCACTGTACCGGGCCAAGGAGCAGGGCAGGAACCGGGTAGTGGTATAGATCGCTACATCAGGCGTCACACACGGCATCGACGATCAGCTGCGGATCGAGTGCGCGGATGCGCGGTTCGACGTAATAGCCGCCCGCCTCGACATAGGTGAGGTAGCACCGGCCGCACTCGGCGCACTGGAGCACCTTGCAGCGGTTGTAGGGGAAGTGGCGAATGGCGATCGGCGCCTGCTCGGACCAGTAGTTCGTTCCCGCCGGATGAAACTCGGCGTAGGGCGCTTCGGCATAGGGATCGTCGACCAGCGTGCCGGCCACGCGCATCAGCTCGTGCGGGAAGGATGCCGGGATACGGGACCAGCCACGGAAGGACTCGGCGGCGCACGGACAGGCGCGCGTGACCTTCGCCGATGCGCGCGCCAGTTGCATGAGGTCTTCGAGCTTCAGTTTCTTTTCGGCTTTCATGACGCGTTATCAGGCGCTGTCTGCGTTAAATGTTGACTCAAGCACGTCTGCGCATATTGGATCGCGGCTGCGGCGAGAGCTGCAAGCACGCACACTCAGCATGGATTCCGGCCTTCGCCGGAACGACGAATCACTTTCAACACTTAACGCAGACAGCGCCCTTTATTATGCTGCCTCGCGCGGTAGCAGGTGCATGCTTTTTGCTGATGGCCCAGATTCGAATCCGTGATTGGATTTGCGGGGCGCGCGGTTTTATTCTTTTACCTTGCTCAAGGTTAAGAAAAAGGAATCGCGATGGACGCTTTGTCGATTGATGCCCGCCGTGCGGACGTGCATGGCAATCTGGGCCGCCTGCTGGCGGCGCTGCTGGACAATGTGCGCCGCGCCCTGGAGTTTGCGGGCGCGCCTTATGTGAACGGAGATGGTTCCCCCTTGTAGGCGCGGCGCAGCCCGCTGCTAACAGGCACGAACTAATTCGTGCACTGCGCGTCTTTCTGCACCTTCTTGAGACGCACGCCCGGCAAAGTACCGGCATAACGGCCATTGTCGATCACCGCCACGCCGTTGACCAGCAGGGTCTGCACGCCGCTCGACAGGGCGGTGGGATTGACGTAGTCGGCCACCGCCTTGAAGCGTTCGGGGTCGAAGATCACGATATCCGCGGCATGGCCGGCACGCAGGAAGCCGCGGCCTTCGAGACCGATCATGCGCGCGGTATCGCCCGTGCTGCGGGCAATGAATCGGCCGATATTCATCGTTCCCTCGCGCACCAGGTCGTTCCACGCCTTCGGGAACGTGGCGTACATGCGCGGATGGCCGGTGCTGCCGTCGGAACCGGTGACCACCCAGTCCTTGTAGGCAAAGGCCTTGATGTTCTCGGCGCTCATGTTGAACGACGCCAGGTTGGCGTCGCCTTTGCGCAGCGCTTCGATGGCCACCTTGGCCGGAGTCGTTCCCGATTCGGCCGCCAGCTGGGCCAAGGTCTTGCCGGTGGTGACGCCCGCATTGCCGATCACTCCCGTGACCAGCAGGCGATCCGGCCCGCCGCGGCTGGCAATATTCTCTTCGATGGCGCGTTCGATGTCGGCCGCCTTGGTCGGGTCGGCGAGGCGGCGGCGCAAGGCATCCATGCCGCCATCGACTGCGCTGCGCGGCAAGAGCGCGCTCGAAATCCGCGTGCCCGAGGCATCCCACGGGTACTGGTCCGCCGTGACCTGGCGACCACGTGCGCGCGCCTTTTCAATCCTGTCGATCATGGCGTCGGCCTTGCCCCACACGGCGGGACCGAGCGCCTTGATGTGCGACACGTGCAAGGGCATGCCCGCCTTCTCGGTGATCTCGAGGGCTTCATCCAGCGCGCCCACCACACCGATGCCGGTATTGCCTTCGACGCGCAGGTGGGTGTCGTAATAACCGCCCATCTTCGCTGCGACGCTGGCCAGGGCGACGACTTCGTCGGTCGCGGCAAAGCTCTGCGGCGCGTAATACAAGCCGGTCGAAAAGCCGAAGGCGCCGCCGCACATATCGCGTGCCACAGCCTGTTGCATTTGCGTGAGCTCGGCGGCGGTGGGCGCACGGTCCACCTCACCGATCACGGCGCGCCGGATGCGGCCGAAGCCGCTCAGCACCGCATAGTTGGTGCCGGTGGCCGCGCCGGCGCGCGTGGTTTCGGCGAGGCCGTCACCATCATTGCCGACGACAACGGTGGAAACACCCTGGAAGGCCCAGGCCAGATTGGCGCGCTTGTTCGCGTCCGGCGAGGTGATCGCGGCGTTGGCATGCGTGTGCGGGTCGATAAAGCCGGGCGCCACGATCAGGCCGCGCGCGTCGATGGTGCGGCGCGCGCTTGCCGTTTGCGCCAGCCCTCGCTCCACGGCGACGATGCGGTCGCCCTGGATGGCGATGGACACGCCATCCAGCGTACGGCCGTCACCGTCGACCACCTGGCCGTTGACGATCAGCAGGTCATACTGTGGCGGTGCGCCCGCCGAGGCGACATTGGCAAGGAGCGCCAGGGCGCTCAACAGGCTGGCTTTAATCATCATTGTCAAGCAACGTGCTCATCATCGCTTCCGCCGCGGCGCGGGCATCCCGCCGAATCACCTCGAACTTGGTCTCGTCGCCAATTTCGTAAGTGGCGGTCGGCACTTTGTAGTACTCGTAGACCCAGGACTTGGCGGTCGGCAGGCCAGGGTTGTGGCCCGGCTCGATACGCAGCTTCTTGTCGGGCACCAGGGCCTGATAGGCCGTCAACCACTTGCGGGTGAAGCCCGCCGGGCTGGTGACCGCATCGTCGGTCAGGGTGTAGACCGTGTCGTAATGCGTCGAGTGGAAATCGAGGAATAAACGCAGGCGCTGCTCCGGCGCCTTGTTCAGGGTTTCCAGCAAGGCGCGCATCAATTGCGTTTCGGGCTGGGCAAACGGACCCCAGTCGCGATTGAGGTCGGTCTGGCCCAGGTTGTGGCGCCAATGGCCATGCGCGACGCCGTCCGGATTGAGCAGGGGAATGGCCTCGGTGGTGTAGCGCGAGCGGTAGCTGCGTGCCAAGTTGTCGTTTTCCAGCAGGCGATCCACGAAGGCCTGCATGGCGATCGCGCCCGTGGTCTCGGGCGGATGCTGGCGGCCGGTCAATACCACATTGCGCGAAGTGGCCGCACCCGGTTCACGGATGGTGATTTTCTCGATCGGCCGCCCTTCGCGCGAGGTGCCGAGCAGGCCACGGCTGACCGTCGGCAACTGGGCCACGCGATCCAGCCACGCCGTGTAATCCTTGGACACCAGCAAAGGCTGGGCCGCAACCTGCGTTTTGCCGGCAGGGATGGCGAGCTGGATCGTCGCGCTCGCGATTGGTTTTCCGTTCCCGGACTTTTTCTCCTTATCGACGCGCACGTTCTCGAGCGGAATGGCTTGCCAGTCCGATCCTTCAACGCGGAATTTCGGGCGATAGCGGTGGCCACAAACGCCGTAGTCCAGGTCGATCGTCACCTGCTGGGCCTGGGCGCTGCTGAGCTGGAAAGCGTACCAGGGGCTGCAGTTGGTGACCTTGGCGTCTTCCGGCGTGATCGTCAGCTTGAAGTGGCCGCGCCCGACCACTTCGCAGCGGGCAAATGCGCCACCTTCAAAGTCGCCCGAAACGGTGGTCGCTTCGTCGCTGCAGCTGCTGCCCGTCCCCTGCGGCGGCGCGGCGGCGGCGGGCAGCGCCGTGAGCACGCTGCCCGCCAATGCCCCAATCACGTACAAGTGCTTATGGTTCTCAAAACGCATGTCTGGTTCGCTTTCCTGGCTGGCCTGCGCTTTTACAGCGTGCGCGAGATCTCGATGTACACGAAACGGCCGACGGCATCGTGCAAGGCGCCGTTGAAGCCGAAGTTCGACGAGGTAATCGGCGGGGCCTTATCGAACAGATTGCGCGCGCCGATGCGCAGGTCGGTGCCGCTCAGCCAGCTGCCGTCCCTGGCCATCCGCAGCTGGGCGTAGGCACCTGCCGTGGTCCAGACCGGCACTTTGTAGTAGGCGCCATTCACCAGGGCCGTGCCGGTGTCGGAGTAGGTACCGACGCTGGTGATGTTCACGCCGACCGTGACCGGGCCCTTGTCCCAGGTGAAGTTGCTGCCCCAACGCCAGCGCGGGTTCGCGCCCTGGCCGATCAGGTCGCCCGCCTGGGTGATGGTGATCCCGGTGCCGAGTTTGCCGGCATCGTTCGCGTCCATCAGCTTTTGCTGGGTTTCCGACGGCGACTGGTAGAACTTGAGCAGCTTGGCCACGCTGGCTGCCATGCGGAAGCGGCCATTGCTGGTCGTGCCGCTATCGAGATTGAAGGCGAAGTCCCAGCCCTTCATCGTGCGCGGGCCCAGGTTGTAGTAGTTGTCGTTGATGTGGTCCAGGGTGCCGATCACCTGCGTACCCACCGGTGCGAGGCGCACTACGTTCG
>JAEWEK010000328.1 GCA_023389425.1 Pseudomonadota bacterium | reverse complement strand
ATCGGCTGCGAGTTCGCCGACGACCTGGCGGGCGCCGGCCACCAGGTCACGCTGGTCGATCCGAATCCCCTGCCGCTGTCGGCCCTGGCCGCACCGGCGCTGGGCGCAGCGCTGGTGCAGGCGTGGTCGGCGCGCCCGATCAGTCTCAGGCTCGGCACCACGGTCGACAGCGTGGCGCGCGGCGGCGGCGGCTACACGCTCAAGCTGGCCGACGGCGCCGTGGTGCAGGCGGACCTGGTGGTGTCGGCGATCGGGCTGCGGCCATCGGTCGCGCTGGCGCAGCAGGCCGGGCTGGACATCGGGCGTGGCATCCGCATCGACGACTACGGCCGGACCAGCGCGCAGGACATTTACGCGCTGGGCGACTGCGCCGAGTACAGCGTGGGCGACGGCAGCGCCGTGATGCCCTTCGTCGCGCCGATGCTGGTGGCGGCGCGCGCGATCGCGGCGACGCTGGCGGGCAGGCCGACAGCGATCGTCCTCAAGCAGGAAGCGGTGATCGTCAAGACGCCAAGCTGCAAACTGGCGCTGTTGCCGCCGCCGCGCGGCACCGCCGGAAGCTGGCTGGCGCAGGCCGACGGCGAGCGCATCATCGCGCGCTTTTGCGACGAGGAGGGTGTCGTGCGCGGCTTTGGACTGTCGCACCATACGCCGGCGCTGCGCAGCCAGCTGCTTTCGGAGTTGGGCAAGGCAGCGTAGTCGTCCAACATAGAAGAAAGCATCGTCGTTCCCGCGGAAGCGGGAACCCCATTTCGCCGAGCAGACGCGATATTTGCGTGACGCCTCAGCTCTGCGCTACCAAAATGGGGTTCCCGCCTCCGCGGGAACGACGAGCTGGGATAGCGGCGAGTTGGGATAGCGACGAGCTGGGATAGCGGCGAGTACAATGCTTGCGTCATGCTCTCCGAATTCGACCTCATCAAAAAATACTTCGTGCGCGGCCGTGCCGGCCGTGCCGTGCTCGGCATCGGCGACGATTGCGCCCTGCTCGCCCCCACGCCCGGCATGCAGCTGGCCGTATCGACCGACATGCTGGTCGAGGACCGCCACTTCTTCGCCGGCGCCGACGCCCGCAAGCTCGGGCACAAATGCCTCGCCGTGAACCTGTCCGACCTCGCCGCGATGGGTGCACGCCCGCTGGCATTCACGCTGGCGCTGTCGCTGCCGCAGGCCGATGCCGGCTGGCTCGAAGGCTTCTCGGCAGGCCTGTTCGCGCTGGCCGACGAACATGGCTGTGAACTGATCGGCGGCGACACCACGCGCGGCCCGCTCAATATCTGCATCACCGTGTTCGGCGAAATTGAACCGGGCCACGCGCTGCGGCGCGATGCGGCGCGCGACGGCGACGATATCTGGATCTCGGGGACGCTCGGCGACGCGCGCCTCGCGCTGGCCGGCTATCGCAACGAAGCCTGGCTGGACGGGGCACGCCACGAGCACGCTGCCGCGCGCCTGCACACGCCCGCGCCGCGCGTGGCGCTGGGCCGCCTGCTGGCACAACACAAGCTTGCCCGCGCCGCGCTCGACATTTCGGACGGACTGGTCGGCGATCTCGGCCACATCCTGGCCGCCTCGCAGGTCGGCGCCACGCTCGACGCCGATGCCCTGCCCGCAGGCTCCGCCCTGCAAGCGGAAGACCTGGCGCTGCGCCGCCGCTTCACCCTCGCCGGCGGCGACGACTACGAACTGTGTTTCACCGCCGCGCCGGAACAGCGCGCCGCGATCGAGGCGGCCGGCCGCGACAGCGCCACGCCGGTCACGCGCGTCGGACGCATCGACGCCGCGCCCGGCCTGCGTCTCGTCGATGCGCAGGGTGCGCCGCTGGATCTGGCGCTGCGCGGCTGGGATCACTTCCAGCAGTAGCGCGCATGAACTTGGCCGCGACGCTGGCGACGATCGCCAGCGCGCCCAGGGTTTCCAGCAATGCCTCGATCATGATGTTCTCTCCTGGCCTCAGCGCTGCAGCAGCGCCGGTGCGTAGGTTCTGACGAAAAAGGCCAGCGTGATGCAGGACGTGGCCAGCAAGGTGATCGCGCGGATCACGCCAGGCGGTGCCCGCCGCCCGATGCGCGCGCCGCCGTAGCCGCCGACGATGGCGCCGGCCAGCATCGCCAGCGTCTCGTGCCAGTGCACCGCGTTGGCCACGATGAAGGCCACCACCGCCACCATATTCGCCGCGCTGACCAGCAGCGTGCGCGGCGCATTGAGTTCCTTGATGTCGCGCTTGTCGAGCAGGCCCCACATCGCCATCATCATGATCCCGACCGCGCCGCCGAAGTAGCCGCCGTAGACGCCGAGCGCGAACTGCACGGCCAGCACAGCGCGCGCATGGATCCGCCAGCGCGCCCGCAGCGCCGCGCCGATACGGCGCCCGAAAGCAAGCGCGATCGATGCCGCCAGCAGCAGCCATGGCAGCACGAAGGTGAAGGCAAGCGACGAGGTGCGCAGCAGGAGCAGCGCGCCCACCAGGCCGCCGCACAGCGTGGACACGAGCAGCGCGCGCAGGGATACGTTCCCGACCGGCCGCAGGCCGTCGCGGTAGGCCCAGGCGCTGGCCAGGCCGCCGGGGAACAGCGCCACCGTGCTCGAAGCATTCGCCTGAACCGGTGGCACACCCGCCACGATCAGGGCCGGCAGGCTGACGAAGGAGCCGCCGCCCGCGAGCGCGTTCATCGCGCCCGCCACCACGCCCGCGCCGAGTACCAGAATCATCGTGTCCATGACGCTCATGGTAGTTGGCCGGGGGCCCTCCCGCAATCTGGCAATTCCGGTGCTACACTTCGGAAATTCCGAAAGCAGGAGTCACCAGATGCGCTTCGACCTGACCGATATGCGGCTGTTCCTGACCGTCGTGGAGTGCGGCAGCCTGACCCAGGGCGCGCGGGCCATGCACCTGGCGCTGGCTTCCGTCAGCGAGCGCATCGCCGGCATGGAAGCCGCCCTCGGCGCGCCGCTGCTGGAGCGCAACCGGCGCGGCGTGCGCGCCACCGCCGCCGGCGAGGCACTGGTGCGGCACGCGCGCGCCATCCTCGGCCAGGTCGAGCAGATGCGCGGCGAACTGCGCACCTATGCCACCGGCTTGAAAGGACGGGTGCGGCTGTTGTCCAACAGCGCCGCGCTGTCCACCTTCCTGCCGCTGCAGCTGTGCCGCTTCCTGTCCGCCCATCACGACCTGTCGGTCGACCTCGAAGAACTGACCAGCGCCGGCATCGAGCAAGCCCTGCTCGCCCGGCGCGCGGACCTCGGCATCGTCGCCGACACCACCGACCTCGGCATGCTGCAGACCCGCCTGATCGCCACCGA
>JAEWEK010000309.1 GCA_023389425.1 Pseudomonadota bacterium | reverse complement strand
GGCTTTCACCGACGGTACCGGGAAGGTCAGCTTCTCCATTTCCTTGCACGACACGCACCAGTCGGCGTAGAAGTCCAGCAGCACGGTCTTGCCGCCGGTGTCGGCGAGCACCGCGTCGAGCTGGTCGACTGTCTTGATGCGGGTAAAGGCGAGCCGCTGCGACTGCGGGGCCGCGCCGCGCAGCTGGCCGAGCGGGTCGAGCGGATCGCGGCCGCCGCTGGCCAGCCCCACCACGAACACCGCGCCCAGCACCGCGAACACGATGCCGCCGGCCAGGCTGACCCAGCCGCCTTTGCTGCGCAGCAGGTAGGCGCCATAGCCGACCAAGAGCGCGGTCCACAGCAGCATTTGCGCCAGCGCCGGCAGCACCGGCGAGGCCAGCCACAGCGCCATCGCCAGCATCAGCACGCCGAAGAAGCGCTTCACCGATTCCATCCACATGCCGGCGCGCGGCAGCAAGGAGCCGGCCGAAACGCCGACCAGCAGCAGCGGGATGCTCATGCCCAGGGCCATCGAGAACAGCGCGGCGCCACCGATGAGCACGTCGCGGGTCTGGCTGATGTAGACCAGCGCGCCGGCCAGCGGAGCGGCCACGCAGGGCCCGACGATCAGCGCGGAAATCGCGCCCATGACGAATACGCCGGCCAGCTTGCCGGATTTCTGGCGGCCCGAGGCATCGGCCAGTTTCGTTTGGACCGCGCCGGGCATCTGGAGTTCATAGAAACCGAACATCGACAGCGCCATCACCACCATCAGCAGCGCGAAGCCGCCCAGCACCCACGGGTTCTGCAGCGCGGCCGACAGGCCCTCGCCGAGCAGGCCGGCAGCGACGCCGAGGGCGGTGTAGACGATCGCCATGCCCATCGAATACGACAGCGACAGGACGAAGCCGCGCGAACGGCGCACCTGGCCGCCCTCGCCCACGATGATCGAGGACAGGATCGGCACCATCGGCAGCACGCAGGGCGTAAACGCGAGGCCCAGGCCGAGCAGCACGAAGGCCGGCACGATGGCCAGCAGGCTGCCGCCCTTGAGGATGGCGGCGATGCCGGACAGCTCGGATGGCGGGGCGGATGGCGCGGCCGTGGAGGCGACCGGCGCCGGCGCTGCGGCGGCAGCTGGCGCTTCGGAAACGGGGGCCGGCTGGGCCGGCGCCGCGCGGTCGGCAGGGGGAGTATCCACCGTCGGCGTAGGAACAATGCTTGCGCCGGGCACGGCGCTCTGGGCCGGGCTGGCATTCTGGCCGCCGAACGGAATCGTGCCGGCCGCGCCGCCGCCGGCAACGAGTTGCGCCGTGGCGTCCTGCGGCGGATAGCACAGGCCCTTGTCGGCGCAGCCCTGGCCGCTCACGGTCAGCGTGAACGGACCATTGCCGTCGACCGGGATGCGCACCGTCACGCCCTTGTGATAGGTCTCGACGTTCTTGCCGAAGTTTTCGTCGAAGTGGACTTTACCCGCTGGGAACTGGGCTTCGCCCAGCCTGGCGCCGCTGGCGGTGAACTTGAAGCGCTCGCGGTACATGTAGTAGCCATCCGCGATCTCGTAGCTGACCACCGCCGTTTTCGGGCCTTCCATGTGCGCGGACATCTTGAAGGCGGCCTTGGGATCGAGGAAGTCGTCGTCGGCGCGCGCGGCGTTCGCGGCGAACAGGCTGGCCACGGCCAGCAGCAAGAGCATGAGGCCTTGTTGCAGGCGAAGCAGGGAGATGGGGCAAATTCGGGAGGGCATGACTTCCTTTTCAGAACCACAGCGGCGCTGGCGCACCCGGAATCTTACACCAGTGCCAGAGAACATTCTCTGACCGGGCCTATCTTCCTGCGCCTTTCCGGGCCGCGCAGGGCGAAAAAAAACCAGGCGCGAAGCCTGGTTTTTTCTTGAACGCTTAGAAATTACTCAGCGGTCGGTGCTTCTTCTTCGCTGATTTCCGGACGGTCGAGCAGCTCGACGAATGCCATCGGGGCGTTGTCGCCGACGCGGAAGCCCATCTTCAGGATGCGCAGGTAGCCGCCGTTACGCTGGGCGTAACGCGGGCCGATTTCGGCGAACAGCTTCTGCACGATTTCACGGTCGCGCAGGCGCGAGAATGCCAGGCGCTTGTTGGCCAGGGTGTCGTTCTTGCCCAGGGTGATGATCGGCTCGACGACGCGACGCAGTTCCTTGGCTTTCGGCAGGGTGGTCTTGATCGCTTCGTGACGCAGCAGCGAAACGGTCATGTTGCGCAGCATGGCGAGGCGGTGGGACGAGGTACGGTTCAGCTTACGGAGGCCGTGACGGTGACGCATGGTATTTCCTTTCGAGTTTTACATGTCCAGTTCTTCGATCGATTATGCAATATCTTGCATAATCGCGGACCGGTTCAAAGTTAAAGCTGGCCGCGCAGGATTGCACGGCCAGGGTGAAGCAATTGACGGCGAGCCGTCATCCCCGCGCAGGCGGGGATCCCATCATTTTTCCAGACCAGCCGGCGGCCAGTTTTCCAGCTTCATGCCAAGGGTCAGGCCGCGCGAAGCGAGGACTTCCTTGATTTCGTTGAGCGACTTGCGGCCCAGGTTCGGGGTCTTGAGCAGCTCGTTTTCCGAACGCTGGATCAGGTCGCCGATGTAGTAGATGTTCTCGGCCTTCAGGCAGTTTGCCGAACGGACCGTGAGCTCCAGGTCGTCGACCGGACGCAGCAGGATCGGATCGACCAGCGGAGCGCGCGACGGTGCTTCGGCAGCGGCTTCGGTGCCTTCCAGCGCGGCGAACACGTTCAGCTGGTCCACCAGCACGCGGGCCGATTGGCGGATCGCCTCTTCCGGGGTGATGACGCCGTTGGTCTCGATGTTGATGATCAGCTTGTCCAGGTCGGTACGCTGCTCGACGCGAGCGGACTCGACTGCGTACGACACGCGGCGCACCGGCGAGAACGAAGCGTCCAGGATGATGCGGCCGATGGTCTTGTTGGTGTCTTCCGACAGGCGGCGCACATTGCCCGGCACATAGCCGCGGCCCTTCTCGACCTTGATCTGCATGTCCAGCTTGCCACCGGCGGTCAGGTGGGCGATCACGTGATCCGGGTTGATCAGTTCGACGTCGTGCGGCAGGTCGATGTCCGATGCCAGCACCGGGCCCTCGCCTTCCTTCTTCAGCGACAGGGTGACGGAGTCGCGGTTGTGCACCTTGAACACCACGCCCTTCAGGTTCAGCAGCAGGTCGACGACGTCTTCCTGCACGCCGTCCAGCGACGAGTACTCGTGCACGACGCCGGCGATGGTCACTTCGGTCGGCGCGTAGCCCACCATCGACGACAGCAGCACGCGGCGCAGCGCGTTGCCGAGCGTATGGCCGTAGCCGCGCTCGAACGGCTCCATCACGACTTTGGCGTGACCGGGAGCGATGGCTTCGACATCGATGATACGGGGCTTCAACAAACTATTTTGCATGAAATGTCCTTTTCAATACCCTCGGCTCGTTACACCGATAAGGCTGATGGCATTAAGGTGAAAAGCCTGCTGGGGAGCAGGCGGTGCTACAACTACCGTCGTTCCCGGCACTGCCGAAAACGACTTCCCGCGCAGGCGGGAACCCCATTTTGTGTGCACGGCCACTCACGCGAAATGGGATCCCCGCCTGCGCGGGGACGACTTCGTTGCGGGGTGACCGCAACGAAGTCGATTAACGCGAGTACAGTTCGACGATCAGGGCTTCGTTGACGTCGGCAGCGATTTCGTTACGCTCCGGGAAGGACTTGAAGGTGCCTTCCATCTTCTTGGCATCGACCGAGACCCAGCTCGGGAAGCCGACTTGCTCAGCCAGCGACAGCGCCTCGACGATGCGGGTCTGCTTCTTGGCCTTTTCGCGCACAGCGACGACGTCGCCGGTCTTGACCGCGTACGACGCGATGTTCACGACCTGGCCGTTGACGGTGAAGGCCTTGTGGCTGACCAGCTGGCGCGCTTCGGCGCGGGTCGAGCCGAAGCCCATGCGGTAGGCGACGTTGTCCAGGCGCGCTTCCAGCAGCTTCAGCAGGGTCTCGCCGGTGTTGCCCTTGCGGCGCGATGCTTCTGCGAAGTAGCGGCGGAACTGGCGCTCGAGCACGCCGTAGATGCGCTTGACTTTTTGCTTTTCGCGCAGCTGGTTGCCGTAGTCCGAAGTACGGGCGCCCGACTTGACGCCGTGCTGGCCCGGCTTGACGTCCAGTTTGCACTTGGAGTCGAGCGAGCGGCGTGCGCTCTTCAGGAACAGGTCGGTGCCTTCACGGCGTGCCAGCTTTGCTTTTGGTCCGATATAACGTGCCACGTTGATTACCTTTTAAAATTAAATGACGCCCCGGAAGTCGGCCGAGCCGAACGACAGGCGCTAGTCCAGTTCTTCGAGAGACCGGACGGTGGCTAAACATACCACCCACGGATGAACCGCAGGCGACAACAGCCGGGCAGTATATCCCATTTCGCAGGGCACTGCACCGGCAATCTCTCACAATTAACGGCTTCGCTGGGAAACCGTGGTGCATCCACAAGCTGCCGGACCAGCCGGCCACGCTTGCTTAGATGCGGCGACGCTTCGGCGGACGGCAGCCGTTGTGCGGAACCGGGGTGACGTCCTGGATCTCGGTGATCTTGATGCCCAGGTTGTTCAGTGCGCGCACAGCCGACTCGCGGCCCGGGCCCGGGCCCTTGATACGCACTTCCAGGTTCTTCA
Organism: Pseudomonadota bacterium; assembly: GCA_023389425.1. Lineage (GTDB taxonomy): Bacteria > Pseudomonadota > Gammaproteobacteria > Burkholderiales > Burkholderiaceae_D > Telluria. The sequence goes on along the minus strand of JAEWEK010000309.1, from coordinate 18,076 downwards.
CGCCCTGCTCTTGCGCCACCTTGCCGGCTGCCTCAGCAGCGACCTGTGCCGCGAACGGGGTCGACTTGCGCGAGCCCTTGAAGCCAGCACCACCCGAGGTCGCCCACGACAGGGCGTTGCCCTGGCGGTCGGTGATGGTGATGATGGTGTTGTTGAACGAAGCGTGGACGTGGGCGATGCCCTCAGCCACGTTCTTCTTGACTTTCTTGCGTACGCGCGCTGCTGCGGCGCTGCTTTGTTGCTTGGCCATGTCAGGTTCCTAGATTATTTCTTGAGAGCTTGTGCTGCCTTGCGCGGGCCCTTGCGGGTACGAGCGTTGGTACGGGTGCGCTGACCACGAACCGGCAGGCCCTTGCGATGACGCATGCCGCGGTAGCAGCCCAGGTCCATCAGGCGCTTGATGTTCATCGACAGTTCACGACGCAGGTCGCCTTCGACGACGAACTTGCCGATCTCGTCACGCAGCTTCTCGAGTTCGTTGTCGTCCAGGTCCTTGACCTTCTTGTTGGTCGCAACGCCAGCGGCGTCGCAGATCTTCTGCGAGCGCGGACGGCCGATGCCATAGATCTCGGTCAGGCCGATCACGGCGTGCTTGTGGTTGGGGATGTTGACCCCTGCAATACGTGCCATTCGTTATTCCTCGAAATTAACCTTGACGCTGCTTGTGACGCGGTTCCACGCAGATGACGCGGACCACACCCTTGCGCTTGATGATTTTGCAGTTACGGCAAATGCGCTTAACTGAAGCGTTAACTTTCATTTTGCACTCTCTTTCGGTTCGATTACTTAATATCTTACTTGGTGCGGAACACAATGCGTGCGCGCGACAGGTCGTACGGCGTGAGTTCCACCGTTACCTTGTCGCCCGGGAGAATACGGATGTAATTCATGCGCATTTTACCCGAGATATGTCCCAACACCACGTGGCCGTTTTCCAGCTTCACGCGAAACGTCGCGTTCGGGAGATTCTCGAGAATCTCCCCTTGCATTTGGATGACGTCGTCTTTTGCCATTCGTTCGCTATCCTCCGCCCCTTAGCGGGTCGGCAGACCGCCCTTGAAGTTTGCCTTGCGCAGCAGCGATTCATATTGCTGCGACATCACGTAGTTCTGCACCTGCGCCATGAAGTCCATCGTCACCACCACGATAATCAGCAGCGAAGTGCCGCCGAAGTAGAACGGGACCTTCCACATCGACTGGAAGAACTGCGGCACCAGGCACACGGCAGTGATGTACACCGCACCGGCCAGCGTCAGGCGCATCAGGATCTTGTCGATGTAGCGCGCGGTCTGCTCGCCCGGACGGATGCCCGGCACGAACGCGCCGCTCTTCTTCAGGTTGTCCGCGGTTTCCCGGCTGTTGAAGACCAGGGCGGTATAGAAGAAGCAGAAGAACACGATCGCCACGGCATACAGCAGCGCCTGGATCGGCTCGCCCGGGGCCAGCGATGCTGCCAGGTCCTTGAGGAAGCGGATGAAGGCGTTGTTGACGTCCTTGCCACGGGTAAACCAGTCGACGATGGTCGCCGGGAACAGGATGATCGACGAGGCGAAGATCGGCGGGATCACGCCGGCCATGTTCAGCTTCAGGGGCAGGTGGCTCGACTGGCCACCGTACACCTTGTTGCCGACCTGGCGCTTGGCGTAATTGACGAGGATCTTGCGCTGGCCGCGTTCCACGAACACCACACCGTAGGTCACGGCGATCACGCCGGCCACGATGATGATCGCACCGACGCTGCCGATCGAACCGTTCGACACCAGGGTGAACAAGCCACTCAGTGCGTTCGGCAGACCTGCCGCGATACCGGCGAAGATGATGATCGAGATACCGTTGCCGAGGCCGCGTTCGGTGATCTGTTCGCCCAGCCACATCAGGAACATGGTGCCGGTCAGGAGCGTCACCACGGTCACGAAGCGGAAGCCGAAGCCCGGGTTCAAGACCAGGCCCTGCTGCGCTTCGAGCGCGACCGCGATGCCGAACGCCTGGAACAGCGCCAGCGCCACCGTGAAATACCGGGTGTACTGGGTGATCTTGCGGCGGCCGGATTCGCCTTCCTTCTTCAGCGCTTCCATCTGCGGCGAGACGATCGACACCAGCTGCATGATGATCGAAGCCGAAATGTAGGGCGTGATCCCCAGCGCGAACACGGCGAAACGCGACATGGCGCCGCCCGAGAACATGTTGAACATGCCGAGCAGGCCACCCTCGTTCTGCTTGAACAGGGCGGCCAGCCTTGCCGGATCGATCCCGGGAACCGGGATGTGTGCTCCGATGCGGTACACGACCAACGCGCCAAGCAAGAACCACAGCCGGTTCCAGGGGAAGCCGGCGGCGGCGCTTTTGCCAAGTTGTGTATTAGTCGCCAATTTGTGCTCCGATCAGGCAGCTGGCCGCATTACGCGACCGAACCGCCCGCTGCTTCGATCGCCGCTTTCGCGCCCGCGGTTGCCTTGATGCCCTTCAGGTTCACCGCCTGGGTGATTTCGCCCGACAGGATCACGCGCACGTCACGCGCCAGGGTCGACAGCACGCCGGCCTGCTTCAGCACCAGGATGTCGACATCGCCGACAGCCAGGCCGTTCAGGTCCGACAGGCGCACTTCCGCCTTGAAGGTTGCGTTCAGCGACTTGAAGCCACGCTTGGGCAGGCGGCGCTGCAGCGGCATCTGGCCGCCTTCGAAACCGACCTTGTGGAAGCCGCCCGAACGCGACTTCTGGCCTTTGTGGCCACGGCCGGCGGTTTTACCCAGGCCCGAGCCGATGCCACGGCCGACGCGGCGCTTGGCGTGCTTGGCGCCTTCTGCCGGTTGAATGGTATTGAGTTCCATTGATTTCTCCTTATGCGCGCGGCTTAGTCGATTACCTTGACCAGGTAGGCGACCTTGTTGATCATGCCACGCACGGACGGGGTGTCCTGCAGCTCGGAAACCGAGTTCACGCGACGCAGGCCCAGACCACGCACGGTGGCGCGGTGGTCTTGGCGGGTGCCGATCAGGCCCTTGACCAGTTTGACTTTAACGGTGTTTGCCATGATGTTTTCCTTAGCCCAGGATCTCTTCGATCGATTTGCCGCGCTTGGCGGCGATCTCGGCCGGAGTGCTCATTTTTGCCAGGCCGTCCAGGGTCGCACGCACCAGGTTGTACGGGTTGCTCGAACCGGTCGACTTGGCGACCACGTCGGTCACGCCCATCACTTCGAAGATCGCGCGCATCGCACCGCCGGCGATCACGCCGGTACCCGGCTTGGCCGGCGACATCAGGACGCGCGAGGCGCCGTGACGGCCGGTGACCGTGTGCTGCAGCGTGCCGTTCTTGAGCGACACCTTGATCATGTTGCGGCGGGCTTCTTCCATTGCCTTCTGCACGCCGACCGGAACTTCCTTCGACTTGCCCTTGCCCATGCCGATGCGGCCATCGCCGTCACCGACAACGGTCAGCGCTGCAAAACCCATGATGCGACCGCCCTTGACCACTTTGGTCACGCGGTTGATCGCGATCATCTTTTCGCGCATGCCATCATCCGGCTTGTCGCTTGCCATTTTCGCTTGCATTTTTGCCATGACGATTCTTCCTTAGAACTTCAGACCGGCTTCACGGGCGGCTTCCGCCAGCGCCTTGACACGGCCGTGATAACGGAAACCGGAGCGGTCGAACGCAACTTCGGTGATTCCTGCTTGCAGTGCTTTCTCTGCGACGCGCTTGCCCACCAGGGCCGCGGCGGCGGCGTTGCCGCCGGCGCCCGACTGGCCTGCCAGCTGGGTGCGCACTTCGGCTTCCAGCGTCGAGGCCGACACCAGCACCTTGGCATCCGGGCTGATCAGGTTCGCATAGATGTGCAGATTGGTGCGGTGCACCTGCAGGCGGTTCACGCCCAGCTGCGCAATCTTGATGCGGGTTTGGCGTCCGCGACGCAGACGCGATTCTTTCTTGTCCATCGTCAGCTCCGATTATTTCTTCTTGGTTTCTTTCAGCTTGACCACTTCGTCCGCATAGCGGACGCCCTTGCCCTTGTAAGGCTCAGGCGAGCGGTAAGCACGCACTTCAGCGGCAACCTGGCCGACCTTCTGGCGATCGATACCCTTGATCAGGATCTCGGTCGGGGTCGGGGTGGTGGCGGTCACGCCTTCCGGCATGTCGTGCAGCACCGGGTGCGAGAAGCCCAGCGACAGGTTCAGGGCCTTGCCCTGCACCGCTGCCTTGTAGCCCACGCCGACCAGGGTCAGCTTCTTCTCGAAGCCCTTGGTCACGCCGGTCACCATGTTGTTGACCAGGGCGCGCAGGGTGCCCGACATGGCGTTCGACTCACGCGACTCGTCGACCACGTCGAAAGTCAGCGTACCGTTGTTGTTTTCCACCTTGACCAGGCCGTTCAGCGGCTGGGTCAGCGAGCCCAGCGGGCCCTTGACCGTGATCGCTGCCGCGCTGATCGCCACTTCGGCGCCAGCCGGGACGGCGATTGGCATCTTAGCTACTCGAGACATCGTTAACTCCTTAAGCCACGTAGCACAGCACTTCGCCACCGACACCGGTTGCGCGCGCTTTGCGGTCGGTCATCACGCCCTGCGGGGTCGAGACGATGGCAACGCCGAGGCCGTTCATGACCTGGGGGATGTCGTCCTTGCCCTTGTAGATGCGCAGGCCCGGACGGGACACGCGCTCGAGGCGCTCGATCACCGGACGGCCGGTGTAGTACTTCAGACCGATTTTCAGTTCCGACTTGCCCGACTCGGTGGTCACGGCGAAGTCCTCGATGTAACCCTCGTCCTTGAGGACGTTGGCAATCGCAACTTTCAGCTTCGACGACGGCATCGACACGGCGGTCTTTTGCACGCCTTGCGCGTTGCGGATACGGGTCAGCATATCGGCGATAGGATCGCTCATACTCATTGCTTGTTCTCCTATTACCAGCTAGCTTTGGTCATACCCGGGATCTCGCCACGCATGGCGAATTCACGGAGTTTGATACGGCCCAGACCGAATTTACGGAAAGTGCCACGGGGACGGCCGGTGATCGCGCAGCGGTTGCGCTGGCGGGTCGGGTTGGAATTGCGCGGCAGGGCCTGCAGCTTGAGGCGGGCTTCGTAACGCTCTTCGTCCGACTTGGTCTGGTCGTCGATGATCGCTTTCAGTGCGGCACGCTTTGCGGCGAATTTCTCCACCAGGTCTGCACGCTTCTGTTCGCGGTTAATCAAGGAAAGTTTTGCCATTCTCTTAGTTCCTGAACGGGAATTTGAATGCGGCGAGCAGCGCTTTGGCTTCTTCGTCGGTCTTGGCGGTGGTGGTGATCGAGATGTTCAGGCCACGCAGCGCATCGATCTTGTCGTAATCGATTTCCGGGAAAATGATCTGCTCTTTGACGCCGATGTTGTAGTTGCCGCGGCCATCGAAGGAACGGCCGTTGACACCGCGGAAGTCACGCACGCGCGGCAGGGCCACGGTGATGAAGCGGTCCAGGAACTCGTACATGCGGGCGCCGCGCAGGGTCACCATGGTGCCGATCGGGTAGCCTTCGCGGATCTTGAAGCCGGCGATGGCCTTGCGGGCCTTGGTGGTGACCGGCTTCTGGCCGGCGATCTTGGTCAGGTCGCCGGTAGCGTGCTCGATGATTTTCTTGTCGGCCACGGCTTCACCCAGACCCATGTTCAGGGTGATCTTGGTCAGGCGCGGCACTTCCATCACCGACTTGTAACCGAACTTCTCGGTCAGCTCGCCGACGACTTTGTCTTTATACAGTTGTTGGAGACGGGCCATTTTCTATTACCCTTTCACTACGTCGCCGTTCGACTTGAAGACGCGAACCTTCTTGCCGTCGACAATCTTGAAGCCCACGCGATCGGCCTTGCCGGCGGCATTCACCAGCGCGACGTTCGACACGTGGATCGGCATGGTCTTGTCGACGATACCACCAGTAACACCGGTCATCGGGTTCGGCTTGACGGCCTTCTTGGCCACGTTCACGCCTTCGACGACCACGTGCTCGGCATCGACACGGGCGGTCACGACACCGCGCTTGCCCTTGTCCTTGCCAGCCAGGACGACGACTTCGTCGTTTTTACGAATCTTATCCATTGCGATCCTCTTACAGAACTTCCGGTGCCAGGGACACGATCTTCATGAACTTCTCGGTGCGCAGTTCGCGCGTCACCGGCCCGAAGATGCGGGTACCGATCGGCTCCAGCTTGGCGTTCAGCAGGACGGCGGCGTTGCCGTCGAACTTCACCAGGGAACCGTCCTGGCGGCGCACACCCTTGGCGGTACGCACAACCACGGCGTTGTAGATTTCACCTTTCTTGACGCGGCCGCGCGGAGCAGCCTGCTTCACGGTGACCTTGATCACGTCGCCAATGCTGGCATAACGGCGCTTGGAACCGCCCAACACCTTGATGCACAGGACTTCCTTGGCACCGGTGTTGTCGGCCACTTCGAGCCGGCTTTCAGTTTGAATCATGATATTTTCTTTCCCAACTTAAGCCGAAGAAACCCCACGAACACTCGTGGGCCTGCGGTCAGTCTTGGTCCCGCCGCCCGCCTCCATTGCGGAAGCAGACGTTTGGGTGATTGGACTTTCCAATACTTCGTTGCAGGCCGCGGCGGACGCGGGGACCACTGCGGCAACACATGAACGAAGCCCGCTAGTATTACATATACCAGCGGGCCACGCAAGACTAATTTTTCAGCAGCTTACAGGACCTGTGCGACTTGCACCACACGGGTCACGGTCCACGCCTTCGTCTTCGAGATCGGGCGACCTTCCGAGATCTCGACCGTGTCGCCGGTCTTGGCCTGGTTGGTCTCGTCGTGCGCGTGGTACTTGTTCGAACGCACGATGATCTTGCCGTACAGCGGGAGCTTGACGTGGCGCTCAATCAGCACGGTCACCGTCTTGTCCATTTTGTCGGACACGACCTTGCCGACCAGCGTGCGCTTCAGCGCCGTTTTAGTGGTGTCGTTCATTTGGCTTCCTTCTGGTTGATCACGGTCTTCACACGCGCGATGTCGCGGCGGACCTTCTTGAGCTGCGCGGTGTTGGTCAGCTGCTGGGTGGCGATCTGCATGCGCAGGCCGAACTGGGCCTTCAGCAGGTCGGACAGTTCCTTTTGCAGCTCGTCTGCACCTTTGCCGCGGAGTTCACTAGCTTTCATATTCAACTCCTGTTATTGGCCAACCTGGCGCACCACGAAGGTGGTTGCCAGCGGCAGTTTGGCAGCGGCCAGGCGGAATGCTTCGCGCGCCAGTTCTTCGGCGACACCGTCCATCTCGTACAGGACCTTGCCTGGCTGGATTTCGGCGACGTAGTACTCCGGGTTACCCTTACCGTTACCCATACGGACTTCGGCCGGCTTGTTCGAGATCGGCTTGTCCGGGAAGATACGGATCCAGATACGGCCGCCACGCCTGATGTGACGGGTCATGGCGCGACGGGCAGCTTCGATCTGGCGGGCGGTGATGCGGCCGCGGACGGTCGCCTTCAGGCCGAACTCACCGAACGACACCGCGGTGCCACGGTCGTGCGAAATGCCGGTGTTACGGCCTTTCTGCTCTTTACGATACTTTCTGCGGGATGGCTGCAGCATCTTTATTCTCCTGCTTTGTCAGCAACCGGCTTGGCGGCACGGCGGCCAGCGGGTGCGGTACCTGGCTTGGCGCCCGGGCGGCCACGGCCGGCCGGCTTGCCGTCTTCACGACGCGGGCCGCGCGGCTTCTTCTCTTCGGCCGGGGTCTCGATCACCGGGGCTTCGCCGGTGGCCGAACGGTCACCCTTGTAGACCCAGACCTTGACACCGATGATGCCGTAGGTGGTTTCCGCTTCGCTGGTGCCGTAGTCGATGTCGGCGCGCAGGGTGTGCAGGGGCACACGGCCTTCGCGGTACCATTCGGTACGGGCGATCTCGATGCCGTTCAGGCGGCCCGACGACATGATCTTGATGCCCAGCGCGCCCAGACGCATCGCGTTCTGCATCGCACGCTTCATGGCGCGGCGGAACATGATGCGCTTTTCGAGCTGCTGCGAGATCGAGTCGGCGATCAGCTGCGCGTCGATTTCCGGCTTGCGGATCTCTTCGATATTGACGTGCACCGGCACGCCCATGATCTTGGTCAGCGACGACTTCAGCACTTCGATGTCTTCGCCCTTCTTGCCGATCACGACGCCCGGACGCGAGCTGTAGACGGTGAAGCGCGCGTTCTTGGCCGGACGCTCGATGACGATGCGGCCGACGGAAGCGTTCTTCAGCTTCTTCTTCAGGAAGGCGCGCGCCTTCAGGTCTTCGCTGAGCATCTCGGCGAAGTTGCTGTTGCCAGCGTACCAGCGCGACGCCCAGTTACGGGTTACTGCCAGGCGGAAGCCGGTCGGGTGAATCTTCTGTCCCATCGTGTGACTCCTTAGTTACCGACAGTCACGAAGATGTGACAGGATTGTTTCGAAATGCGATCACCGCGGCCTTTGGCACGTGCCGTAAAGCGCTTCAGGATCGGGCCCTTTTCGACGTAGATCTGGGTGACTTTCAGCTCGTCGATGTCGGCGCCATCATTGTGCTCGGCGTTCGCGATCGCGGACTCCAGCACTTTCTTGATGATGGTCGCGCCTTTCTTCGGGCTGAACGCGAGGATGTTCAGCGCGGCGTCGACTTTCTTGCCACGGATCAGGTCCGCCACCAGGCGGCCCTTTTGTTCCGACAGGCGCACGCCTTTGAGGATAGCTTTAGTTTCCATTATTTTTTCGCCTTCTTGTCAGCGGCGTGGCCCTTGAACGTGCGGGTCAGCGCGAACTCGCCGAGCTTATGACCGACCATGTTCTCGGAGACGTACACGGGTACGTGCACCTTGCCGTTGTGGACGGCGATCGTCAGGCCGATGAAGTCCGGCATGACGGTCGAACGACGCGACCAGGTCTTGATGGGCTTCTTGTCCTTGGTGGTCTGTGCTGCTTCGACCTTCTTCATCAGGTGGGCGTCGCAGAACGGCCCTTTTTTCAGTGAACGAGTCATCTAGTTCCCCTTATTTCTTGCCACGGCGCGAGACGATCATCGAAGAAGTGCGCTTGTTCGAACGCGTCTTCTTGCCCTTCGTCTGTTGACCCCAAGGCGACACCGGATGACGACCGGCAGCCGTACGACCCTCACCACCACCGTGCGGGTGGTCGATCGGGTTCATCACCACACCGCGAACGGTCGGGCGGACACCGCGCCAGCGCATCGCACCAGCCTTACCAATCTTGCGCAGGTTGTGCTCGCCGTTGCCGACTTCGCCAACCGTGGCGCGGCACTCAATGTGCACGCGGCGCACTTCACCCGAACGCAGGCGGACCTGGGCGTAGGTGCCTTCACGTGCCATCAGCACGACGCCGGCGCCGGCGGTACGCGCCATCTGCGCGCCTTTGCCAGGCAGCATCTCGACGCAGTGCATCGTGGTGCCGACCGGGATGTTGCGGATCGGCAGGCAGTTGCCCGACTTGATCGGCGCTTCCGAGCCGTTCATCACGCTGTCGCCAACGGCCATGCCCTTGGTCGCGATGATGTACTTGCGCTCGCCGTCGGCGTAGCACAGCAGGGCGATGTGCGCGCTGCGGTTCGGGTCGTACTCGATGCGCTCGACCTTGGCGGCGATGCCGTCCTTGTTGCGCTTGAAGTCGACCACGCGGTAGTGGTGCTTGTGGCCACCGCCGATGTGGCGGGTGGTGATGTGGCCGTTGTTGTTACGGCCAGCAGTCTTCGATTTCTTCTCGACCAGGGCGGCGAACGGGCGACCTTTGTACAGGTCGGCGTTGACCACCTTGACCATGCCGCGACGGCCTGGCGAGGTCGGCTTCATCTTAACGAGTGCCATTATTGAGCCTCCCCGACGAAATTAATTTCCTGGCCCGGCTTCAGGCACACGAAGGCGCGCTTCGTGTGGTTGCGACGGCCGATGAAACGGCCCGAGCGCTTGACCTTGCCTTCGCGGTTGACGGTCTGCACCGATTCCACTTCGACCTTGAACAGCAGTTCGACGGCCGCCTTGATTTCCGGCTTGGTTGCGTCCGGCAGGACCTTGAACACGATTTGCTCGTTCTTTTCCGCGACGAAGGTCGCTTTTTCGGAAATGACCGGAGCCACCAGCACCTTCATCAGGCGCTCTTCGCTAAATTTGATTGCGGCGCTCATGCGTACATCTCCTCGATCTTGGCCAGTGCAGCTTTGGTGACCAGGACTTTCTTGTAGAACACCAGCGACATCGGATCAGCCGCCTTCGGCTCGACCACCAGCACGTTCGGCAGGTTGCGCGAGGCCAGCAGCAGGTTCTCGTCGAGGGCGTCGGTGATCACCAGGACCGAGTCCAGGCCCATGCCCTGCAGCTTTTGCGACAGCAGCTTGGTCTTCGGCGCTTCGACCGAGATGGTCTCGACCACGTTCAGGCGGCCTTCGCGGGCCAGCTGCGAGAAGATCGAGCAGATACCTGCGCGATACATCTTCTTGTTGACCTTGTGCGAGAAGTTCTCTTCCGGCGAGTTCGGGAAGATGCGGCCGCCGCCACGCCACAGCGGCGAGGACGACATACCGGCACGTGCACGGCCGGTGCCCTTCTGGCGCCACGGCTTCTTGGTGGTGTGCGAGACTTCTTCGCGATCCTTCTGCTTGCGGTTGCCGCTACGTGCGTTGGCAGCGTAGGCGACGACCACCTGGTGGATCAGCGCTTCGTTGTAATCGCGGCCGAACACGGTATCGGCGGCAGCGACGGCTGCGCCAGCCTGGCCTTGCTCATTCAGGAGCTTCAGTTCCATTCTTTACGCTCCCTTCTTAGCTTTGACCTTGACGGCCGGCGACACGACCACTTGGCCGTTCTTGGCGCCAGGAACGGCACCCTTGACCAGCAGCAGCTGGCGGTCGGCGTCGATGCGGGCGATTTCCAGGTTCTGGGTGGTCACGGTGACGTCACCCATGTGGCCGGTCATGCGCTTGCCCGGGAACACGCGGCCCGGATCCTGCGCCATACCGATCGAGCCCGGCACATTGTGCGAGCGCGAGTTACCGTGGGTGGCACGGCCGGACGAGAAGTTGTAACGCTTGATGGTACCGGCGTAGCCTTTACCGATCGAGGTGCCTTGCACGTCGATTTTCTGGCCGACTTCGAACATCGAGACGTTGATGGCGTCGCCGGTTTTGAATTCGGCGGCTTTGGCTGCATCGATGCGGAATTCCTTCAGCATCGTGCCGGCTTCGACGCCAGCTTTGGCGAAGTGACCGGCAGCGGCCTTGTTCACGCGCGAGGCGCGACGCTGACCGAATGCGACCTGAACAGCGGCATAGCCGTCAGTTTCAGGAGTTTTGATTTGCGCAACACGGTTGTTCGACACGTCCAGCACGGTGACCGGGATCGAATCCCCGTCATCCGTGAAGATGCGCATCATGCCAACCTTGCGACCGAGAAGGCCCAGGCTCATTTTTTCTCCATTCCCACCTACGATTGGGCGGGGCTAGTTCAACTACTAAAAACGTATGGGCTCAAAAAAGACGAATCCATACCGAAGCCGGCTAGTATAGCCTGACGAGGGGCTTGACGCAACAAGTAATTTGGAGGTATGTCGGGTTCGCGCACACCGTTTTCGGGGAATACCCCCACCGGGGAGGGGAGTGTTGCCGGGCAGCCTACAATGATGACTGGGAGACATTGTTCGATGGTAGATTGCGCGGGCGCCCTCCCCTTCGAATGAAACGAATGACGATGAAACCGACCCTCTTGCCGCTGCTGGCGGCCGCCTGTGCAAGCTGTGGCCCGGCGCAGGCCCAGGACAAGCAGGCGCCCGCCGCCGGCTACAAGCAGATGTGCGTGCAGGCAGCCGCGATGCCCAAGCCCTATGGCGAATACGACCTCAAGGGCAACGCCAAGCTGGACGACTATTGCCTGTGCTTCGGCGCCGCCTTCGCGGCCCAGGCCATGAAGGCCGATCCCAGTGGCCGTCCGCCCACGCCGGACCAGGCCGCCCAGCGCGAACTGGCCATGCGCAACGACTGCCGCCACAAGCTGGGGCTCCCGCCGGCACGCTGAACCGCGCGCTTCGCGTCAGGAAACGATCTGCGCGGGATGCAGCAATGGAAAATACAAAAGCCGGCACGAGGCCGGCTTTGGGGAATGCTGGTGGGCGGTGCAGGATTCGAACCTGCGACCCCTTGGATGTCGACCAAGTATTCTAACCAGCTGAACTAACCGCCCGGGGACCGGCATTATAAATAGGGATGGGCGTATTTTGCAACTGCTGCGCGCGGAAAATTTTTCGCCGGGGCCGCGCACGCGCCCCGGCGCTGCCGCCTTGTTATTGCGGAAAGCCGTTGTAGCCCTCGGCCGCGGCCTGCAATTTCAGGAAGGCCGCCGTCGCGCCCAGGCGCTCGCCGGCCTTGAAACCGGTGCGCGGGTCATCCATCACCGGCGTCAAAATCAGCGTGCCCTCGACCCGGTCGGCGACAAACCACGCCTTGAGCGCCGGCACGTGGACAATGAAGTCGGTCGGGCCGTGGCGATAGCGCGAGACCAGCTGGGCCACTGCCGCATTGCCCAGCTCATTTGCGCGCCAGCCGTCCTTCGCGTGCGTCACGAAGATCGACGTCGCCACGCGCTCCCCCACGCTGACCGGGAACAAGCTGCGCCGCGTATCGACCAGCAGCGTGTCGGGGGAGGCCTGGCCGGTGAACTTGCTGAGCGCATCCAGGCGGACGCCAAAGATCTGCATCGGCTCGCCGAGCGTGGCCTGGCGCACCTCTTCCGGCGAAGTGAAGCCGAGCGCCACATAGTTGCTGGCGTTGACGACGTGCTTGAGCGTCGCCAGGCCCTCTTTCGCCGCCGTGCCCGGCCTGGTGTGGGGCGGCGGCTCGGTCCGCGCGGTCTGGCAAGCGCCCAACAAACACACCATTGCGGCGATCAACACAAAAGCATACTTGCGCATTTTATTCACCCTTGTACGTGATGTTGTAGTAATCGTTCCAGTGCGTGTGGTCGGTGTCGCTGACGTAGCGGCTGTAGGTCATGATCGTTTCCGTGCCCCCGGTGATGGTCTGCAGCTTGGTGAAGGGTTCGGGGTCGTTGACGTCGACGTACTGGACGCCGCCCACGGTCAGGTAGCCCTTTACCACCATCATGTGGCCGCCGCCGCCGGGCCAGTGCCAGCTGAAGGCGAAGGGCTTGCGTGCGCAGTAAATCTGCGATTTCACCTGGGTCCAGGTCAGCGCGGTGTTGTTGGTTTGATCGGCGCTGAAGCCGTATTTCTCGTACTCCGGCCAGCCGCCGTTGTTGCAGGCGCCGGAATTGTCGCGGCAGCAGGTGCTGAGACCGAAGCGGTTGTTGGCTTCGGTACATTGCGCGACGTCGTGGCCGAAATAGCGCATCGTCATCTCGCCGCTGGCGGCCCAACACCAGTTCGACGCCTGTTGCGGCAAGGTCGGCAAGTCCACGGTCGCCACCAGCGGCGGATTGCAGCAGGCGGACAGGGCCACGGGCAGCACAAGCCCGCAGAGCATGTGAAATTTCTTCATCGCAGCGATCCTCCAACAAGCACGTCGATTCGGCGTCCGGGACCGGCAGCCCGAACGGCTGAGTATCGTGTTGAAAGATAGGAGGCAGGGTCGGCGTATGCCAGCCGCATCGCGCCGACTCCTGACGCCGATCAGCGATTCCGACGGAACTTGCATGCGGTCACACGAACGTAGAGCGAAGGTTTCCTGCGTGCTAAGATCAAGTGTTGCTCACAGCAAATCTCTACGGAAATAGCTAATGCGGAAAAGGCTGCTTCAAGCGCTTCTCGTCCTCGCGGCCCTGCATGCCGGCGCGGGCCATGCCGAGACGCTCGGCAACGATGCATGCAAGGCGCTGGTGGCCGAGGCGCAGTCGCTGTACGGCCAGGGCAAGCTGCGCGAAGCCTGGGACACCTACAACCGGGCACGCGCGGCCGATCCCACCGCGTCGATGCCGGTCGCATCGATGGCCCATATGCTGCAGGTGGCGGCGGGGCAGGCGACCGCCGACAGGGCGCCGGCCCTGCTCAAGCAGGCCGAAGCGCTGGCGCGCGATGCGCTGCGGCTGGACCACCATGATCCGCTGGCGCAAGAGATCCTGCGCATGCTGCTGGATACCGCGCCGGAACCGCTGCACCGGCCGACGCCGGAAGCGTTCGCCGCGCTGGAGGAAGGCGAGGCGCTGTTCATGCAAGGGCGCTACCAGGAAGCGCTGGCCCGGTTCGAACTGGCGATCCGGCGCGATCCGCTGTTCTCGGCGGCATGGGTCAATGCGGGCGATTGCTACTTTTCGCTAAAGCAATGGCACGAAGCGGAGCGACGCTTCCGCAAGGCCACCGAGATCGAAGCGCTGAACGGCCAGGCCTGGCGCTTCCTCGCGGATACCCTGATCCTGCAAGGCGATCGCCGCGGCGCCGTAGCGGCCCTGTACGGCGGCATCGCGGCGCAGCCCAGCCAGCAACCGAACTGGGCCAAGCTGGACATCATCATGAAGCAGGAAGGCATGCCGCTGAAACCGCTGGGACTGGTGCGCAGGGCGCGCTTCATCCCGGCAGGCGACCAGGGCAAGGGCAGCGTCGAGGTGCAGCAACAGCCGGGCGATGAAACGACGCCCGACCTGAGCTTCTGGCTGTGGCATGCCGCAGCCGTCGGCACCGCGCTCACCGAAGCCAAGGCCTCGCCCTTCCAGGCCGAGCTGGACGCATGGCGGACGGCGCTGGCGATCGTCGACGCGCTGCGGGAGCAAGGCAAGCCGGTGCCGACCGATCCCGCCCTCGTCGCGATGGGGAAGCTGGCGCAGGCCGGACAGCTGGAAGCGGCCGTGCTGCTGCTGACCTACCGCGAGTCGTACCGGCCTGAATTCGAGATTTGGAAAAAGGCGCACCCGGACGGCATCCGCGCCTTCGTCGTCAGCGCCGGCCTGCGTCCCTGAGCCAAAAGAGTGACAAGCAAAATGAATGCAATCAACCGAACGGCGCGGACACGGGACGATTTGCCTAGCGGGTCATCCCGGCGGTAGGCCGCGTGCGCCCAGGCAGCGCACTGGCTGCTCAGGATATGCTTCGGAAACGAATTCAAGTGGCGGACTACCGGTGACACGTCCCACGACCTCTTCAATGAATCGGCGCAGCAATTTGACCGTTACCGCCAAGCGCAGTTCGACATCGAAGCGTCGAACGCTGCCGATGGTAGTGGCAGCTAAATTTGTCGAGGGTTTGCCTCTCGTGCTTCCAAGCATCCGAATTCGCGCGCTTTGCGATCGACCTCCGGCAACGGTCGCAGAAACGAAATGCGGAACGATCATGCCTTTGGCAGGCATTCCCAAAACCCGTGGACCTCGGCAAAGGGGCAAATAACCAGTGATTGCAAAAAGGAAATAAAGGTTATATATTCCTTCTGCCTAGCAATTGTTCGGCCTTGCGCCGAGCCGGGTTGCGGGTCGCAACCCGCCTTGAATTTTGCCTCATTGACGATGGCATCCGCTTTCGGATTGCCGTCAGTCGACGGCAATCCAAAAGCGGACACCATCGTTCCTCTAGTAGGCGTCGATTGAATGATCATATCCAATCGTCAAATCGCTGAAGGACTTCAGCGTTTAGGGCTGGCCTACATGGCCAGCCCATTATCTTCTCGTAAGACCGACAAACTGATCTTTTTGTGCGGGGCGAACCGCGCGACGAACGTCCCCTCGTTTCGACGGGAGGCAGTAAAACGATTTATCGAAAAGTCACCCGGGTACAAAGTAATTTATGCCGAACCCGTCTTCAACGAGCTCATCAGGATACATCAGGGCAGGTCGCGAACGAACGCGCTTGACCTCGAACACGAGATAACCAACCTTGTCGACAAGGTCATCATCGTCATGGAAAGCGCCGGGGCAATTTGCGAGTTAGGGGCGTTCGCACATTCTGAACTTCGAAAAAAGCTGATTGTCCTGAATGACAACGCACACCGGTCGCAAGAATCCTTTATCAACACCGGCCCACTTGCTGCGGTTTCGGATTCCAAAGGCACGGTGTTGTGGTACCCGATGGATCAATCCATAACAAACCGAGTCGACGGGATCGGCATCACGTTTGATGAGCTTAGTAAGGCGCTCGGCGGCAAAGTCGCTGAAGAGGTAGTCACTCTGCCGAACATCACCGCGACGAAACAGCACCTTTACTTTGTCCACGACCTGATTTATTTGATCGGTCCAGCAACCTACAAAGAACTCATTGCGGTACTTGAGTTAATGTTCGGCCGCCGCTCTTGGGACGTAGTTGGCAGTCTCGTTGGTGTACTTCGGTCCGCAGGACTGATCGTCCAACCGAACGAAGGAACGAGCTACACGTGCGCGCTGCCCCAGCCGTTCTTCCAGCACCCACCGTCGTTTGTAAAGCTAACTGCGCGAATCAAACATTATCATCTCAAAAATAACCCTGAAAGGTTCAACCTTGGAAGCGATCGCGGAGATGATAGCGGCGGAACTCGGCCTACACCCAAGAGCGGTGATAGACGCGCTCGCAAGCGCGCCGCATAGGTCGAAGCTCATCAGGATTCCGAAGCGCTCAGGCGGATATCGAACAGCCTACCAACCCATAGTCGAGATCAAACCTATTCAAGATTGGTTGGAAGCGGTAGTCTTAAGGAAGCTGCCTGTCAGTCGGATCTCGACTGCATTCAGTCCAGGCTGCACGATATTAGCTAACGCCAGGGTGCATGCAAAATCAAGATATAGTGTTCGTATCGACCTCGCAGACTTTTTTCAGTCGATTCGTCTGCTCGACCTAATTAATTGCATCAAAAGCTCAGCTGCGTTGCTACCAGAATGGGCGCAGTCAGCGAGCTTTCAAAGTGTGTTAGCCGCCGCCTGTTTTGATAGGCGAGGACGACTTCCCGTTGGATACCCTACGTCGCCCACAATAGCTAACGCGATCATGTTGCCCTTGGACGAGACACTGCTCGCACTTACGAATAACAGGGCAAAATTCGGCTCCGCTAAACTAACGCGCTACGCTGATGATTTCGTTTTTTCGTCCGACCTTCGAGGCGCCTGTCGACACTTTGTTGGCGAGATGGAACGAGTGGTAAGTGAGTGCAATTCCCCACTCGTTAGGATTAATGAAGGTAAAACGCGATACATGAGCAAAGCCGGCGGTTCCATGATGGTTACGGGATTGCGCATTAAGGGAGAAGGCGAAATCGGAGTACATGCGGACTACCGAGATCATGTACGTTTAATGCTTCACCTGTATAGGCGAGGCCGACTCAGCACTAGTGAACATGCAGCGCTGCGGGGGCACCTCGCTTTTTTGCTTCGGAACGATCCGGGGCTGCTGACGCGGCTTTCATTTCGATACCATCACGAAATCTCGGAGTTGGCTGGATTCAAGGCAAGTTCCCGAAAGCTGATGATCGTTGAATAAATAAAAACCGGAGATGCCTCAGGCGACTCCGGTTTTTTGAGAAGCGGACGCTGACCGCTTGCGATTACTGCAGCTTGATTTCGACGTCGACGCCAGCCGGCAGGTCCAGCTTCATCAGTGCATCAACGGTCTTGTCGGTCGGATCCACGATGTCCATCAGACGCTGGTGCGTACGGATTTCGAACTGGTCGCGCGAGGTCTTGTTGACGTGCGGCGAACGCAGGACGTCGTAACGCTCGATGCGGGTCGGCAGCGGGACCGGGCCCTTGACCACTGCGCCGGTGCGCTTCGCGGTGTCGACGATTTCCAGGGCGGACTGGTCGATCAGCTTGTAGTCGAAGGCTTTCAGGCGGATGCGGATTTTTTGATTCGGAGCGGACATGCTATTTCCTTAAAAAAGAGCGAACCGGCACATGGCCGGCAATGAGTGTCTGGTACTTCGGTGCTGCAAAGAAGCGGGAGTATAGCACTGTTCCCGCCCAAAACGCGGGGCAGGACCGAAGTCCCGCCCCGTTTTGTTGCAAAGCCAGGACGATCGCCCTGGCTTTCAATCACGCTGATTAGGCGATGATTTTCGCCACCACGCCGGCGCCGACGGTACGGCCGCCTTCGCGGATTGCGAAGCGCAGGCCTTCTTCCATCGCGATCGGGGCGATCAGCTTGACGGTGATCGACACGTTGTCGC
>JAEWEK010000296.1 GCA_023389425.1 Pseudomonadota bacterium | reverse complement strand
GTATAAATGCTGAACACATCACCTTTAAGGACACGGCATCATGAAAAGAACCGCCGCCTTCATCGTTGTATCGCTGCTGCTCGCCAGCGCGCCCTTGCGCGCCGCCGAGCCTACCACGGACCAGCAGGCCGTCCACGTACTCAACCGCCTAGGATACGGCCCCAAGCCGGGCGATGTCGAGCGCGTCAAGCAGATGGGAGTCGAGCGTTATATCGACAGCCAGCTGCATCCCGAATCGATCCCGGTGCCGCAGGACCTCACCGATCGCCTGGCCGCGCTGGATACGGTCAAGTGGTCGGCCGGCGAGTCGCTGCGCGAATTCAATGAGCTGCGCAAGGAAGTGCGCAACGAGGACGAGGGCGCCAAACAGAAGCGGCGCCAGATGTACGGCAAGATGAGCCGCGAGGCCGCGGACGCGCGCCTGCTGCGCGCCATCGACAGCCCGCGCCAGCTCGAGGAAGTGATGGTCGAATTCTGGTTCAACCACTTCAACGTTTTCTCCGGCAAGGGCGTGGACCGCGCGCTCATCACCAGCTACGAGCGCGACGCGATCCGCCCGTACGCGATGGGCTCCTTCCGCGACCTGCTGGGCGCCACCGCGCACCATCCGGCCATGCTGTTCTATCTCGATAACGTGGTGTCGACCTCCAGCGCTTATGGCGACGAGCTGGCCAAGCGCGGCAGCAAGGGACCGCGCGGCCTGAACGAAAACTATGCGCGCGAACTGATGGAACTGCACACGCTGGGCGTGGACGGCGGCTACACCCAGAAGGACGTGACCGAACTGGCGCGCATGCTGACCGGCTGGACCTACGCACCGCAGCGCATGGCGCGCTTCAACGAGAACTTCACCTTCGACCCGCGCCGCCATGACCAGGGCACCAAGACCTGGCTGGGCCGCACCGTGCAGCCGGCCGGCCAGCGCGAAGGCGAAATGGCGCTCGACGTGCTGGCGGTGCACCCGTCCACCGCGCACCACATCAGCTTCCAGCTGGCGCAGTACTTCGTCAGCGACAATCCGCCGCCGGCCCTGGTCGAGCGCATGGCCAAGACCTGGATCGCCTCCAACGGCGACATCCGCTCGGTGCTGAAAACCCTGTTCACCAGCGCCGAGTTCATGGCGCCGGAAAACGCCGGCGCCAAGTTCAAGACGCCGTACCAGTTCGTGATCTCGGCGGTGCGCGCCAGCGGCCTGCCGGTCACCAATGTGCAGCCGCTGCTCGGCACCATGACCCAGCTGGGCATGCCGCTGTACGGCTGCCAGACCCCGGACGGCTACAAGAACACGCAGGAAGCCTGGCTCAATCCGGACGCGCTGACGCGCCGCATCGCCTTCGCCACCGCGCTCGGTTCGGGGCGCCTGGCGCTGGCCTCGGCGCCGGTCGACCTGCCGCAGCAGGCGATGAGCGCATCGGCCGCGCTGCCGGCACGCGCCGCGGCGCAGGGCGACATGACGCCGATGGGCGCCGTGGCGCCGGCCGCCAATCCGCCGATGGTCACCAACACCGTGGCCGCCGCCGCGATGGCCAACGCCGCCGCTGCCCAGCCGCTCGACCCGGTGCGCCTGCAGGCCACGCTGGACGGCAGCCTGTCGCCACGCACGCTCGGCCTGGTGGCCGCCAATCCGCCGGACCTGCGTGCAGCCATGCTGCTCGGCAGCCCGGACTTCATGCAGCACTGATCGGGAGAACAACGATGAAACGCAGAGACTTCCTGAACGCGCTCGGCGCCGCCGGCCTGATGATCCCGGTCGGACGCAGCGCATGGGCCGCCACCGGCGACAATCCCACCGGCGCGAAGCTGATCGTGGTGATGCTGCGCGGCGCCGTCGATGGCCTGAACGTGGTCGCCCCGGTCGGCGACGAAAACTACCTGCGCCTGCGCCCGACGATCGGCCTGGCCAGGCCCGGCGCGGAGAACGGCGCGATCGACCTCGATGGCTACTTCGGCATGCACCCGGCGCTGGCCAGCCTGCAGCCGCTGTGGAACGAGAAGAAGCTGGCCTTCGTGCACGCCAGCGGTTCGCCCGACATCACGCGCTCGCACTTCGACGCCCAGGACTACATGGAATCGGCCACGCCGGGCGTGAAGAGCACGCAGGACGGCTGGATGAACCGCCTGCTGCAGCAACTGCCGGGCCAGTCCACGCCCAGCCGCCTGCTGGGCATCGGCCCGGTCATGCCGCGCATCCTGTCCGGCCGCGGGGCGGCGATCAACCTGCCCAACGGCGCCGCAGGCACCAAGGCCAACATCCTCGACAGGCCGAAGATCGGCAATGCCTTCGACTCGATGTACGCCGGCGATCCGCGCTTCGGCCGCGCCTACGACGACGGCAAGATGGCGCACAAGGAAGTGATGGAAGCGGCCGCCGAAAGCCGCGAGATGCAGGCGGCGGACCGCGGCGCGCCGCTGCCCAACGGTTTCCCGGACGATGCGGCGCGCCTGGCGACCCTGATGCGCAACGACCCGAAGATCCAGATGGCCTTCGTCGCGCTGGGCGGCTGGGACACGCACACCAACCAGGGCGCGGGCACCGGCCAGCTGGCCAACCGGCTGCGGCCGCTGGGGGAGGGGCTGGCCGTGCTGGCGCAGCGCCTCGGTCCGGTGTTCAACGACACCACCATCATCGTCATGTCCGAGTTCGGCCGCACCGCCAAGGAGAACGGCAACGGCGGCACCGACCACGGCCACGGCAACGCGATGTGGGTGCTGGGCGGTAGCGTCAACGGCGGCAAGGTGTACGGCCAGTGGCCCGGCATCAGCGAGTCGACGCTGAACGAAGGACGCGACCTGGCGATCACCACCGACTTCCGCTGGGTGCTGGCGCAGACCGCCGAACGCCACATGCGGCTGGGCGACAAGGCGCTGGCGCAGATTTTTCCCGCAATGCCGCAATTGGGCGCGGGCTTCCAGCTGCTGCGGGCATGAGGATGTAGGAGGCGTCTGGCACAAATACCGTAGTTTTACCGTATTGCAGTGCACAATAAATCGGCCTATATTGGAACCGTCTCCTCCAGTTTTCTCCGAAAACCTGGATTGTCGCCCGCCCACCGCTTGGTGCGCGGGCGGTTTTTTTTGAACGCTATCCTTTGATCGTCCGTCATTCCCGCGAAGGCGGGAATCCCATTTTTGCGAACAGCTAGAAAGCGTGCGCTGACGGCAGCACGACGAAATGGGGTTCCCGCCTGCGCGGGAACGACGTGTAAAAAAATGCACCAAATTGGTGCATTTTTTTAAGCTTCGTCGCCCTGGAAGGCTCCTGACCGCCACGTCAGCACCAGCGTATCCCGGTGCCCCTGCGGCCCGGTCGGCTGGATCGGGGTCGACTCGTGGATCACCGCCGCGTCGTCCAGCAGCAGCATGGTCCACGGCTCCAGCATCGTGAAGCGTTTGCCGTCCGGCCCGTCGGCCTCGAACACGCGCGTTTCGCCGCCCTTGATGTTGTGGCGCCCGACCAGCAGCACCGCCACGAAATCGACGCCGTCGCGGTGCGCGCCTTCCGGCGTCGGCCGGCCGATGCCCTCGTTGGTATCGATGCGGAACTGGTGCGCTTCCACGAACCAGGGCTGGCGTCCCTTCACGCTTGAACACACCTCGCCCAGCGCGCGCAGCAGCTTGTTCCATACCGGCCGTGTCACGGTCTCGCTTTCGATCGGCTCGAACAGCCGGCGCATCCCGCCATGCAGCGCGTTGTATTCGACCGGCTGCCAGTGTGCGCGGTGCGGCGCCTGGGCCAGCTCGCCGCCGTGGTCGACGAAGCAGGAGTGACGGCGGCGCCGGTAACGGCCGCCGTCCTTGAGATAGAGATCGGGCTCGAGCTGGTCCCAGCTCGGCGCCAGCGCGTTCAGGTCGTCCAGCCGGCAGCCGGCCAGGCGCGCCACGTCCTGCGGGCGCACCAGCGCGTAGCCTTGCGTGCGCAAGGACTCGGCGAGATGGGGCAGGTCGGTGAAGGGTTGTGCGGAAGTGCTCATGCAAGTAGCGTAGCACTTTTCCCAACCCGTCGTGGGCGGTCTACCAGTTTTTGACCAGCGTGATGCGCAGCGAGCGCGGCTCGATCGGATGGAAGTGCACGTCGGGATGGGCCGCCGTTTCGCCGCGCAGCCGCGATTCGTAGTAATAGTCGATGGCCGACGCGCGGCGGTTGGCGAGGTTGAAGCCCTCCAGCTCGACGCGCGTGGTCTTGTCGACGCGGTAGCCGATGCGCCCGTTCAGCGTCATGCTGGCATGCGAGCGCACGCTGTTGTCGGTGGTGAGCGGACGCGGGCCGAAGTAGCGCAGCCGCAGGCCGCCTGACCACGGCCCCAGCTGGTCGACCGTGAGCGCGAACTGGCCCACGCCTTCCACCGCGCCTTCGATGTGGTCGCCGTCCGGCTGGTGTCCGCGCGAGCGCGCATGGGCGAACGCGGCGTCGAAGTCGATCGACAGCCACTTCAGCGGCTTGTAGTAGTTAGAGAATTCGATGCCGACCCGGCGGCTCGGCGGCCCGGCCTCGGTCGTGCCCTCGTCGCCGATGTAGGTGAGTTCGGAATCGAAGTCGAGCCGGTACAGCGACAGCGAAGCCTGGTTGCGCGGGATAGCTTCGGTACGCAGGCCCAGCTCCAGTCCGCGCGAACGCACCAGCCCCGGCGTGCTGCCGACCGCCTCCAGCGTCTTCGGATCGAACTTCGCCACCGTGCCGCGTGCGTCGTTGCTGTGGAAGCCGTCGCCGGCGTTGAAGTAGAACTCGGTGGAATTCAGCGGCGCATACACCACGGCCAGCGACGGGCTGGCCAGGCTGGCGCTGGCGCGGCCCGAGTTCGCGGCCAGGCTGCTCTTCACGTCGAAGCGATACCGGTCCGCGCGCACGCCGAGCACGGTGCGCCAGCGCTCGTTCCAGCGCGTCGCGTTCTCGATGTAGGCCGCCGCGCTGCCCTCGACGATATGGTCCTGGCGCGTGCCCGACAGCCACTGCTGCGCGCGCGTGCTGTACAGACCGTTGAAGATATTGTCGTTCTGCGCCTGCACCCCGACCGTGAGGTCGCTGGTCATGGTGTCGCTGCGGTGCGCGTGCCAGGTGTGCAGGGCATCCAGGCCGGTGGTCACGCGCTTGTCCGGCTGGGCGAACTGGTCGCCGTTGACCGGGTCTTCGAGGAAGTAGCTGAAGTTGGAGAACAGCGCCAGTTCATTGCGGATCAGGTAGGCGCTGACCTTCGATGCGGAGTCCGCCGTGGTGCGGCGCCAGATGCCCGACAGGCTGGCGCGCCGCGCGGCGCCGCCGTCGCTCGGGTCGACCGCGTCGAAGCGCCCGACGCGGCCGTCGTCCACCGCGCGTTCGGGAATCTGGTCGGTCGAGTTCCATGTGCCGCGATACGCCATCGCCGTCACGCTCCAGCCGTTGTTGGCGTAGCCGCGGCTGTAGCGCAGCACGCCGTTGGCCTTGCGGTAGTTGTCGCCGCGCGTGAACGGCCCGTCGTTGTGCAGCAGCTCCACCGCGTACAGCAGGCTGCCGCCGCCGAGCGCGCGCGAGGCCGCCAGCGCCGTGCGCACGAAACCGTTTTGTCCGGCGCTGACCGTGGCCACGTCCTGCACCAGCCGGTTGGCGTAAGTGATCGATGCGCTGCCGGCGGACGCGAAGTCGCCGTTGCGCGCCGAGTAGGGACCCTTGGTGTAGTCGAGCCGCGTGGTGATCTCGGGGATCAGGAAGTTCAGGTCGGTCCAACCCTGGCCGTGGGCGTGGCTGCGCTGGTTGACCGGCATGCCGTCGACCCAGGTCGCGAGGTCGGTGCCGTGGTCGAGGTTGAAGCCGCGCAGGTAGAACTGGTTGGCCTTGCCTTCGCCGCTGTGCTGGCTCACCACCAGGCCCGGCGTCGCTTCCAGCAGCTCGCCCGGCCGGTAGATGATCTGCTGCGCGAGCTCCCTGGCGCCGATGCTGCCGGCGCTGGCAGCATCGACGATGCCGAGCTGGCTGGCGCGCGCGCCTTCCACCAGCACGCGCTGGATCACGAAATCGTCGGCCCGCGCGGCGTGGGCGAACAGGGTGCCCAGCGCCGCGGCCAGGAGAGTGAAACGCGGGGACTGCATCAGCGGACCGGCTGTTCGGTTCTGCGGCCGTCGAAGGAGAGCGTGTGCACGCTGCCGCCCTCGTTGATGTTCACCGTGTTCACCTGGTCAGGCAAGAAATCGATCATCACCGCGTCGTGGATCGCGGCTGCCTTGGACAGCGGGGTGTCCGGCAGCTCCTGGAACACCATCACATTGGTCACGTCGGCCGACATGCCGACCCAGTTCAGCGCCAGCTTGCGCTTGTCCGCGCCCAGCACCCAGAACTGCTGCTCGACGTATTTGCGGAAGACTTCCTGGTCCTCCGGCGTGGACAGGTCGAACTGGCGCTGGTACAGGTTGGTGAGCAGCGCCTCGACGTCGTGCGCCATGTAGGTATGCACGATTTCGGTGCTGCCGCTGCGCGGATTGAAGCTCACGTCGGTGATCCCGGCGTGGAAATTGTGCGCTCCCGCGATGGTCGCCGCGGCCGCGAATGCAGCCGCCAGCGCGCTTTTCAACCAACTACGTTTCATTCCGCTGCCTTGTTCGCGTCCGCCTTTTTCAGCGGCTCGTTAAAGTCTTTCATCATGTCGCCGGCTTGCACGCGCTGGGCCTTGAACAGCTCCAGCCGCGTCGGCATCACCTTGCGCGGCCATGCGTTGTTGCTGGTGTCGACGTCCGCCGTTTCCAGGTACGGGTCCTGCACCAGGCCCACCATCGGCTCGTCGGTGACGATCAGCTTGGTGAGCTTCTTCGAATTGCGGCGCCAGATTTCGGCCGGCACGCGCTCGATGTATTTCTTGCCGCTGGCAAGCTGGATCTCGAGGATCAGCGGCGTCACCAGTCCGCCGACGTTGGAGAAGTCCACCAGGTACAGGTGCTTGCCTTCCTTGAGCAGGTCCTTCTCCCAGTCTTCCAGGCCCGCCATCGTCTCATTGTACTTGTTGCGGTCGCGGTTGGTCACCGTGAAGTCGTCGTGCTCGTTGTAGAAATCCTTCAGCTCCGGATGCTTGTCGACGAAGGTCTGCGTTCCCTTGTTGCGCTGGTCGGTGAGCGAGACCGGCTCGGCATCGTGCTGCGCCTTTTGCCACTTCTTCTCGACTTCCGGATCCTTGCCGCTGATTTGATATTCGGTGATGCCGTCCACGCTGACGTCCACCGGATCGGTGCCGTAGAACCAGCCGCGCCAGAACCAGTCGAGGTCCGTGCCCGACGCGTCTTCCATGGTGCGGAAGAAGTCGGCCGGGGTGGGGCGCTTGAACTTCCAGCGCTGCGCATACTGCTTGAATGCGAAGTCGAACAGCTCGCGGCCCAGCACGGTCTCGCGCAGCACGTTGAGCGCGGTCGCCGGCTTGGCGTAGGCATTGTTCCCGCGCGATAGCACCGACTCGGAGTTGGTCATGATCGGCGTCTGGCCGCGGCTGGCCATGTAGTCGACGATGGCGCGCGGCTCGCCGCGGTTGGACGGATAGTTAGGCTCCCATGCCTGCTCGGCCAGGAACTGCATGAAGGTGTTCAGGCCCTCGTCCATCCAGGTCCACTGGCGCTCGTCCGAGTTGACGATCATCGGGAAATAGTTGTGGCCGACCTCGTGGATGATGACGCTGATCAGGCCATACTTGGTGCGTTTGGCATAGGTTGCCTGGCCGGTCTTCTTGTCCTTGGTCGGGCGGCCGCCGTTAAACGACAGCATCGGATACTCCATGCCGCCCACCGGGCCGTTTACCGAGATCGCGACCGGGTAGGGATAGTCGAAGGTGTACTTGCTGTAGTTCTGGATGGTGTGGATGATCGCCGGGGTCGAGTAGTGCTCCCACAGCGGGTTGGCTTCCTTCGGGTAGAAGGACATCGCCAGCACGTCGGTGCCGCCCTGCTTGAAGCCCTGCGCGTCCCAGATGAACTTGCGGCTGGTGGCCCAGGCGAAGTCGCGCACATTGCTGGCCTTGAAGCGCCAGGTCCTGGTGCCGGTGGCGCGCGACTTCTCGGCGGCGGTGGCCTCGTCCTGGGTCACGATCATCACCGGCTTGTTCGAGCCGCGCGCCTGCTCCAGGCGCTTCTGCTGAGCGGCGGAGAGCACGCTGCCGGCGTTTTGCAGCACGCCGGTGGCGGCCACCACATGGTCGGCCGGGACCGTCAGCTCGACGTCGTAGTCGCCGAACTCCAGCGTGAATTCGCCGTCGCCGAGGTACTGCTTGTTCTGCCAGCCGTAGGTATCGTAGTACGCCGCCATGCGCGGATACCACTGCGCGATCTCGAAGATGTCGTTCTTGTCTTCCTTGTCGAAGCGCTCGTAGCCCATGCGGCGGCCCAGCACCTTCGTCTCCGGCACGTTGAAGCTGAACGCCATCTTCAGCGACAGGCGCGAGCCCGGCTTCATCGGCTGCGGCAGGTCGATCCGCATCATGGTGCGGTTGATGACGTAGTGGAGCGGCTTGCCGTCGGCGTCGGTCACGCTGGCGATCTTGAAGCCGCCGTCGAAGTCGCGGCTGGCGAAGATGTAGCGTGCGTTGTCGAAGTTGGTGCCGCCCTGGGCGCCGGCGCGGCCGGTGACCCACGCATCGCGCGAGGGATAGGTCACGGTGCTGCGGTTGTCCGAGCCGGCCGCGAACATGTTCTGGTCAAGCTGGATCCACAGGTAGGACAGGGTATCCGGCGAATTGTTGTGGTAAGTGATCGTCTCGGTGCCGCTGACCGCGCGCTTCGCTTCGTCGAGCGAGGCCCGTATCGTGTAGTCCGCGCGCTGCTGCCAGTAGGCGTGGCCCGGCGCGCCGGAGGCGGTGCGGGTGTCGGTCGGCGTCGGCAGGATTTCCTCGAGCTGGCGGAACTTGTCGTCGAACTGCTGGGCGGATGCGACAGAACAGGCGATCAGGGCGAGGGCGGCGAGGCTGGCGGGGAGGCGGTTCATGTCACTCACTCAGTCAAAAAAGAGGTACAAGTCAAAGTACGTCTTTTCCGGCACTGCCGAAAAAGACTTCCCGCGCAGGCGGGAACCCATGCTGAGCCAATCGAGCGGCTTTCTATGGGTTCCCGCCTGCGCGGGAACGACGGGGTTTGGTGAAGGGGCTTACTCGGCCTTCTTGGCTTCCTCAGCCTTGGCCGGCTTCAGCTTCTCGTTGAAATCCTTCATCATGTCGCCGGTCTCGCTGCGCTGCATCTTGAACAGCTCCAGGCGCGACGGCGATACCTTGCGCGGCCACGAGTTGTTCGAGGTGTCGGTGTCGGCGGTTTCCCAGTACGGGTCCTGCGTCAGGCCGACCATCGGCTCGTCGGTGATGATGAGCTTCGTGATCTTCCTCGAATTGTGGCGCCACACTTCGGCCGGCACGCGCTCGATGTACTTCTTGCCGCTCGCGAGCTGGATCTCCAGCACCAGCGGGCTGACCAGGCCGCCCACGTTGCTGAAGTCGACCAGGTACAGGTGCTTGCCTTCCTTGAGCAGCGCCTTTTCCCAGTCTTCCAGGCCGGCCATCGTCTCGCTGTACTTGTTGCGGTCGCGGTTGGTGACGGTGAAGTCGTCGTGCTCGTTGTAGAAGTCCTTCATCTCCGGATGCTGGTCGACGAAGGTCTGCGCGCCCTTGTTACGCTGGTCGGAGATCGAGATCGGCTCGGCATCGTGCTGGGCCTTCTGCCACTTCTTCTCGACTTCCGGATCCTTGCTGCTGATCTGGTACTCGGTGATGCCGTCCACGCTGACGTCCACGCGGTCGGTGGTGTAGAACCAGCCGCGCCAGAACCAGTCGAGGTCCGTGCCCGATGCGTCTTCCATGGTGCGGAAGAAGTCGGCCGGGGTCGGGCGCTTGAACTTCCAGCGCTGCGCGTACTGCTTGAACGCGAAGTCGAACAGCTCGCGGCCGAGCACCGTCTCGCGCAGCACGTTCAGCGCCGCGGTCGGCTTGGCGTAGGCGTTCGGGCCGAGTGCGGAAATCGACTCCGAGTTGGTCATGATCGGCTGCTGGTTCGCGCTCTTCATGTAGTCGACGATGTTGCGCGGCTCGCCGCGCGAGGTCGGGTAGGTGTCTTCCCACGACTTCTCGGCCAGGTATTGCACGAAGCTGTTGATGCCCTCGTCCATCCAGGTCCACTGGCGCTCGTCCGAGTTGACGATCATCGGGAAGTAGTTGTGGCCGACTTCGTGGATGATGACGCCGATCAGGCCGTATTTGGTGCGCTTCGAATAGGTGACCTCGCCGGTCTTCTTGTCCTTGGTCGGACGCGGGCCGTTAAACGAGATCATCGGGTATTCCATGCCGCCCACCGGACCGTTCACCGAAATGGCGACCGGGTAGGGGAAATCGAACGAGTACTTGCTGTATTCGTTGATGGTGTGGATGATCGCCTTGGTCGAGTACTTGCCCCACAGCGGATTACCCTCTTTCGGGTAGTAGGACATCGCCAGCACCTCGTGGCCGTTCTGCTTGAAGCCCTGCGCGTCCCAGATGAACTTGCGGCTCGAGGCCCATGCAAAATCGCGCACGTTTTTGGCCTTGTAGTGCCAGGTCCTGGTGCCGCTGGCGCGGGTCTTTTCCTTCGCCTCGGCTTCGTCCTGGGTCACGATGACGACCGGGTTGGACGCGCCCCTGGCCTGCTTCAGGCGGTCGCGCTGGGCCGCGGTGAGCACGGCGTCGGGATTCTGCAGTTCGCCGGTCGATGCGATGATGTGGTCGGCCGGGACGGTGAGCTGCACGTCGTAGTCGCCGAATTCGAGCGTGAACTCGCCCTGCCCGAGGAACTGCTTGTGCTGCCAGCCGTAGACGTCGTAGTAGGCCGCCATGCGCGGGAACCACTGCGCGACTTCGAACAGGTCGTTCTTGTCGTCGAACTTCTCGTAGCCCGAGCGGCCGCCGATGACTTTCTGCTCGGGGATGTTGAAGCTCCACTCGATCGAGAACGCCACCTGGCCGCCGGCCTTCACCGGCTGCGGCAGGTCGATGCGCATCATGGTGCGGTTGATGACGTAGTTCAGCGGACGGCCGTTGGCGTCCTTGATGCTGGCGATCTTGAAGCCGCCGTCGAAGCTGCGCTGCGCGAGCATATTGCGCATCGAGTCGAACTTCATGCCGTCTTCCGGACCGCGCGGCTTGCCCCAGGCGTCACGCGAGGACACGGTGGCGGTGGTGCGCGCGTCCGAGTCCGGCTTGAAGATGTTCTGGTCGAGCTGGACCCACAGGTAGTTGAGGGAGTCCGGCGAGTTGTTGTGGTAGGTGATGGTCTCGGTGCCGCTGATCGCGCGTTTGGCTTCGTCGAGCGTGGCGCGGATCGTGTAGTCGGCGCGCTGCTGCCAGTAGGCGTGGCCCGGAGCGCCGGATGCGGTGCGGATGGTGGTCGGCGTCGGCAGCATTT
>JAEWEK010000275.1 GCA_023389425.1 Pseudomonadota bacterium | reverse complement strand
GCATTCGCCCTGTGCCGCGACCAGAAGCTGCCGATCAAGGTGTTCTCCATCGTCAAACCCGGCGCGCTGAAACGCGTCATCATGGGCGAAGACGAAGGTACACTGGTACACGTTTAATCCATAATAGAAACACAGGAGAGCAGCATGTCCTTAGCTGACGTTAAGAAGAACGCCCAGGATCGCATGAACAAGTCGATCGAAACCCTGAAGGGCGACCTGGCGAAGGTCCGTACCGGCCGCGCCCACACCGGCATCCTCGACCACGTGATGGTCGACTACTACGGCTCGCCGACGGCGCTGCCGCAGGTGGCCAACCTGACCCTGATCGACGCCCGCACCATCGGCGTGCAGCCGTGGGAAAAGAAAATGCTGGCCGTGATCGAGAAGGCCATCCGCGAATCCGACCTCGGCCTGAACCCCTCGTCCTTCGGCGAGATGATCCGCGTGCCGACCCCGCCGCTGACCGAAGAACGCCGCAAGGAAATGGTCAAGCTGTGCAAGTCGGAAGCGGAAGATGCCAAGATCGCGGTGCGCAATATCCGCCGCGACGCCAACGAACAGCTCAAGAAAATGGTCAAGGACAAGACCGCGTCGGAAGACGACGAGCGCCGTTCGGCCGACGAGATCCAGAAGCTGACCGACAAGTTTGTCGCCGACATCGACAAGCTGGTGGCCGAGAAAGAAAAAGAAGTCCTCACCGTCTGACCGGCGGCGCCCGCGGGCGCCTCCCGCCAAACCGGCCTGGGCCTGCAAGCGGCCAGGCCGGTTTGCCCTTTTTTTATCAGGTCCCGATTTATGATTTATAAGAGTTCGACGACCGCAGTTCCCGAAGTGCCGGAGGTGCCGCGCCACGTCGCCATCATCATGGATGGCAATGGCCGCTGGGCCACCAAGCGCCTGCTGCCGCGCGTGGCCGGCCACGTCAAGGGCGTGGAGGCCGTGCGCGGATGCGTCGAAGCCTGCGTCGAGCGCGGCATCGAATACCTGACGCTGTTCGCCTTCTCGTCCGAGAACTGGCGCCGCCCGCAGGAGGAAGTGTCGCTGCTGATGCGCCTGTTCGTCACCGCGCTCGAGCGTGAAGTGTCGAAGATGCACGCCAACGACATCTGCCTGAAGGTGGTCGGCGACCTGTCGCGCTTCGACGCCAAGCTGCAGGACATGATCGCGGGCGCGATGCGCAAGACCGCCAACAACACCCGCCTGACGCTGACCGTGTGCGCCAACTACGGCGGCCGCTGGGACATCATGCAGGCCACCAGCAAGATGATCGCGGCCAACCCCGGCATCACCGAGTTCAGCGAAGAGATGCTGGCCGAGCACCTGGTGATGGCCTACGCGCCCGAACCCGACCTGTTCATCCGCACCGGCGGCGAAGAGCGCATTTCCAACTTCCTGCTGTGGCAGCTCGCGTATTCGGAGCTGCACTTCACCGACACCTTCTGGCCCGATTTCGACAGCCAGTCGCTCGACGCGGCGATCGCGTCCTACCAAAGCCGCGAGCGCCGTTTCGGCCGCACCGGCGACCAAGTGGCAAAGAAAAGCTGATGCTGAAAACCCGGGTCATCACGGCGGTGGTGCTGCTGGCGGTATTGCTGCCCATCCTGTACTTCAACAACTACGCCGCGTTCGCGGTCGTGGCCACGGCCTTCTTCGGCGCCGCGATCTGGGAAGCCTTCCGCCTGTTCAATCCGGAATCGAAGAGCGCGGTGGTGGTGGCGGCCTTCTGGACCGCCGCCTTCGCCTGGGCCTTCTTCGTGCAGGGGCCGGCCAACCTGACCTTCTGGTTCGCCATCAGCGTGCTGATCTGGCTGCTGCGCCTGGTTCCTTCGCTCAAGCTCGGCTTGCCGCCGCTGGGGCAGGGCGGCAACACGCTGCTGTCGGTGACCTACGCGGTCGCCATCGTCGGCTGCTTCGCCGCCATCGTCGCCCTGTTTTCGCATTCTCCGCTGTACCTGCTGTCGGTGATGGTGCTGGTATGGATCGCCGACATCGGCGCCTACTTCGCCGGCAAGGCCTTCGGCAAGCGCAAGCTGGCCCCGTCCATCTCGCCCGGCAAGTCGTGGGAAGGCGCGATCGGCGGCGGCATCGCCGTGCTGGTGCTGGCCGCGCTGTCGGTGCTGTTCGGCGGCGCCGCGCTGGCCAACACCTTCGCCGCACGGGTGCAGGACAAATTCGGCTGGGCCGCGCTGGCCGCGATCCTGCTGCTCATCGTCGCCGCCAGTGTCGTGGGCGACCTGTTCGAATCGCAGCTCAAGCGCCGCGCTGGCATGAAGGACAGCAGCAAGCTGCTGCCCGGCCACGGCGGGGTGCTGGACCGGATCGACGCGTTGATCCCGGTATTGCCATTGGCGGCGTTGATCGGCGCCTGGCTCTAAAAGGAGCTTCACCATGCAACGCATCACCATTCTTGGCGCCACCGGTTCCATCGGCGCCTCGACGCTCGACGTGCTCGCGCGTCATCCCGGGAAGTACCAGGTTCACGCGCTGACCGCGCATACCCGCGTCGACGAACTGGCGGCCCAGTGCCGCGCCTTCCGCCCGGCGCGCGCCGTGGTCGGCACGGCGCAAGCGGCGCAGCGCCTGGCGCAGCTGATCGCCGGCCTGCCCACCGTGGTCGAATACGGCGAGCGCGCCCTGTGCGATGTCGCCAGCAGCGCCGACACGGATACCGTGATGGCCGCCATCGTCGGCGGCGCCGGCCTGGCGCCGACGCTTGCCGCCGCCCGCGCCGGCAAGAAGGTGCTGCTCGCGAACAAGGAAGCGCTGGTCATGTCCGGCCAGCTGTTCATGGACGCGGTCAAGGAGCACAGGGCCACGCTGCTGCCGATCGACAGCGAGCACAATGCGATCTTCCAGTCGCTGCCCGAATCGTACGGCCGCAAGCCGGCCGAGTCCGGCGTGGCGCGCATCCTGCTGACCGCGTCGGGCGGTCCCTTCCTGCGGCGCGCCGTGGACACGCTGGAAGACGTCACGCCCGAAGAAGCCTGCAAGCACCCGAACTGGGTCATGGGCCGCAAGATCTCGGTCGATTCGGCGACCATGATGAACAAGGGCCTGGAAGTGATCGAGGCGCACTGGCTGTTCGGCGCGCCGGCCGACATGATCGAGGTCGTGATCCATCCGCAAAGCGTGATCCATTCGATGGTGTCCTACGTCGACGGCTCGGTGGTGGCGCAGCTGGGCAACCCCGACATGCGCACGCCGATCGCGCACGCGCTGGCCTTCCCGGAGCGGATCGAGTCCGGCGTCTCCCAGCTCGACCTGACGCAGATGTCGTCGCTGCAGTTCCACCGTCCCGATTTCCAGCGCTTCCCCTGCCTGGCGCTGGCCTTCGAGGCGCTGCGCGACGGCGGCACCGCGCCGGCACTGCTCAACGCGGCCAACGAGGTCGCGGTGCAGGCCTTCCTTGAGCGCCGCATCGGCTTCCGCGACATCGACCGCGTGATCGGCCGCGTGATGGACGCGCTGCCGCATGGCGCGGCCAGCTCGATCGAGGCGGTGATGGAACAGGACGCGCGGGCGCGCCGGGCCGCGGGCGACATCGTCGCCGCTCTCGCCGGGGCGTGATGCCATGAACCTTATCTACACCGTGCTGGCTTTCCTGCTGGCCCTCGGGCCGCTGGTGGTATTCCACGAGTTCGGCCATTACCTGGTCGCCCGCATGTGCGGCGTGAAGGTGCTGCGCTTCTCGGTCGGGATGGGCAAGATCGTGTGGTCGCGCCGATTCGGCCGCGACCAGACCGAATGGGCGCTGTCGGCGCTGCCGATCGGCGGCTACGTCAAGTTCCTGGACAAGCGCGACCCGGCTACCGCGCCGGCCGACGACAGCGAAGCGGACCGCGAATTCACGGCGCAGAGCGCGTGGAAGCGCATGGCCATCGTGGCCGCCGGCCCGATCGCCAACTTCCTGCTGGCGATCGTATTGACGGCCGCGCTGTTCATGCACGGCGTGCAGGAACCGGTGGCGCGTCTTGCCGCCGGCTCCGCCAGCAGCGTGGCCTGGCAGGCCGGCATCCGCGGCGGCGACGTGGTCACCGCGATCAACGGCCAGGCCGTGCGTTCCTGGCCCGAGCTGCGCATGCAGATGCTCGGCGCCGCGGTCGACAAGCGCGACGCCGACCTGCAGCTGCGCGGCCCCGGCGGCGGCAGCTACCATGCCGTGATCCCGGCGGCGGCGATGAGCAAGCTGGACGTCGACAGCGACGTGATGAACGTGCTGGGCATGGACATGTGGCGCCCGCCGGCGCAGCTGGGCGAGGTGCTCGCTGGCGGCGCCGCCGAACAAGCCGGCCTGCGCAAGGGCGACGTGGTCACCGCGATCGACGGCAAGCCCGTGGCCGATGGCGTCGCGATGATCCAGGCAGTCGGCGCCGGCGCCGGCCGCAGCCTCGATTTCACGGTCAGGCGCGACGGCCAGGTGCTGCACGTCGCGGTCAGCCCCACCTTGAATCCGGAGACCAAGCGCGGCCAGATCAAGGCCATCGTCTCCGCCCAGCCGGAGCTGGCCACCGTCGTTTCGGCCCCGCTGCCGGCGCTGCGCTATGCCGCGCGGCTCACGTGGGAGCAGGGAACGATGATCCTGAAGATGATCGGCAAGATGATCGTCGGCGAGGTCTCGCTCAAAAACGTGGCCGGCCCGATCACCATCGCCGATGCCGCCGGCCAAAGCGCGCATCAAGGATTGGCGGTGTTCCTGCGCTTCGTCGCCTTCATCAGCATCAGCCTCGGTGTAATGAATCTGTTACCAATTCCCGTTCTGGATGGGGGCCATTTGCTGTATTATGCGGTGGAAGTTTTGACCGGGCGCCCCGTGCCCGCGCGGATAAGCGAGATCGCACAGCGCGCCGGGGTGGGCCTGCTGTTCATGCTGATGGCGCTCGCCGTCTTCAACGACCTGGTGCGGCTGCTTTAGAAAAGCGGTACAAGCACGGGCCTGAGAATACGTACGTTTGTCCAAATGACCGATTCACTGAATTTGCCAATGAAATTACAACCTGATCGTTTTGCCTTGCCGTTCATCCGCCGCAGCCTCATTGGCGCCGCCGTGCTGGCCGTATGTGCCGCGCCGGCGTGGGCCGTCAACCCGTTCGTGGTCAAGGACATCCGGGTCGAAGGCATCCAGCGGACCGAGGCCGGCACCGTGTTCAGCTACCTGCCGGTGCGCGTGGGCGAGACCTTCAACGACGACAAGGCCACCGCTTCCATCAAGGCCCTGTACGCCACCGGCTTCTTCAAGGACATCCGGCTGGAGGAAGACAACGGCGTGCTGGTGGTGCTGGTCGAGGAACGCCCGGCCATCGCCTCGGTGGACTTCACCGGCACCAAGGAATTCGAGAAGGACATGCTGGTCAAGGCGCTCAAGGAAATCGGCGTCGGCGAGACCAAGATCTACGACAAGGCATCGGTCGACCGCGCCGAGCAGGAACTGAAGCGCCAATACCTGTCGCACGGCCTGTACGGCGTCAAGATCACCACCACCATCACCCCGATCGAGCGCAACCGCGTGAACGTGATGTTCAACGTGGACGAGGGCGATGTCGCCAAGATCCGCCAGATCAACATCGTCGGCAACAAGGCCTTCAGCGACAAGGAACTGCGCGAGATCCTGCAGCTGTCGACCAGCGGCTGGTTCACCTGGTACTCCAAGGCCGACCAGTATTCCAAGACCAAGCTCACCGGCGACATCGAGGCGATCAAGTCCTTCTACCTCGACCGCGGCTACCTGGCCGCGACGGTCGATTCGACCCAGGTCGCGATCACGCCGGACAAGAAGGAAATCTACCTCACCATCAACATCAACGAAGGCGAGAAGTACACCGTCTCCGGCGTCAAGCTCGAAGGCGAGACCTTCGGCCGCGACGAGGAGCTGCGCAAGCTGATCGTGCTGCACCCGGGCCAGATCTATTCCGGCGCCGCGCAGGAGGCGTCGATCAAGCGCATCTCGGCGCGCCTTGGCACCTTCGGCTACGCCTTCGCCAACGTCACCGCCAACGCCGAGATCACCGATCCGGCCAAGCACCTGGTGTCGTTCACCTTCTTCATCGACCCGGGCAAGCGTGCATACGTGCGCCACATGAACATCTCGGGCAATACCACCACCCGCGACGAAGTGATCCGCCGCGAGTTCCGCCAGTTCGAAAGCTCGTGGTACAACGCGGACAAGGTCAAGCTCTCGCGCGACCGCGTCGACCGCCTCGGCTACTTCAAGGACGTCAAGGTCGACACCCCGGAATCGCAGGGCACCTCGGACCAGGTGGACGTCAACCTCGAGGTGGTCGAGCGCCCGACCGGCAACTTCACCATCGGCGGCGCGTTCTCGCAGGCCGAGAAGTTCACCTTCACGGCCGCGATCCAGCAGCAGAACTTCGCCGGCAGCGGCAACACCGTCGGCCTCGAGCTGAACACCAGCCGCTACAACCGCACGATCGCGTTCTCGCAGACCAACCCGTACTTCACCGATGACGGCGTGTCGCGCGCCTTCCAGCTGTACCTGCGCACCTCGCGCCCGCCGGCGATCAACATCGGCATGTTCACCGTGCGCCAGCACGGCGGCAACATGACCTTCGGCGTGCCGTTCTCGGAAGTGGACACCGTGTTCTTCGGCATCGGCGCCGAGACCACCACCATCGAGACCGACGAGACCAGCCCGGCGGTGTACAAGAACTGGGTGATCCAGAACGGCGGCCCGGCCAGCGGCCAGGGTTCGGCCCACACCTACGCGATCCCGCTGACGGCGGCCTGGGGCCGCGACTCGCGCGACAGCGCGGTCACGCCGACCATGGGCCGCTTCCAGCGCGCCAACATCGAGATCGACCCGTTCGGCGACGCCAAGTACTACCGCCTGAGCTACGAGCACCAGTGGTATCGTCCGCTGACGCGCTGGATGACGCTCGCGCTGCGCGGCGAGGCCGACTACGGCCACGGCCTGGGCGGCAAGGCCTACCCGATCTTCAAGAACTACTACGGCGGCGGCATCGGTTCGGTGCGCGGCTACGAGAGCTCGTCGCTGGGCGTGGTCGACCCGACCACCTTCGACGCGCTGGGCGGCTCCAAGCGCCTGATCGCGAATGCCGAGCTGCAGTTCCCGTTCCCGGGCAGCGGCCAGGATCGCAGCCTGCGCTGGTTCGTGTTCGGCGACGGCGGCCAGATCTGGCAGGAGAAGCAGAAGATCCGCCTGAACGAGATGCGCTACTCGGCCGGTATCGGCCTGCAGTGGATTTCCCCGGTCGGTCCGCTCAAGTTGAGTTATGCTAAGCCCTTGAACGCGAAGCCGGGCGACCGCCTTGAGCGCTTCCAGTTCCAGATGGGTACCGGTTTCTGACGCGGGACCCGTCCTGATTCACGATTGCGGAGAACTATGTTGAAAACTTTGCTAGCCTCGCTGCCCCGCGGTCTTGCGGCCGGGGCGCTGTTCGCCTGCACGCTGGCCTGCGCCCAGGATGCGCTGCCGCCCAGCCGCATCGGCGTGGTGGTCACCGAGCGCCTGATGACGGAGTCGAAGATGGCCAAGGCGGCCGACGCCAAGATCCAGGCCGAGTTCTCCAAGCGCCAGAAAGCCAACGAAGACGCGGTCGCCAGGTTAAAGGCCGCCTCCGAAAAGTTCGACGCCGACGCGCCCAAGCTGAACGATTTCGATCGCACCAAGCGTGCGCGCGAGCTGTTCGAGATGGAAAAGGACGTGCAGCGCATGCAGCGCGAGTTCCAGGAAGACCTCCTGCAGCGCAAGAACGAGGAGCGTGCCGCGATCGCCACCAAGGCGTACAAACTGATCGAGCAGATCGCCGCCCAGGACCACCTGGACGTGGTGCTGCAGGAGACTGCCTGGGCGAGCCCGCGCGTGGACATCACCGACAAGATCCTGAAGCTGCTCGACAAGTAACAACGATTTGAAGGAACACAGCAGGATGAGCACTCGACTGGGTGATTTGGTCGAACGCTTCGGTGGGCATCTGACGGGTGACCCGGACATCGAGGTCACCGGCATCGCGCCCTTGCAGGACGCAGGGGCATCGCAGATCAGCTTCCTGTCCAACAGCAAGCTGCGCGCGCTGGCCGCGCAAAGCAATGCGGCGGCGCTGATCCTGTCGCCGCTGGACGACCCCACGGTAGCCGCGACCTACACC
>JAEWEK010000260.1 GCA_023389425.1 Pseudomonadota bacterium | reverse complement strand
GTTGAAGGCGCCGCAGTCGATCAAGGCGCTGTCGTCGCAATTCGACCTTGCCCCCTCGCTGCTGGCTTACCTGGCGCACCAGTACGGCATGCAATCGCCGGCCACGGTGGCATGGCTCGGCACCGGCCTCGATACGCAGCCGGGCTTCCGCAACCTGCACGTGCTGCCGATGAAGCAGACCAAGACGGAGCTGAGCGACTTCGTGTCGGGCTCCACTTATCTGGCGCAGGGCAAGGTATACAAGCTCGGCGACGGCATGCGGATCGACCGCCTCGACGATTCCGCGGCGGAGGCAAGGGCCGACAGCCAGTTCCGCGAATTCGAGCGGGCGAATGCGACGGTCGCCGGCGCGACGGAAATGGCGCCGGGTGCGCTGGCGGCCTACGACGAGGCGAAGCGCAAGCTGCGCAGCGTGCCGCTGGCGTCCGAAGCGGGCGAGGTGTCGGTCGGCGGGCTGAAACAAGGCGCGGGGAACGGCGGCGTGCTGGCAGAGGCCACCTTCACCAATGCGGCGTCGACGCAATCGGCGTCCTTCGCGCCGCTGCTGGTCATCACCGATGCGCGCGGCGCCGAGCTTGGCGAGGCGGCGGCGCCGGTGCGCACGCTGGCGGCGGGTGAAAGCGCGAAAGTCGCAATCCGTTTCGATGCCGCCAAACTGCCGCGCGGCGGCGTCTACTTCATGTCGATGCTGCCATCCGACCCGCAGACCGGGCGTTCGGTCGGCATCGGCCAGTATCACGTCGAGCTGCGCTGGTGAGGCGGCTGATAAAGGGGCTGGTATTTCCGGGCAAGCCTGCTATAATGCGTGGCTCTTGACGTTACCCCGTCAGGAAACGACCAAGCAGGAGAGGTGGCAGAGTGGTCGAATGTACCTGACTCGAAATCAGGCGTACGGGTGACCGTACCGTGGGTTCGAATCCCACCCTCTCCGCCAGTATTTGGAAAAAGCTCCCGACGGGAGCTTTTTTTTCGTCCGCGCCAATCCCGTCTCCGGCCGATATTTGTAAAAAAGGCCGTGACGCAGTTACATTCCATTGCGTTTTCCCTGAAACGGCATACGATGAATTCGTGGTTTCCTTTCTTTGGGAGGCCAGTCATGGTCACGTTTGCTCGTATTTTGCGCGCCCATCCGGGCCGCATTCTCCTCATCCTTTTGCTTGCACTGGCGGCAGCGCCTGCCTACGCTCAGCACCATGAACGTGGTGGCGGTGGCGGCGGTGGCGGGCACGCAGGCGGCGGACACACCGGCTTTGTCCACAGCGGCCCCGGCATGCACGGTGGCGGCCATTTCAACGCATTCGGTCGTGGCGGCGTCCCTGGTGGAGGCCGCTGGTTCCACGGCCAGCATGGCGGTCGAAGCGGCTGGTGGTGGGTCGCCGGGCCGAGCTGGTACTACTATCCCTACGCCGATCCGTACTGGTATCCCGACTACGGACCGTATGGCGGGGGCATCCTGTATTTTTGCCCGAGCATCGGCGCCTACTACCCCTACGTGACTGCCTGTCCCGGCGGCTGGACCATCGTCGACGCGGGGCCCTAGTACATCGTCGTCTTGAGGCGCGCCGGCAGTTCGTCGTCGTACTGCCGGCCGCCGACTTCACCGCCCGACAGCGCCGCGAGAATCGTGCCGGCACTCGGCAGCGTCGCGCGGTCGACCTGTGCGCCCGGGTCCCACAGGCGCGAGCGCAGGACCGCGCGCGAGCAGTGGAAAAAGACGGTATCGACGCGCACCCGCAGCACCGTGCGCGGCAGCTTGTCGTCGATCGCAAAGCGCGCCAGCAGCGCCGGATCGGCCAGGATCTCGGCGCGGCCATTGACGCGCAAGGTCTCGCCCACGCCGGGCACCAGGAACAGCAGCGCGACGCGCGGATCGGACAGGATGTTGCGCAGGCTGTCGATGCGGTTGTTGCCGCGCCGGTCGGGCAGCAGCAGGGTGTGCTCGTCCTCGACGCGCACACAGCCGGCCGGGTCGCCGCGCGGGGAGACGTCCAGCCCATCCGGCCCGTTGGTCGCCAGCGCGACGAAGGGCGCCGCTTCGATGAAGGCGCGGTAGTGCGGGTGGATGTAGCCGACCTCCTTCCTGATCGAGGCGGCGGCCGGAACGCCGTACAGCCGCTCGAGTTCTTCCAGTCCGGTGATCGGGACGCTCATGCTTCTTCCTTGCTGGGCACCGGCTGCGGCGCGGCCTGCGCCGGCGCCGCCACCTCGGGCAGGAACAGCAGCGCGACCAGGCCGGCCCCCACGATCACGGCGCCGGTGCCGAACATGTTGGCGATCGCGTGGCGGTAAACCTCCACTGCGGCCGCCTGCAGCGCGGGCGCGGCGGTGGCGCCGTGGCCGCCTGGGCTTACCATCTCCAGTCCGTGCGCGTGGATCTGCTGCGCGAGGATGGCGCCCGAGCCGGTCACGCCGAGCAGGCCGCCGAAGGAGCGGAAGAAGGCCAGCATGGCCGTGCCGACACCGCGGCGCGACATCGGCAGCGCGTTCTGCACCACGATGGTCATGTTCGGCATCACCAGGCCGAGGCCCATGCCCAGCATGAAGATGGCCGGCTCGATGACGATGTAGCCCTGGCCGCTGCCCATCGCCCACGCCAGCACCGCGAATGCGACCACGGCCACGGCGAGACCGCCCAGCTGCACGTTCTTGTAGCGGCCGGAGCGCGCCAGCACGCGGCCGTTGAGCGTCGACGACAGCATCAGCCCGATCATCATCGCCACCGTCATCATGCCGGAATGCGAGGGCGTACTGCCCATCACCAGCTGGAAGAACAGCGGGAAGAACACGCTCGCGCCCATCAGTCCCATGAAGGTCAAAGCCATGACGAGGCTGGCGATATTGAAGGTGCGGTTGCCGAACAGGTCGGGCGGCAGCACCGGCTCGGCCGCGCGGCGCAGGTGCCAGGCCAGCGCCACGCCCAGGATCACGGTGAGCACGGCGCAGACCTGGATCTCGGCCGAATCCCAGGCCCATTCGGTGCCGCCGAGCGCGAGGATCAGCAGCAGCGATGTAATGGCGCCGGTGAGCAGCAGGGCGCCGAGGTAGTCGATGCTGTGCGCGTGCGTCTGCACCGGCTTGTGCAGCGAACGCGCGATGGCGTACAGCGCGACCGCGCCAACCGGCAGGTTGATATAGAAGATCCAGTGCCACGACAGCAGGTCGGTCATCACGCCGCCCAGCACCGGGCCGAGCACGCTGGTGACGGCGAACACGATGGCGATCATGCCCTGGCGCTTGGCGCGCTCCTTGGGCGGCACCAGGTCGCCGATGATGATCTGCGCCAGCGGCATGAAGCCGCCCGAGCCCAGGCCCTGGACCGCGCGGAAGGCGATCAGCTCGGCCATGTTCTGCGACAGGCCGCACAGCACGGAACCGATGAGGAAGGTGATGAGCGCGGTGAAGATCATCGGGCGCCGCCCGTACTGGTCGGCCAGCTTGCCGTACAGCGGCATGGTGGCGGTGGAGGCCAGCACGTAGGCCGTCACCACCCACGACAGGTGCGCCATGCCGCCCAGTTCCCCGACGATGCGCGGCAGCGCGGTGGCGACGATGCTCTGGTCGAGCGCCCCGAGGCCCAGCACCGCCATCAGCGCGAAATAGACCGCGTTGATTTCGCGATCGGTGAGCGGAGCGTCGGCGTGGCTGGCGTGGGTCATGGTCGGTCGGCGAGCGTGTGGAGCCGCTAGTGTAGACGGTTTCATATCACGCGTGAGCGCCGCTTGCATGTATGTACGCACACGCGCCAACACGCCGTAATGGAGCCATTTGTGTGAACATGCGAACATACGGCTCCAGCGGCTCAGGCCATACTCGCATCACAGTTCATACCATCCGACAGGGACGACATGAAGACCAAACCGCTTTCCACCGATGGCCGCATCGCACGCGAAGTCGAGCGCGAACGGCAGGAGCGCAGCCTGCGCGACGAAGAACGCACCGGCACGGCGATTGGCGATGAGCTGCGCACCAAGGACGCGCGCGAGCACGTCGGCGCCGTCAATCTCAGGCGCCAGCCCGACCGCTGATCCCATTAGCTTGTGTGTGCATCCGAACAGTCTGATGCGGTAAACTGCCCGATACTTTGTAGCACCGCATTGTGCGGGCAGTGAGGCACACATCATGAAATGGGAAGGCGACCCGGAAAGCAATAACGTCGAGGACCTGCGCGGCAGCGGCGGGGGCGGCGGTTTCGGTTTCGGCGGACGCTCGATCGGCATCGGCACGATCGTCATCGCGCTGATCGGTTCGTGGATTTTCGGTGTTTCACCGACCACCATCCTGAACCTGCTCAGCGGCGGCGGTGGCGCGCCCACCGTCCAGCAGGAACAGGCGGCGCCGCGCCAGCAGGCCGGCCCGGAAGACCAGCAGACGCGCTTCGTCAAGACGATACTGCGCTATACCGAGGACACCTGGTCCCAGATTTTCCGCGAGCATAACGCCACCTACCAGGATCCGACGCTGGTGCTGTTCAACGGTTCGGTGCCGACCGCCTGCGGCCTCGGCAAGACCGCGGCCGGCCCGTTCTACTGCCCGGGCGACCACCGCGTCTACATCGACCTCAGCTTCTACCAGCTGATGCGCCAGCGCTTCCACGAATCCGGCGAGTTCGCCCAGGCCTACGTGATCGCGCACGAGGTCGGCCACCACGTGCAGACGCTGATGGGCATCATGGACAAGGTCGACCGCGCGCGCAGCCGCATGGACGAGCGCCAGGCGAATGCGCTGTCGGTGCGGGTCGAGCTGCAGGCCGACTGCTTCGCCGGCGTCTGGGGCAACCGCACCAATGCGGCCAAGCACATCCTGGAGCAGGGCGACGTCGAATCCGCCCTGCATGCCGCGACCGCGATCGGCGACGACACCTTGCAGCGCGAAGGGCAGGGCGTGGTGGTGCCGGATTCCTTTACCCATGGTACATCGGCGCAGCGCGTGCGCTGGTTCAAGCGCGGCATGGACACGGGCGACATCGAACAATGCAATACCTTCAAGGCTGATCCGCTGTAATCCGGCATCAAGCGACCCGCGAGCCCCGCATCGGTTTCACCGATCGCGGGGCTTTTTGCGTTTAAGCAAACTCTTCTGTTGAAGCTCGGCCGATATTGGTGAAGGCCG
This sequence comes from Pseudomonadota bacterium, assembly GCA_023389425.1. GTDB lineage: Bacteria > Pseudomonadota > Gammaproteobacteria > Burkholderiales > Burkholderiaceae_D > Telluria. Next base: position 1,017 of record JAEWEK010000260.1, on the reverse strand, counting down.
CGGCGGCCCCACCCGCCGCTTTCAACGAGGAGGCACCATGAACATGCGACTTACCCTGCTGGCATCGGCGCTCGGCGCGCTCCCCCTGTCCCTGTGCGAGGCGGCGGCCGCGCCGATGATGAGCGCGCCGCGGGCGCAATCGCCGCAGGCCACCGCCGCGCTGGTGGCGCAGCTGGCGGCCCAGCTGCCCGCGCGCGGGCTGGACGGCGACCATGGCTTCGCGCCGCTGTCCCAGCATCCGGGCGTGCAGGGCACCCAGGTGGTGCGGCTGCAGCACACCTGGAAGGGCGTGCCGGTGTTCGGATCGGAGTCGGTGGTGGTGCTCGATGCGGCCGGGCGCGTGGTGCGCGAATCGGCCTCGCCACGCCGCGAGAGCCTGGGCAAGGGCCCGGCCAGCCGCATCGGCGCGCCCGTGCCCGAGGTGACGCCGGCGGTGTCGGCGCGCACGGCCATCGACGCCATCCTGGCAACGCTGGGCAAGGGCGCGGCCAGCATCTCGGTGCCGAGCGCGCAGCTGATCATCTTCCCGGTGATGAGGACCGAGCTCCTGCCGGTTGCGGCCGGCAAGGCCGAAGCGGAGCTGAATGCGCTCGACGTGCAGGACGTGGTCGACCACTATGAACTGGCCTGGCTGGTCCACACGCGCATGGTGGCCGGCAAGAAGCCGCTGTACCGCGACACGGTGGTGAGCGCGCTCGATGGCCATGTGATCGATCAGTGGGACATGCTGCAGACCGTGGTCGGCGTCGGCCGCAGCCAGTACAACGGCGAGGTGCCGATCAATACCACGCTGGTGAACGGGGTCTACCAGATGCGCGACGACTCGCGCGGCAAGGGCGGGGCATACGGCGCGATGGCGATCACCAACGCCAACCACACCAGCTCGGCGGGGCAGCTGTACACCAACGCCAGCAATACCTGGGGCGACGGCAAGCAGTACGTCAACGGCGGCAGCACCACCAATGCCAACGGCCAGACCGCGGCGGTGAACGCGATGTGGGGCCTGATGAACACCTA
>JAEWEK010000192.1 GCA_023389425.1 Pseudomonadota bacterium | reverse complement strand
GCTGAATACTGCTTCACACGATCTCTCTTGCCCGTCCCCGGTATGTTTTTACTTCATCAGGTGACGCGACAACTATTCTGACACCGGGGGTCAACCATCTTGATCTGAGATCAATGACACATTGCTTCTCGCAAATTACTATTGCCGGCTTACTATTTAAAACGGGCAATGGGCGGCGCTTATGGTTTCTACATCTGCGATTCAGTGGCATCGGCTTGGCGGCTTGATGCCAGGAGAACTGGACGAGGGTGAATTGGCGATGCTTGCATCACCCTACGGCCACCTGCCCCTGCTGACCCGCCGCCGCGCAGCGCTGATCGTGAATCGCGTTCGCTTGTTTGCTTTCCTGTTTGCGGTGCTGACGCCGCTCTGGAGCATTGTCGATTTCATCGTTTTTCCGTATCCGCTGTGGCAGGAATTGGCGCTGATGCGCTTCGCCGCATGCGTCGCCTTCGCCTTCCTCGTCGTGAGTTACCGCTCCAACGGCGTCCTGTTCGATGCTTATCGCGCGATCGCACTGCTGTTCGCCATCCCTACCGTGTTCTATGTCGCGTCGCACACACTGCTGACCTTTTACCAGTTGAGCGGAATTTCGGCCGCCATCGGCGCCGGCTACGCGTTCCTGCCTTTCGTCCTGTTGGGCGGCCTGGCCATTTTTCCGCTGACACTGCTCGAAACCTGCATCGTCGCGAGTCCAATTCTCATTTGCCAGGCGGTGTCTGGATATGTGCGCTGGGCCGCGATGGACTGGCCATCATTCGCCGGCGCATTCTGGCTGCTCTTGCTGATCGCCGGCGTGGCCGGGCTTGCAGGCATTTGCCAGCTCGCGTTCATGATAGCGCTGGTGCGGCAGGCGATCCGCGATCCGCTGACCGGGGCGTTTTCACGCAACAGTGGCGCGGAATTGCTGGACCTGCATTTCACGAATGCCTGGCGCGCCAATACCCCGTTTGCCGTCGCATTCCTCGACCTCGACCGCTTCAAGCGCATCAATGACGAATTCGGCCATGAGGAGGGAGATCGCGCCTTGATTGCGATGACCGAACAGCTAAGCCGCCATATGCGCCACGGCGATGCACTGGTGCGCTGGGGCGGGGAAGAGTTTGTACTGCTGATGCCGGGAGCGACATTGCCGCAAGCGCGGCTTGCCATCGAACGCCTGCGCAGCGCCGGATTCGGCGCAAGACCGGAGGGTGGTCCCATTACCGCAAGCATCGGCATCGCCGAGCGGGGGGCGGACAATGCGCTGGAATGGAAAGAGCTGGTCGAAATGGCCGACCGTCGCATGTACCGCGCCAAGGAAAGCGGACGCGATCGTATCGTCTGCGACGATGGGCCGCTCGCCTTATCCGCCGTCGTGTCCCATTAAAAAAGCCTGCCGCATTTACAGCACGCCCCACATCACATCGGCTTTCTGGTCGCGCGCCTGACGCAACATTTCGAGCAGCGGATATGCGCGAGTCGAGAAGCTGACGGCCTGGATGCTTTCGTGCTCCTTGTCGTCGTCGCCATGCGCGCGCACGTCCTGTTCGACTTCGGAGGTGGCCTGGTGCTGGCGTGATTCCGCAATTTCGCGTTCGATCGTATCGACTGCGAGTGGCGCTTCCGCCGCCGTGATGACGCCGCGGTCGACGTCCTTCCCCAGCAAATCGAGAATCCGCTTGGCGTGCTCCTTGTACATCATGACGTCGGGAGAGGCTTTGGACCGGAACGTGATGAGCATGGCGGGCTTTCTACGGTGTTTGGATCATTAAAAGATAACACGACTGGCGCAGTGCGGCTGTTCGCGCACGCTTGCAAGATTCACTGCACCTTGAACGAGGATATGAACTGCTCCGCCGGATCCGCCTCGATCGATTTCGCCGGCCCCATCACGACCACCTGGTAGATGCGCCTGCCGTGCGATTCGACATGCCCGACCAGCCGCATCGGCACGCCGTTGAGCACGCCGTCGGCGCTCACGTCGGTGGCCGACGCTTCGCTGGCCTGCCCGTCGGCGACGCTTGCGCTCGCACGCGATGTCTCTCGCGTCGCGGTGGCGCCGATATTGCGCATCAAGGCGGTCTGGATCGCGGACAGTGCCGCCGGCGCCTGTGCTGCGTCCGGCAGCTGCGCGGTGCCGACCGCGTACATGGCGCCGTCCACCTCGGTCGCGGTCATGGTCATGTCGACGCGCACGCCATCGAGGTCGACGCTGCGCGTGTAGCTCGCAGGTTTGCCGGGGAACATGACACGGTAGGGCGCCTCCGCGCTGGCATAGTCGCGCCAGTTGTACTTGGGGCTGCAGGCGGCAAGCGTCATGGCGGCTGCGGCGGTGGTGATGACCAGAAGTGGACGGATTCGCATGCGTGCGATGGTAGCAGGCGCGCGCCCGGACAACCAGCTTAACGTTCCTTCAGGCCGCGCCGGTATTGCACGGCCTCGGTCACGTGATCGTCCAGCACGCGCGGTGAGCCGGCCAGGTCGGCGACGGTGCGGGCAACCTTGAGCACGCGGTGGTAGGCCCGCGCCGACCACTGGAACTGCGCCATCGATCCGCGCAGGAGCTGGTCCGCCACCGTATCGAGCCTGCAGTAGCGGTCGATCTCGCGCGTCGACAGCTGCTGGTTGGGCTTGCCCTGGCGGTCCAGCTGGCGGGCGTAGGCGCGGGCGACCCGTTGCGCGATCTCGTCGCTCGGCTCGCCATCGGCCTTGGCCGCCATCGTTTCGGGCAGCATCGCGGCGACCTCGATCTGCATGTCGATGCGGTCCAGCAAGGGACCGGAGATGCGGTCCTGGTAGCGTTGGACGACGTCCGTGGTGCAATGGCATTTGTTCGATGGATGGCCGCGCCAGCCGCAGGGGCAGGGATTCATCGCCGCGATTAATTGAAAGCGCGCAGGGAAGTCGGCCTGGTGCGCCGCGCGCGACACGGTGATGTGGCCGGATTCTAATGGCTCACGCAAGACTTCGAGGACACGCCGGTCGAATTCCGGCAACTCGTCGAGGAACAGGACACCGTGATGGGCGAGCGAGACTTCGCCCGGCCGCGGCACACTGCCACCGCCGACCAGGGCAACGCCCGAGGATGTATGGTGCGGGCTGCGGAAGGGGCGCAGTTTCCATTGTTCTGCCGAAAAATTGCCGGCCAGCGATTGCACGGCGGCAGATTCCAGCGCCTGCTCGTCATTCATCGGCGGAAGCAGGGCGGGGAAGCGCGATGCCAGCATGCTCTTGCCAGTGCCCGGAGGGCCGATCAGCAAGACGGAGTGCAGGCCGGCCGCGGCGACCTCGAGCGCCCGCTTGGCATGTATCTGGCCTTTGACATCCGCGAAATCGCCATAGTTCCCGCGCGTGATGTCGGTGCGAGCTTGATGGCGGGCGAGCCGCCCGTTCTCGTCGTGCGCGGCGAAGTGGGCACACACCTCCAGCAGTGTTCGCGCCGGATAGATCGCGGCATCGGCCGCCAGCGCAGCTTCGTCCGCGTTGGCTTGCGGCAGGATGAAGGAGGGCACGGACGAAGCGCCGCGCTGCATCGCAAACGCCATCGCCAGCGCGCCGCGAATCGGACGCAGTTCACCGGACAGCGACAACTCGCCGGCAAATTCGTAGCGGCCAAGTTCCCTGGACGGAATCTGCCTGGACGCCGCGAGAATGCCGAGCGCAATTGGCAGGTCGAATCGGCCCGATTCCTTGGGTAATTCCGCCGGCGCCAGATTGACCGTGATACGGCGCGCGGGAATATCGAAGCCGGCATTTTGCAGCGCCGCCTTCACGCGGTCCTTGGCTTCCCGCACTTCGGCGTCAGGCAGCCCGACGATAGTCAGGCAAGGCAGGCCGTTGGCAAGGTGGACTTCGACACTGACGGCCGGGGCTTCCATGCCGGCCAGCGCGCGACTTCTGAGGACAGCTAGACTCATCGGGATCCTTGGGGGCGAATGTTCAGGCTTGTCGCATCATAGGGTTCCCGCCCGGCCGCTCTTTGAGAGCGGACATGTGCGCGTAAATTTATCCCCCGAACTCAGGTGGTTTTACATCGTTTACGCAGCCTGACGGTGCATCAGAACCTGCCGCTCACTCCCAGCATGAAGGCGCGCTTGGCCGTCAGCTGCACGCCGGTCACGTGCCGGTACAGCGCCTGTTGCACGAAGCCATAGACCTGCACATTGCCCGACACCGCATAGGTCAGCCCCGGGCTCAGGTAGACGAAACGGCCGCCGCTGTCGGCCGGCTCGGCGTTGATGCCGTTGTCGGCCGCCTTGCGTACCAGGTTCAGCTGCAGCATCGCCCCGAAGCGCTCGGCGAAGCCGTGCCGGTAGCCGAGGTCGGCAGTGAACTGGTCGCCTGCCTGGAAGCCGTCATGGCTGTTGAGCGGATGCTGGTACTGGGTCTGCGCGAACCAGGATGCGTCCTTCTCCATCAGCGTTTGGTGATAGAAGGCGCCGACGATCAGGTCGGTGGTGCCGGTGCCCGGCTGCATGCTGCGCTCGGCCTGGGCGCCGGCCGCATTCGCGATCGTGGTGCGGCCGCTCGGCAGTTTCAGGCCGAAAGTCACGCCCGCGTTCGATGGATTCAGGACGTCGCCGCCGGCGCTGAACTGGTAGCGGCCGACCACGCGGATGTCGCCCAGTTCCGTGAACTTCCATTCTTCCGGCAACTTGGCGCCGTGGTGGTTGTGGATGTGCAGGTGATCGTGCTCGCCGACCGGCGCGCTGACGGTCACGCCCCAGCCATTGCCGAAATTCTTGCTGTACGTGGCGACCAGATTGCGGTTCAGGGTGCGCACCTCGTCGTGGTGTTGCGGGATCTGGCCCACGGCGACCCGGTCGCCATTGTGGAAGGGCTGGTCCTGGTTGATGAATTCGTAATGCAGGTCGAACAGGGAGTTGGCGTCGGTCTGCGCGGTCTGCGTCGTCCAGTTGGTGTTCACCGTGCAAAAGGCCGCGCCGCAGCTGGCCGAGGCGAGTGTTGGGAGAAGGGCGGCGACTGCGCTTGCGATGAGGGCGGTGGTCGTTTTCATGATCGTTTTCCTTGATTTAGCTCACGTTTGTTGGGTTCGGCTAAATCTTACATTTTGAATGCAACAAATTAATTTGATGCACCTCAAGAATGTTGAACATGCTGATGTGGCGGGCAGACAGGCTGTGGCTGTAAGGACGCTGACTAGCGAATTTTTGATGTGCATCATTTTTATAAGATGTATCGCAAATATATGATTTCGCCGTAACGCAAAGAAATCATTCGATAGATACATAACGACAAGGTGTGAAAATGAAAGTCAAACTGCTCCCCTCGCTGATCGCCGCTCTCGTCCTCGGTACCGCCTCGCTGGCTCCCGCCTTTGCCCAGCACCAGCATGGTCCTGCCTCGGTGCAAACCGTGGCCGACGTAGTCTTCACGCTGCGCACTGACATCGCCGACGGCAAGCTGGTCTTCATGGGGAATGCCGGCGCCATCAACGGCAAGGCCAACCCGACCCTCAACGTGCCGCTCGGCGCGGTCGTTCAAATCAACCTCGTCAACGGCGACGGCGCGACACACGACCTGACCGTGGCCGATTTCGCGGCCAAGTCGAACCAGATCAATGTGAAAGGATCGAGCACCTCGATCGTCTTCCGCGCCGACAAGAAAGGCGAGTTCACCTATATCTGCTCGCTGCCGGGCCACGTCCAGGCCGGCATGATCGGCAAGCTGGTGGTGGGCGATGTCGGCGCGCAGAAGAAGCCGCTCGGCGTGGACATCTCGCGCGATCCGCGTGAAGTCGGCACGCCGGTGGGCGCGCGCGGCCCGCAGCACCTGAAGGTCAATCTCGAGACCACCGAAGTGCTTGGCCAGCTGATGGACGGCTCGACCTACAAATACTGGACCTTCAACAATAAGGTGCCGGGCCCGTTTATCCGCGTGCGCGTCGGCGACACGGTGGAAGTGAACCTGGCGAACAAGGCCGACAGCCACATGATCCACTCGGTCGACTTCCACGCGGTCACCGGCCCTGGCGGCGGCGCCACCGTGACCCAGGCCGCGCCGGGCAACAACAAGTCCTTCGTGTTCAAGGCGCTCAGCCCGGGCCTGTACGTGTACCACTGCGCCACGCCGATGGTGGCCCAGCACATCTCGAACGGCATGTACGGCATGATCCTGGTCGAGCCGGAAGGCGGCCTGCCGAAGGTCGACCGCGAGTTCTACGTGATGCAGGGTGAGCTGTACACCGCGCAGAAGCACGGCACCGCCGGCGAGAACGAATTCTCGCTCGAGAAGCTGCTGGCGGAACAGCCGGAGCACCTGATCTTCAACGGCAACCACGACGCTCTGACCAAGACGCACCGCATGGAAGCCAAGGTCGGCGAGACCGTGCGCATCTTCTTCGGTGTCGGCGGCCCGAACGCGACCTCGAGCTTCCACGTGATCGGCGAAATCTTCGACCGCGTGTACTCGATGGGCGACCTGACCTCGCCGCCGCTGCGCAATGTGCAGACCACCACGGTCGCACCGGGCGGCGCCACCATGGTCGAGTTCAAGGTGGACGTCCCGGGCCGCTACATCCTGGTCGACCACGCGCTGTCGCGGATGGAGAAGGGCCTGGCCGGTTTCCTCTACGTGACCGGCAACGACAACCCGGAGGTGTTCCAGAGCACCAGCAAGCCTGACGCCGCATCGGGCCACTGATCCGGCATCGCCGCGCGGGCCCGCGGAGGGCCCGCTTTCAGGAACCGGGGCGGGCGCGAGACAGCGTTCGCCCTCTTTGAATCATGAGCACAGCCATGGCCGCACCTAAAATCGATCCGCGCGAATTCCTCAAGCGCCTTCCCCTGTTCGACGACTTCAACGCCGAAGAGCTGTCCGTCATCGCCGCCGGCACCACCGAGCTGCACGCCACGCGCTGCCAGCCGATCTTCCATCGCGGCGACACCTGCAACGGCTTCTACTCGGTCGTGTACGGCCAGGTGAAACTGGGTTTCGTGTCCGCGCAGGGAAACGAGAAGATCGTCGAGATCGTCGGCCCCGGCCACAGCTTCGGCGAGGCGCTGATGTTCATGGAGCGTCCCTACATCCTCAATGCCAACGCACTGTGCGACACGCTCTTGCTGCACATCTCGAAAGCTGTCGTGTTCGAGGAGCTGGAACGCAATCCCATGTTCGCGCGGCGCATGCTGGCCGGCGTCAGCCGCCGCATGCACGGCCTGATCTCGGATGTGGAATCGTACTCCCTGCGCTCGGGAAGCCAGCGCATCGTCGGCTACCTCCTGAACGAACAGCCGCCGGGAGACGATGGACGTGTGCTGCTTTCGGCCAGCAAGAAGCTGATCGCGTCGCGCCTGAACCTGACCCCCGAGTACTTTTCGCGCGTGCTGCATGACCTGGTCTCGCGCGGCATGATCGCGTTGCGCGGCCGCGAAGTGACGATTCTCGACGCCGATGGCCTACGCGCTTTCGCCAACTGACGATCGCAGCAGGCGACGGTAGCGCAGCGCCGCTTGCGCCAGCAGCAGGCCAAGCCAGGCCATATCG
>JAEWEK010000171.1 GCA_023389425.1 Pseudomonadota bacterium | reverse complement strand
GCTTGGCCACGGTCTCCTGCAGCACCTGCTGCAGCTCGCCCGCCAGCTCGGCGCCGGCCGCGGTGTAGGTGTAGAAGAAGCTCTCGGCCTTGCCGTCGGACGCACGCTCGAGCTGGTCGATGGTGAGGTCGGGGAAGCCCAGCGCAGCCAGCTTCTTGGCCAGTGGCGCGCTTGGATTGCCTTCCTTGTCCAGCGCGACGGCGACCGGCAGCACTTTCTCGCGGATGGTCTTGTCCGGCGACTTGGCGCGCACTTGGGTGATCGAGACCGCGAGGCGGCGCGGGGTGGCGTAGCTGGTCGCCACGCTGTCGCTGTCAAGGAAGCCGCGCGCCTTCAGGCCGCCTTCGATGCCGGCGGCGAAAGCCGCGCCCAGTTTGACCAGCGCCTTCGGTGGCAGTTCTTCGGTCTGCAGTTCGACGAGTAGGGTGTGATTCATGATTCTGTTCTTGTCAGGTCAGGCGGCGTTCTTGGCCATCGGGAAGCCCAGCTTCTCGCGCGAGTCGTAGTAAGCCTGCGCGACCAGGCGCGACAGGGTGCGCACGCGGCCGATGTAGGCGGCGCGCTCGGTGACCGAAATCGCGCCGCGCGCGTCCAGCAGTTTGAAGCTGTGCGAGGCACGCATGATCTGCTCGTAGGCCGGCAGCGTCAGCTGCAGCTCGATCAGGCGCTTGGCTTCGCTCTCGTGATTGTTAAAGGCCTGGAACAGCAGCTCGGTATTCGAATGCTCGAAGTTGTAGGTCGACTGCTCGACTTCGTTCTGGTGGTAGACGTCGCCGTAACTCAGGCGCTTGGTCTCCGGGGCGCCGGACCGGCCGTTTTCTTCCCACTCGGTCCACACCAGGTCGTACACGTTCTCCACGCCCTGCAGGTACATCGCCAGGCGCTCGATGCCGTAGGTGATCTCGCCCAGCACTGGCTTGCAATCGAGGCCGCCGACCTGCTGGAAGTAGGTGAACTGGGTCACCTCCATTCCGTTCAGCCACACTTCCCAGCCCAGGCCCCAGGCGCCCAGGGTCGGGCTTTCCCAGTCGTCCTCGACGAAGCGGACGTCGTTCTTCTTCAGGTCCAGGCCGAGCGCGGCCAGCGAACCGAGGTAGAGGTCGAGGATGTTTTCCGGCGCCGGCTTGAGCACCACCTGATACTGGTAGTAGTGCTGCAGGCGGTTCGGGTTCTCGCCGTAGCGGCCGTCTTTCGGCCGGCGCGAGGGCTGCACATAGGCCGCGCGCCACGGCTCGGGGCCGATCGCGCGCAAGAAGGTGGCGGTGTGAAAAGTACCGGCGCCCACTTCCATATCGTAAGGCTGGAGCAGGGCGCAACCCTGCTTGTCCCAATAGGATTGCAAGGTCAGGATGATTTGTTGGAATGTGAGCATCTTGTAGGCTTCGCGGCCAAGGGGGCCGCGAACAACGGTGGGTTTGCTAAATGACCAATTTTAGCGGGTTTTGGCGCCCGGCTGGGCGCGGAATTCAGGCAACTTCTTGTACTTTAGCTTTTTTCTGCTGGTAACGCCGGCCAGTCAGCCACGCACCCGCCAGCGCGAGCGCGGACAGGACGAGGAAGATGGCGTTGCCGAACCGGATATAGGGCGTGGTGCCGCGCATGCCCTGCACCTGCGCCTCGAGCACCCCTTGCTGGTAGTAAGGGATCAGCGATTGCAGCTTGCCTTTGCCGTCGATCACGGCGGTGGCGCCATTGTTGGTGGCGCGCAGCATCGGGCGGCCGGTTTCCATCGACCGCATGCGCGAAATCTGGAGGTGCTGCGGGATCGCTACCGATTCGCCATACCACGCCAGGTTCGATACGTTCAGCAGCAGCGTGGCCGGATGGGGCGCGTCGCGCAGCTGCCTTGCGATCTCCTCGCCGAACACGTCCTCGTAGCAGACATTCGGCTGCACGAACTGGTCCTTCACCGCGAACGGCGCCTGCACCGCGCCGCCGCGCGTGAAGTCGCCCAGCGGGATGCGCATCATGTCGACGAACCAGCGAAAGCCCGCCGGGATGAATTCGCCGAAGGGCACCAGGTGGTGCTTGTCGTAGCGGTAGGTCTGCCCTTGCGGGCCGATGCCGGCCACGCTGTTCGAATAGGTGTTGGGGCCGTCCGAGAACGGGATGCCGAACATCAGCCAGCTGCCGGTGCGCGCCGCGAAGCCGCGCAGCTCGTCGATGTAGCCGGGCGGGAGCTGGTAGGGGAAGACGGGAATCGCGGTCTCGGGCGCGGCCACCAGGTCGGCCGGTTTCGCGGTGATCAGGCCGCGGTAGCGCGTGAGGATGCCGAGCAGGTGCTCGCTGCTGAATTTCTCGTCCTGTGCGATATCGCCCTGCACCAGGCGCACGCTGATCGGCTTGCCGTTGGGCTGGGTCCAGTCGACCAGGCGCAGCAGGCCGCCGGCGGCCAGCACCAGCGCGAACACGCCGATCACCTGGAGGCGCCGGCGCGGTTGCGTCAGGTGTGCGAGGCAGCCCGCGCAGACCGCGGCCAGGATGCCGATGCCGTACACGCCGATCAGGGGCGCGAAGCCGCCCAGCGCTGCGTCGACGTGGGCATAGCCGGCGGCGGCCCAGGGGAAGCCCGTGAACACCCAGCCGCGCATCCATTCCGACACGCCCCACATCACGGGCAGCACGACCAGCAGGAAGGCCCACACCGGCGGCGTGAACTTCCTGCGCAGCCAGGCGGCGGCGCCGGCCGCGAAGGCGCCGAACAATCCCATGTACAGCCCGAGCAGCGCGATGGCGATCGCCGACAGCACGGCCGGCAGGCCGCCGAAGCGGTTCAGCGCGATGTACAGCCAGTGCATGCCGCCCATCGACCAGCCGAAGCCGAAGGCCCAGCCGAGCAGGGTCGCGCGGCGCACCGAGCTGCCCACGCCGACCTGGTAGAACAGGTAGGCCAGCGAGGCGAACTGCAGCGGCCACCAGCCCAGCGGCGCGAACGAGAGCAGCGAGGACGCGCCCGCCAACGCGGCCGCCACCGTGCCCACCAGGGTGGGACGGGTGCCGCGTTCGGCGGGGACGGGAGCTGTGGGAGCCTGGCGCCGGAACCGCATCAGTCGTGTTCGTTCTCGACGATGAGCGGCAGCTTCTCGACCAGCAGCACGTGGATCTGGCGCGCGTCCGAGCGCAGCACTTCGAAGCGCAGGTTGTCGAGGTCGAACACCTCGCCCTTGTGCGGCATGCGGCCCAGGTGGCTGGCCACCAGGCCGCCGATGGTGTCGACGTCGTCGTCCGGCAGGCTGGCGCCGACTTCCTCGTTGAACTGTTCGATCTCGGTCAGCGCCTTGACGCGCCAGCGCGGGCCATACTGGCCTTCCTTGAGCGACAGGACGTTGTCCTCTTCCTCGTCGAAGTCGTACTCGTCCTCGATGTCGCCGACGATCTGCTCGAGCACGTCCTCGATGGTGATCAGGCCGGCCACGCCGCTGTACTCGTCGACCACGATGGCCATGTGGTTGTGGTTGGCGCGGAAGTCGCGCAGCAGCACGTTCAGGCGCTTCGATTCGGGGATGAAGATCGCCGGGCGCAGCATGTCGCGCACATCGAACGACTCTTCGGCGTAGTAGCGCAGCAGGTCCTTGGCCAGCAGGATGCCGACCACCTTGTCGCGTTCGCCCTCGATGGCGGGGAAGCGCGAGTGCGCCGTTTCCAGCACGGTGGGCAGCCAGTCCTCGATCGGGCGGGTGATGTCGATCACGTCCATTTGCGAACGCGGCACCATGATGTCGCGCACCGACAGGTCGGACACCTGGAACACGCCTTCGATCATCGACAGCGCGTCGGCGTCGATGAGGTTGCGCTCATGGGCGTCGTGCAGCACGTCGAGCAGCTCGGCGCGGTTTTCGGGCTCGGGGGAGATGAGGGCGGTCAGCCGTTCGAACAGCGACCGGTGCGGTTTGGCGTCCGAACGGACGTCACTAGGGTGCTCGGGCATAGTTGGCATGGGAGCCGTTGTTGCGTTGGGCCATAGGATACACCAAAAGCGGATTTGCCTGTTTTTTGGGCATGGCACGGCCGCCGCGACGTGTGCGCCGCCTGCCGCTGCGCTGTCCTATAGTTGGCGGCTTGATATCGAAGGAGCCGCACCATGCCCGCCCTCATCATCAACGGCACCAGCACCACCCTCGACGTTCCCGACGACATGCCCCTGCTGTGGGCGCTGCGCGACGTCGCCGGCCTCACCGGCACCAAGTTCGGCTGCGGCGTGGCCCTGTGCGGCGCCTGCACCGTGCACCTGGACGGCCAGCCGATCCGCTCCTGCGTGACGCCGGTGTCGAGCGCGGTCGGCAAGCAGGTCACCACCATCGAGGCGATCGGCAACGACCCGGTCGGGCAGAAGGTGCAGGCGGCGTGGAACCAGATCGACGTGGTCCAGTGCGGCTACTGCCAGTCGGGCCAGATCATGTCGGCCACCGCGCTGCTCAAGTCGAACGCGCACCCGAGCGACACCGACATCGACGGCGCCATGTCCGGCAATATCTGCCGCTGCGGCACCTACCAGCGCATCCGCCACGCGATCAAGATCGCGGCCGGCGGCAAATGAGGAGGCGCGCATGACGACGAAGACCACACCCGCGTCCCAGGGCCGGCGCCGTTTCATGCAGCTGTCGGCGGCGGCCGGCGGCGGGCTGCTGTTCGGCTTTTCGCTGTTCGGCTGCGAGAAGAAAAAGGAGCAGGCGCGCGACAAGCCGCCGGCCGAGCGCGCGGTCGGGCAGGCCACCAGCGCCAACAGCACCCAGGCGCCGGGGCTGGCGCGCGACGCCTTCATCCGCATCGACCGCGACGGCCAGGTCACTTTCATCTGCCCGAAGGTGGAGATGGGGCAGGGCACCTTCACGGCGATCCCGATGCTGCTGGCCGAGGAGCTGGGTGCCGACCTGTCGAAGGTGAAGCTGGAGCAGGCGCCGGCCGACAACGCGCTGTATGCCGATCCGCTTCTGGGCGGGCAGGTGACGGGCGGCTCCACCTCGGTGCGCGGCGCCTGGAAGCCGCTGCGCCAGGCCGGGGCCACGGTGCGCGCGGTGCTGGTGACGGCGGCGGCGCAGCAGTGGAAAGTCGATCCGGGCGCGCTGAAGGTGGTGGGCGGGCGCATCGTGCACCCGGACGGCAAGACGTCGCTCGGCTTCGGCGACGTGGCCGACGCGGCCTCGCAACTGCCGCTGCCGGACAAGGTCGCGCTCAAGAAGCCCGAGGACTTTACCTTGATCGGCAAGCCGCAGCACCGGCTCGATTCTTCCATCAAGTGCAATGGCCAGGCCCTGTTCGGCCTCGACACGCGCCTGCCCGGACTGGGCATCGCGGCAGTGGCGATGTCGCCGGTCACCGGCGGCAAGCTGGCCAGCGCGGACGAGCAGAAGGCGATGGCGGTCAAGGGCGTGCGCCAGGTGGTCAAGCTGGACAACGCGGTGGCGGTGATCGGCGACCATTTCTGGGCCGCGCGCCAGGGCTTGGCGGCGGCGGCGCCGACCTGGGACGACGGGCCCAACGCCAACGTGACGTCGGCTTCGATCCGGGCCGACATGCTGAAGGCATCGCAGCAGACAGGCGCGGTGGCGGCCAACAAGGGCGATGCCTTGAAACGGCTGGGCGACAAGGGCGGGCACCGCTTCGACGCCGTCTACGAAGTGCCCTTCCTCGCCCACGCGACGATGGAGCCGATGAACTGCACGGTCGACCTCAAGGCGGACGGCTGCGACATCTACTGCGGCACCCAGGTGCCGGCGCTGGCGCAGGCGGCCGCGGC
>JAEWEK010000353.1 GCA_023389425.1 Pseudomonadota bacterium | reverse complement strand
CCTCCCTGCCGACCCGCGCCCACCCGGCGCCGCGCCCGGCGGGACCACGCCAGATCACAAATTTTGGAGACCGCCATGCCCGATACCACGGCAGCGCTGCCCGCGCAGCAAACCCAGCCCACGCCCGCCGACGCCAGCCTCGACAACGCCAGTCTCGACAATGTCAGCCTCGCCAATGTCAGCCTCGACGACAAGTACACCGCCAAATCCGGCAAGATTTTCCTCTCGGGCATCCAGGCGCTGGTCCGCCTGCCCATGATCCAGCGCGAGCGCGACGCCGCCGCCGGCATGGACACGGCCGGCTTCATCTCGGGCTACCGCGGCTCCCCGCTCGGCGGCCTCGACGAAAACCTGTGGAAGGCCAAGGGCCATCTGGAAGCGAACCACATCCAGTTCGTCCCGGGCGTCAACGAAGACCTGGCGGCGACCGCCGTCTGGGGCACCCAGACCGTGGGCCTGATCGGCGAGACCAAGTACGACGGCGTGTTCGCCATGTGGTACGGCAAGGGACCGGGCGTGGACCGCTGCGGCGACGTCTTCAAGCACATGAACCACGCCGGCACCGCCGCCACCGGCGGCGTGCTGCTGGTGGCCGGCGACGACCACGGCGCCTACTCCTCCACCCTGCCGCACCAGTCCGACCATATCTTCTCGGCCTGCATGATCCCGGTGCTCTACCCCTGCAATGTGCAGGAATACCTGGACCTGGGCGTGCACGGCTGGGCCATGTCGCGCTTCTCCGGCTGCGCCGTCGCGTTCAAGGCGCTGGCCGACACCGTCGAATCGAGCGCCTCGGTGGACGCCGACCCGTTCCGCGTCGAGGTCAAGCTGCCGCAGGATTTCGCGATGCCGGAAGGCGGCCTGAATACGCGCCTGTCCTCGGTCCCGCTGGGCCTGCAGGCGCGCAACCAGGAAGCGCTGATGCAGGACTATAAAATCTACGCCGCCCTGGCCTACGCCCGCGAAAACAAGCTCAATCGCGTCACCATCGACAGCCCCGACGCCAAGCTGGGCATCATCGCCTCCGGCAAATCCTATCTCGACGTGCTGGAAGCGCTGGAGGACCTCGGCATCGACGAAGCGATGGCGGCGAAGGTCGGCCTGCGCCTGTTCAAGGTCGCGATGATCTGGCCGCTGGAACCGGACGGCGTGCGCGAATTCGCGCAGGGCCTGGACGAGATCCTGGTGGTGGAAGAAAAGCGCCAGCTGGTCGAATACCAGCTCAAGGAACAGCTGTACAACTGGCGCGACGACGTGCGCCCCCACGTGGTCGGCAAGTTCGACGACAAGGGCGAATGGGTGGCGCCGCGCGGCGAATGGCTGCTGCCGCCGAAGGCCGATTTCTCGGTCTCGCAAGTGGCGCGCGTGATCGCCAAGCGCCTGTCGCGCCTGGATCTCGACGACTCCACGCAAGCGCTGATCGCGGCCCGCCTGGCCTTCCTCGACGCCAAGGACGCCGTGCTGCAAAAGGCGATCGAAACGCCGTTCCGCCCCGCCTTCTATTGTTCCGGCTGCCCGCACAACACCTCGACCAAGGTGCCGGACGGCTCGTTCGCGCTGGCCGGCATCGGCTGCCACGTGATGGCCACCTCGATCTACCCGGAGATGAACAAGCTCACCACCCACATGGGCGGCGAAGGCACGCCGTGGATCGGGCAGGCCGCGTTCTCGAAGGTCCCGCACGTCTTCCAGAACCTGGGCGACGGCACCTACTTCCACTCCGGTTATCTGGCGATCCGCGCCGCCGTCGCGGCCAAGGTCAACATCACGTACAAGATCCTGTACAACGACGCGGTCGCGATGACCGGCGGCCAGCCGGTCGACGGCACCACCTCGGTCCCGCACATCGCGCAGCAGATGGCGGCCGAAGGCATCAAGCGCATCGCGCTGGTGACCGAAGACCTGTCGCGCTACGCCGACCGCTCGAACCTGCCGGAACTGGTGACCATCCACGACCGCAAGCACATGGACGACATCCAGCGCGAACTGCGCGAGATCCCCGGCACCACGGTCCTGATCTACGACCAGACCTGCGCCGCCGAGAAGCGCCGCCGCCGCAAGAAGAACCAGTTCCCGGACCCGGACAAGCGCATGGTCATCAACGAAGCCGTGTGCGAAGGCTGCGGCGACTGCGGTGTGCAGTCCAACTGCGTCTCGATCCTGCCGAAGGAAACGGAATTCGGCCGCAAGCGCAGCATCGACCAGTCGGCCTGCAACAAGGACTACTCCTGCGTGAAGGGCTTCTGCCCGAGCTTCGTCACGGTCGAAGGCGGCACGCTCAAGAAGAGCAAGGCCGGCGCCGGCAAGGGTGACGACGGCTGGCCCGAACTGCCGGCGCCGACGCTGCCGCAAGTCGACGCACCGTACAACATCCTCATCAACGGCATCGGCGGCACCGGCGTGATCACGGTCGGCGCGCTGATGGGTATGGCCGCCCACCTCGAAGGCAAGGGCGCCTCGGTGCTCGACATGACCGGCATGAGCCAGAAGAACGGCTCGGTGACCTCGCACGTGAAGATCGCCGCCAGCCCGGACCGCCTGCGCGCCCAGCGCATCGCGACCGGCGAAGCGGACCTGGTGCTGGGCTGCGACATGCTGACCGCCGGCGCCCACGACGCGATTTCCAAGATGCGCCCGGGCCGCACCCGCGCCATCGTCAACCTGCACGAGCAGCCGCCCGGCACCTTCGCCCAGCAGCCCGACTGGCAGTACCCGGCCGGGCAGGTGCGCGCGCTGATCGATGAAGCCGTCGGCGCCGTCGAACACAAATCGGCCGACTTCATCGACGCCACCAGACTGGCCACCGCGCTGATGGGCGACTCGATCGCCGCCAACCTGTTCATGATGGGCTACGCCTGGCAGAAGGGCCTGATCCCGCTGTCGGAAGCGGCCCTGCTGCGCGCGATCGAGCTCAATGGCGTGGCCGTCGCCGCCAACAAGAAGAGCTTCCTGTGGGGCCGCCGCGCCGCCGTCGACTTCAAGCGTGTCGAGCGGATGACCGTGCCGGCGCAGGCCATCGTGGTGCAGATGCCCGCGTCGCTGGACGCGGTGATCGCCAAGCGCGTCGAATTCCTGACCGGCTACCAGGACAGCGCCTACGCCGCCGTCTACCAGCAGCTGGTGGCGCGCGTGCGCGAAGCCGAAGCCGCCAAAGGCCTGGGCAACAAGCTGTCCACCGCCGTGGCCAAGTACTACTTCAAGCTGATGGCCTACAAGGACGAATACGAAGTGGCGCGCCTGTACACCGACGGCCGCTTCGTCGAACAGCTCAAGAGCCAGTTCGAAGGCGAGTTCACGCTCAAGTTCAACATGGCCCCGCCGCTGTTCGCGAAGAAGGACGCCAAGGGCCGCATGATGAAGGCGGAATTCGGCTCGTGGATGTGGAGCGCGATGAAGCTGCTGGCCAGGATGAAAGGCCTGCGCGGCGGCGCCTTCGACGTGTTCGGCCGCACGGAAGAGCGCAAGATGGAGCGCGCCCTGATCGTGGAGTACCGTGAGATGATCGAGTCGCTGGTGGCGCAGCTGGACGCGGGCAACCACGCCACCGCCGTGGAACTGGCAAGCCTGCCCGAGCAGATCCGCGGCTTCGGCCACGTGAAGGAACACGCGGTGGCCGCTTTCCGCAGCAAGAAGGCCGAGCTGCTGTCGTCCCTTGCAGGCCAGCGAAAAGCCGCCTAACCCGTCGTCCCCGCGCAGGCGGGGACCCATGGACCGCTTGCGCAGCCGTACGCACACAGACGCCGCAGGCGGAGCACGCTCAGCATGGGTCCCCGCCTGCGCGGGGACGACGGTGCACTTTTGGCAACACCCGTACCACCCACGCCCCGCTGTTGACGTTTACGTTAACGTCATATAATACCCAAACGAGACACCGCTTCCGACCCAAAGGAACACCATGAACGACCTCACCCCCGCCGCCAAGCTCGACCTGCCGGAACAGTTCAAGCTGACCAACAAGGTGCGCTTCGTCACCGCCGCCTCGCTGTTCGACGGCCACGACGCCTCGATCAACATCATGCGCCGCATCCTGCAATCGAACGGCGCGGAAGTGATCCACCTCGGCCACAACCGCTCGGTCGACGAAGTCGTCACCGCCGCGCTGGCCGAAGACGCGCAAGGCATCGCCGTGTCCAGCTACCAGGGCGGCCACGTCGAATACTTCAAATACATGATCGACCTGCTGCGCCAGCGCGGCGGCGCCCACATCAAGGTATTCGGCGGCGGCGGCGGCGTGATCGTCCCATCCGAGATCGAAGAACTGCATGCCTACGGCGTCACCCGCATCTTCAGCCCCGAAGACGGCCAGCGCATGGGCCTGGTGGGCATGATCCGCTCGATGCTGCAAAGCTGCGACGCCGACCTGTCCTCCTACGCCCCGGCCACGCTGGCGCCGCTGACGGAAGGCGAAGTCGCCAGCCACCACCGCCCGCTGGCCCAGCTGATCACCGCGCTGGAAAACGGCAAGGCCGACGCCGCGCTGGTCCGGCAGATCCACGCCGCCGCCGACACCCTGCACGTGCCGACGCTGGGCATCACCGGCACCGGCGGCGCCGGCAAATCCTCGCTGACCGATGAACTGATCCGCCGCATCCGCCTCGACCAGGGCGACCGCCTGAACATCGCCGTGATCTCGATCGACCCGTCGCGCCGCAAGTCGGGCGGCGCCCTGCTCGGCGACCGCATCCGCATGAACGCGATCAACCCGTGGAACGGCCAGGCCCGCGTCTTCATGCGCTCGCTCGCCACGCGCGAAGCCGGCTCCGAAATCTCGCAGGCCCTGCCGGACGTGATCGCGGCCTGCAAGGTGGCCGGCTTCGACCTCGTCATCGTCGAAACCTCCGGCATCGGCCAGGGCGACGCCGCCATCGTGCCGCACGCGGATACCTCGATGTACGTGATGACCCCGGAATTCGGCGCCGCCTCGCAGCTCGAGAAGATCGACATGCTCGATTTCGCCGACGTCGTCGCCATCAACAAGTTCGACCGCAAGGGCGCGCAGGACGCGCTGCGCGACGTCGCCAAGCAGTACCAGCGCAACCGCGAGCTGTTCAGCCAGAGCCCGGACCAGATGCCGGTCTACGGCACCCAAGCGTCGCGCTTCAACGACGACGGCGTCACCGCGCTGTACCACGGCCTGCTGCCCAAGCTGTCCGCGCTCGGCCTGAAGGTCGAAGCATCGAAACTGCCGGTGCCGGAACAGAAGCAGTCCAGCGCCAAGAACGTGATCGTGCCCCCGGCCCGCTCGCGCTACCTGGCCGAAATCGCCGACACCGTGCGCGGCTACCACAAGCACGTCGGCAGGCAGGTCACGCTGGCGCGCGAACGCCAGCAGCTCACCGAAGCGAAACGCATGCTGGCCGCCGCCAACAAGGGCGCCGACTTCGACGAGCTGATCGTCGAACGCGACCATGCGATGGACGGCGGCGCCAAGAAGCTGCTGGCGATGTGGCCCGACATGCAGGCCGCCTACTCGGGCGACGAATACGTGGTCAAGATCCGCGACAAGGAAATCCGCACGAAGCTCGTGCAGAAGACCCTGTCCGGCAACCCGATCCGCAAGGTCGCGCTGCCGCGCTACGAAGACCACGGCGAAGTGCTGCGCTTCCTGATGCTGGAAAACGTGCCCGGCTCCTTCCCCTTCACCGCCGGCGTGTTCGCCTTCAAGCGCGAGGGCGAGGACCCGACCCGCATGTTCGCCGGCGAAGGCGACGCCTTCCGCACCAACCGCCGCTTCAAGCTGGTCTCGACCGGCATGGACGCCAAGCGCCTGTCGACCGCCTTCGACTCCGTCACCCTGTACGGCGCCGATCCGGCGCTGCGCCCGGACATCTACGGCAAGGTCGGCAACTCGGGCGTCTCGATCGCCACGCTGGACGACATGAAGGTGCTGTACGACGGCTTCGACCTGTGCAGCCCGAATACCTCGGTATCGATGACCATCAACGGCCCGGCGCCGGCGATCCTGGCGATGTTCATGAATACCGCGATCGACCAGCAGGTCGACAAATTCGTCAGCGATAACGGCCGCCAGCCAACCGACGACGAAGCGGCCAAGATCCGCGCCTGGGTGCTGGCCAACGTGCGCGGCACGGTGCAGGCCGACATCCTCAAGGAAGACCAGGGGCAGAACACCTGCATCTTCTCGACCGAGTTCTCGCTCAAGGTGATGGGCGACATCCAGGAATACTTCGTGCACCACCAGGTGCGCAACTTCTACTCGGTGTCGATCTCGGGCTACCACATCGCCGAAGCCGGCGCCAACCCGATCTCGCAGCTGGCGTTCACGCTGTCGAACGGCTTCACCTTTGTCGAAGCCTACCTTGCGCGCGGCATGCACATCGACGACTTCGCGCCCAACCTGTCGTTCTTCTTCTCGAACGGCATGGACCCCGAATACACGGTGCTGGGCCGCGTGGCGCGCCGCATCTGGGCGGTGGCGATGCGCGACAAGTACGGCGCCAACGACCGCTCGCAAAAGCTCAAGTACCACATCCAGACCTCGGGCCGCTCGCTGCACGCGCAGGAAATCGACTTCAACGACATCCGCACCACGCTGCAGGCCCTGATCGCGATCTACGACAACTGCAACTCGCTGCACACCAACGCCTACGACGAAGCGATTACCACGCCGACCGACGAATCGGTACGCCGCGCGCTGGCGATCCAGCTGATCATTAACCGCGAGTGGGGCCTGGCGAAGAACGAGAACCCGAACCAGGGCTCCTTCATCATGGAAGAGCTGACCGACCTGGTGGAAGAAGCCGTGCTGCAGGAGTTCGAGCGCATCGCCGAACGCGGCGGCGTGCTGGGCGCGATGGAGACCGGCTACCAGCGCGGCAAGATCCAGGAAGAGTCGATGCTGTACGAGCACAAGAAGCACGACGGCTCGCTGCCGATCATCGGCGTGAACACCTTCCGCAACCCGAAAGGCGCGGAGGCGCCGGCCACCATCGAGCTGGCCCGTTCGACCGACGACGAGAAGCAGTCGCAGCTGACGCGCCTGGACGCCTTCCACCAGCGCCACGCCGGCGCAGCGCCGGCCGCGCTGGCCGCGCTGCAGCAAGCCGCGATCGACAACGCCAACGTGTTCGAAAAGCTGATGGACGCGGTGCGCGTCTGCTCGCTCGGCCAGGTCACGACGGCGCTGTTCGAGGTGGGCGGGCAATATCGCCGCAATATGTAATCAGCGAACGGGAAAAACCGTCTAGACGTCGTTCCCGCGCAGGCGGGAACCCCATTTCCCCCGAGCAGCTACCGCTTGATCCGTCGCCCCGGCGCAGGCCGGGGC
>JAEWEK010000071.1 GCA_023389425.1 Pseudomonadota bacterium | reverse complement strand
GGAAGGGATAGCGCGTGTAGGTGCCCTTGCTGTAGACCCAGGCCTCGCGGTTCTGCCAGTGCACGTTATCGCCCAGCAGCACTTCGTACATCTTGAGCACGTAGGGGTCGTTGGAGAACATGATGTGGCCGGCGTAGTCGAAGGTGAAGCCCTGGTCTTCGATCGAGCGGCACCAGCCGCCGATGGTCGCATTGCGCTCCAGCAGGACGGTGTCGGCCGGCAGGTGGTAGGCGGCCGACAGCCCGGTCGGGCCGCCGCCGATGATCACGTTGCGGTAATTGGCCTTTTGCGAAGCGTGGGCCGGCAGCGGATTGACTTGCGCGCCTGTCTCGTGGGCGCGGGCCACCAGCCGGTGCGCCTTGTTGTCCGGCGCCGTGCTCTGGATCAGCTGGTGCATGCGGCTGGCGGTATTGTCCCACGAGGTCTTGGCGACGATCTCGCGCATGCGCCGCACCCGGGCGGCCTTGTCGTCGGCCGTCATGGCCAGCGCGCGCTCGCAGGCGGCAATGAACTCTTGCGGCGTGCCGGCGATGGCGACCACGTCGCCGTAGGGCACCTTGACGTCGGTGATCGGGGTCGACACGCTCGGCAGCTCGGCTGCCATGTATTCGAGCACCTTGGTCGGGCTGATGAACCTGGTCGATTCGTTGAGCGCGAACGGCAGCAGGCAGACGTCCCAGCCAGCCAGGAATTGCGGCAGGGCCTTGTAGTCCTGCTGTCCGAGGTAATGGATGTTCGCGGCGCGCGGCAGCGCGGCCGGGTCGATCTTCAGCACCGGGCCGACCAGCACGATCTGCCATTCCGGATGGGCCTCGGCCATGGCGCGCACCAGTTCGGTGTCGAAGCGCTCGTCGATGACGCCGTAGAAGCCGAGGCGCGGCTGGCCGAACGGCTCCTGGGCCGGATGGCTGCTCTTGCGGTCGAGCGCCTTGCGGAAATGGGCGGCGTCGACGCTGCTCGGGAAGCAGTGGGCGTTGGCGTGGCGTTCCTTCTTCGCCTCGTACAGGCTGGGGCCGCCGGTGAAAACGAGGTCGGCGATGTTCAGCAGTGCGGTCTCGCGCTGCAGCAATTGTTTGGGAGAATTCTTGAACGCGGCCAGTTCGTCCATGCAATCGTAGACGACCAGCGACGGATGCAAGCCCTGCAGCAGCGGCAAGGCCATCGGGGTGTAGAACCAGACCACCGGCTGCTCGCCTTCCGGCACCAGGTCGGACAGCAGGGTGTGCAGGGTCGGGATCTGGTCGTCGTGGAAGCCGGGCGCGTGGATGGCGGTGTGCGGCTGGCACACGGTGATGTTGGGCGCGACGGTACTGCGCTTCAGGTAGGCCTGCCCCTCGTGATAGACCGGTTCCTCGACGAACAGGATTTGGTAGTGTTCCGCCAGGCGTGTCATCAGGTGTTGCGGACGCTGGAATACGAAATCCCAGCGCAGGTGGCAAAACACGATCAGGGTCGGCATGTTCAGTTTTCCTTTCGCCTTCGCGGCAAATCTAGTTGATTATTGGAATGCTGAGCGGGTGTCGGACGAGGGCTTGGGGCACCTGGCCGAACCACGCCAGACCATGAAATCGTAACATGCAAAATTTCCACGATTTTCATTTACCAATTGCAACTTTACGGCAGGGAAATGGAATGTTCGTATTGATAAAAGTGCTTTCATAGGAGAGACCGCCTCCTTGCCCCGCAAGATGTGGGCGTACTCCTACAGCGATTCAAGAAAAACCACTACGAAATCTCATCGTCTGCGCAACTGTGCGCGTGTGGCACGGTGAGCGCGCGCACCGAGGCTGCCGCGGGACGTGCTTTCGCTGTGTTTCCGTACAGGGGATGTGTTGCGCTGAGGAAGCGGTCGCTGGCCGAAAATGATGCCGGAGGGAAGCAGATGAGCTGCGGCCCCGCTGCGGCGGAGCCGGCACCAACACGGCTCAGAGCCGGTCGAAGCGCTCCGCGCCTTCGGGCTGGCCGTCGGGCGTGAAGTCGGCGGCGGTCTGCACATCGGTGAAGCCGAAAGTGAGCAGCGCGTCGCACATATCGTCCAGCTCCTCGCCGAGATCGGCCGACAGGTCGACCGGCTTGTCGATCGAGCCGACCAGCACCTCGCCGGCGTAGAGATTGGTGCGCAGCAGCGCGTTGTCGCCGCCGTCCAGCACCGCGACCACGGCGCGGGTGTCGGCGGCGCCCAGGCCGCGTTCGCCCAGCAGCCCGCTGACCTCGGCCAGCGTCATCAGCATCGCCATTTCCTCGGTGGCGCTGTCGCGCGCGCCGAAGAACAAATCCTGGTAGAGGAAATCGACGCGCACCCGCTCCGGATCGGCGGCAAGGCAACGCCGCACCAGCGCCGCCGCGTCCACGGTCCAGGCGCGGTAGCGCAGCATGCGGGCTTCGAAATAGGCGTCGCTGCCGCCCTCGTCCGCGGGCACAGCGTAGAACGGGTCGTCGGCCGGCTTGAGCGCGAATCCCAGCAGGAAACGCAGCTCCATCGCCGCGTCGTCGGGTTCGAACTGCTGGCCAGTCCAGCCGCTCATGGTCGATTCCAGCAGCGGCATCGGCAACGGCTTGCGCGAGGCCATCGAGGCGGCCGCCTCGCGCACCACCTCGTGCATCAGGCTGTAGCCGATGGCGTCGACCTCGTCCATGTCGTACAGGTGGCGCACCAGCACCACATTGGCTGCATCGCTTTCCAGGCCGAGCTCCTGGAAGCTTTCGACCAGCCTGGTGTAAGCCTCCTCGTCGGCGAAGGCCTCGTCCTCGGACAGGCCGCCGGTGCTGCGCACGAACAAGGGGATCATGAAGGCATCGATCTCGATTTCCGGGCCCTGCTCCTTGCGGATGCGCTGGCTGGCGGCCTCCTCGCCGACCAGGCTGCGCAGGTAGCGGCAGGCGTCGGGATCGCTGTACCTGGTGTTGTCGATGGCGCCCAGCAGCACGTCGTCGTGCTTGCGGCGCAGCGCGCGCCGCACCAGGGTGAGCAGTTCTTCCTCGCGCGCGCTGCCCGTTTCCGCCTCGCCGCGCTCGATCACGGTCAGCGCCAGGGTGGACAGCTCGCGCAACTGGGCATCGGTATTCGGCTGGGGCGTGTTATTGGACTTTCTCGGCAGCGGACGCTTATTTCTCGGCATGATGTACAGCGGGATGATCAAACCGACATGGTAGCAAATATGGGCAGGACTGACGATGGCGCCCGGCCGCCGCCAGCCCCGCGCTCAGTTCAAGGTGAACTGATCCAGCGTCAGCACGTCGATCAGCTTCGCGTCGGACTTGGTCTTCAGGTAGGCGCACAAGGCGTCCAGGTTGCCGATCGTGTTGCTTTGCACGTCGTGGTGGTAGGAGCAGCCGCAGGCGCCCAGCCGCACCGCCGTGTCCACATACTTCTTGATCTCGTCCACCGACGGCGTCACGCTGCCGTCGGTCTGCACGCAATCGGGATGGGCAATCCAGCCGCCCGGCGTTTCCGCCAGCTGGCTGATGCCGCCGCCGGTGGGCCGGCCGAAGGCGAAGGTCTGGCCGCGATAGGACGCGCCCCGTATCCATTTGATGCCGGCGCGGATGCAGGCCGAGCGCACATGGCGGTCGGCGGCGCCTTGCGGCAGCGCGAAATAGGTGCCGGCGGTCTTGATGCCCATCGCCGTCAGCGTAGTGATGGCGGCCATGATGTCGGCGTAGATCGCGCTGTCGTCGGTGGCCGAGCCGGGGTGGCGGTAGTTGGC
>JAEWEK010000036.1 GCA_023389425.1 Pseudomonadota bacterium | reverse complement strand
GCTCAAGGCGCCGCCGTCGCAACGACAGGCGATGCAGGCGCAGCTCCGCCAGTTCCTGGCCGGCCGCCTGCGCCAGCCGGCCGCCGGCGAAGCGGATCAACTGGCCACCGCCTACGCGGCCTACCTGCAGGAAGAAGCGCAGCTGCTCGCGCGCCAGGGCTTCACGGCGCCCGCACCGGACGGCCTGTCCGACCAGCAGGTGCAGAAACTGCTGGGCTGGCTGCATGATCGCGCCCAACTGCGCGAGCGGCTACTGGGCACCGATGTCGCCGCCGCGTGGTTCACGCAGGAAGACGCCGATTGCACCCAGGCGCTGATCGATTGGGAGAAACAGCTCACCCCGCCGGACGAAGAGGATTCGAACGAGCAGATGAACCGGCGCCGCTGGGGCGATACGCTCGGCCAGCGCCGCAACAACAATGCACAGGCCTGTGCGGCACAGATCACCGGATCGGGCGCGCCGCAAGGCTGACAGGAGACACGTATGGAATGGAAGAAGGCTGCGCTGGCTCTTGTGGCCGCGCTGGCGAGCGCCCAGCTGCTGGCGGGGACGCCGGACGAGGAACGCATCAGGAAGATCGTCGAGCCGCGCATGGGCGCCAACGTGAAGGTCGATGCGGTGACCAGGACGCCCTACGGCGGCCTGTACGAGGTGCGCAGCGGCGGCGACATTTTCTACACCGACGAAACGGCGCGCTATATGTTCGTCGGGAAGGTGGTGGACTTGACGACCTTGAAGGACCTGACGCGCGAACGGATGGACACCTTGGCCGGAATCCCGAGCTTCAACGAGCTTCCCTTGAACATGGCGATCAAGACGGTCAAGGGCGACGGCTCGCGCGTGATGGCGGTGTTCGAGGATCCCAACTGCCCCTATTGCAAGAAGCTGCATACGACGATGAAGAGCGTGAATAACGTCACCGTCTACACCTTCCTGTTGAATATCCTGTCGGACGATTCGACGGTCAAGGGACGCAATATCTGGTGCGCGGCGGATCGTTCGAAGGCGTGGGAACAATGGATGGATGAAGGGAAGGCGGCGCCGGCGGCAAACTGCGCGACGCCGAACGACCAGGTGATCGCGCTGGCGCGCAAGCTGCACGTGATGGGGACGCCGACGGTGTACTTCTACGACGGCACGCGGACCATCAGCGGGTTCGACGTGGCGACGCTGAATGCAAGGCTGGATGCGGCGAAGCCGAAGTCGTAGCCCGCGAAAAACGCTGCCAAAAACACCGTCGTCCCGGCGCAGGCCGGGACCCATGCTGAGCGTCCAAGGTACGCTGCGCGGCCTTGCACACGGTCTATGGGTTCCGGCCTGCGCCGGAACGACGGTGTTGAGATGATTGGTGCTTAGACAGCCTTCGCCACGTCACCTTCGGTATAACGCGGCGCCAGATCCTGCGCCTTCACCTTCTGCACCAGCGGCTTGCCCTTGCGCGCACGCTTGCCGAAGTGCGGTTCGAGATCCTTCCCGAACAGCTCCACCGTGCGCGGCTTCGCACCGGCCCAGGTCCCCAGCACGTTCACGCCGCGCGCGCTGATCGGCTGCACCGCCAGCAGTTTCTCCTTCGGCTCCAGCTCCATCAGCGTCACGCCGCGGCCGCCGTTGGTCAGCGTCTTCATCTCGTCGATGCCGAACACCAGCACGCGGCCTTTCTCCGACAGGCAGGCGATCGCGCCGGCATTCTCCATCACCGTGCGCGGATTCAGCGGCAACGCGCCCTCATCCAGTGTGATAAACGATTTGCCACCTTTCAGGCGGCTCACCATGTCGCCCGCCTTGGCGATGAAGCCGAAGCCGTTCGTCGACCCCAGCACCAGGCGCGTATCGGCCTTGCCCGCGAAGTAGTGCAGGATGCGTACGCCGCCCGACAGGTCGACCAGCGTCGACACCGGCACGCCGTCCCCGCGCGCGCCCGGCAGCGCCGACACCGGCACCGAATACACCTTGCCGTTGTCGCCGAAGCCCAGCAGCGTATCCACGGTGCGGCACTCGAAGGCGCCGTACAGCGTGTCGCCGGCCTTGAAGGTGAACTGCGCCGGATCGTGGCCGATGCCGGTGCGCGCGCGCACCCAGCCCTTTTCCGAAATGATGACCGTGACCGGCTCGTCGATCACCTTCTGCTCCGCCACCGCCTTCTGCGCTTCCTCGATCAGGGTGCGGCGCGCGTCGCCGAACTGCTTGGCGTCGCCTTCGATTTCCTTGACGATCAGGCGCTTCATCGACGACGGATTGTCCAGGATGTCCTGCAGCTTTTCCTTCTCGCCGCGCAGCTCCGCCAGCTCCTGCTGGATCTTGATCGCTTCCAGGCGGGCCAGCTGGCGCAGGCGAATCTCGAGGATGTCTTCGGCCTGGCGCTCGGTCAGCCTGAAGCGGGCGATCAGCGCCTCTTTCGGATCATCCGAATTGCGGATGATGTGGATCACCTCGTCGATGTTCAGCAGAACCGTCTCGCGGCCTTCGAGGATGTGGATGCGGTCGTTGACCTTGCCCAGCCTGAACTCGGTCCGGCGGCGCACGGTGACGAAGCGGTAGTCGATCCACTCCTGCAGGATCTCGCCCAGGCCCTTCTGGCGCGGGCGGCCGTCGCCGCCGATCATCACCAGGTTGATCGAGCTCGAGGTCTCCAGCGAGGTATGCGCGAGCAGCATGTTCATGAACTCGGCCTGGTCCTGGTTCTTCGACTTCGGCTCGAACACCAGGCGCACCGGCGCTTCACGGCCCGCCTCGTCGCGCACGGCGTCCAGCACCGACAGGATGGTCTGCTTGAGCGCGGTCTGTTCCGGCGTCAGCGTCTTCTTGCCCAGCTTGACCTTCGGGTTGGTCAGTTCCTCGATCTCTTCCAGCACGCGCTGGGCCGAGGTCCCCGGCGGCAGCTCGGTGACCACGGCCTGCCACTGGCCGCGCGCCAGCTCTTCGATTTTCCAGCGGGCGCGCACCTTCAGCGAGCCGCGGCCGGTGGTGTACATGTCGGCGATCTGCGATGCCGGCGTGATGATCTGGCC
The DNA here is from genome assembly GCA_023389425.1 of Pseudomonadota bacterium. Lineage (GTDB taxonomy): Bacteria > Pseudomonadota > Gammaproteobacteria > Burkholderiales > Burkholderiaceae_D > Telluria. Next base: position 879 of record JAEWEK010000036.1, on the reverse strand, counting down.
GCCGCCCGGGTAGTCCGGTCCGGGGATGTAGGTCATCAGCTCGGCGTGCGTGATCTTCGGGTTCTTGATCATCGCGACGGTGGCGTCGGCCACTTCGCGCAGGTTGTGCGAGGGGATCTCGGTCGCCAGGCCGACCGCGATGCCGGAGGCGCCGTTCAGCAGCACCATCGGCAGGCGCGCCGGCAGGGTGCGCGGTTCGTTGGTCGAGCCGTCGTAGTTGGGCTGGAAGTCGACCGTGCCCATGTCGATCTCGTCCAGCAGCAGGCGCGAGATCGGGGTCAGGCGCGCTTCCGTGTAGCGCATCGCCGCGGCGCCGTCGCCGTCGCGCGAGCCGAAGTTGCCCTGGCCGTCGATCAGCGGGTAGCGCAGCGAGAAGTCCTGCGCCATGCGCACCAGCGCGTCGTACACCGACTGGTCGCCGTGCGGGTGCAGCTTGCCGAGCACGTCGCCGACCACGGCGGCCGATTTGCGCGGCTTGGCGGTCGGGCCCAGGCCCAGTTCGTTCATCGCGTACAGGATGCGGCGCTGCACCGGCTTCTGGCCGTCGGATACGTCGGGCAGGGCGCGGCCCTTGACCACCGAGACCGCGTAGTCGAGATAGGCGCGCTCGGCGAAGGTCGACAGGGTCAGCGTCTCGGCGGCGTCGCCGGGTTCGTTTTGCTGTTCGAAGAGGTTTGCTTGAGTGGACATAGTTCTTTGTGTTCGGTTCTGTTGGCGCTATCGGTGTGCTTGCAAAATGGGATTCCCGCCTCCGCGCACTACTGTCCGGAATAATTTGCTTGACTAAGCTGGGAGGGGTTGCAGGTATTGGATTTGGGGCGTATACCCGAGTTTGCCGACTCAACAAATCCAAACCTGCAACATGTTCAGCATAACTAC
>JAEWEK010000239.1 GCA_023389425.1 Pseudomonadota bacterium | reverse complement strand
GCCTATATGAGCCTGCACTGGGCCGCGATGCCGCCGGTGCGCACCGAAACCATCGACCCGTCCACCCTGCACATCGCCGGCGAATTCGTCGAGACCAACCTCGGCAGCGCCGTCGAGCGGGATGGCTCGGTCACCCTGCGCGTGCTGGCCAACCAGTACTCGTTCACCCCGCAATGCATCCTGCTGCCGGCCGACACCCCGGTCCAGGTACGCGCCACCGCGGCCGACGTGGTGCACGGCTTCTCGATCGACCGCACCAATGTCAACATGATGCTGGTGCCCGGCTATATCTCCAATTTCCGTACCCGGTTCCCGGCAACCGGCGAGCACCTGATGCCCTGCCACGAGTTCTGCGGCACCGGCCACGCGGCCATGTGGGCGCATGTGCAGATCATCGACAAGGCCGAGTTCTTGCGTCGCACCGCCACCTCCAGGAGGTTGAGCTGTGTTCAGTAAGCAAACCAAACGGCTGGTGCTGGCCCATTTCTGGGTCGCGTTCGCGGCCTTCTTTCTCGCCTTGCTGCTGGGCGAGTGGCAGATGTACATTCGCAGCCCGCTGCACGACTGGATCGGCAATCCCGAGCTCTACTACCGCTCGGTCACCGCCCACGGCTCGGCCATGGGCTATGTGTTCCCGACCCTCGTCGCGATGGGCTTCGGCTATGCCATCGTCGAGCTGTCGCTGAAGCAGGAGCTGGTCGGCAAGCGCTGGGCCTGGATCGGCTTCTGGTTGCTGGCCGCCGGGATGTTGGTCGCAATGGCGCCCGTGTCCGCCGGCCTGTCCTCGGTGCTGTACACCTTCTATCCGCCGCTGATCGGCCACCCGGCCTATTACATCGGCATCGTAATGGTGGTGGTCGGCTCCTGGATCTGGGTCGCGCTGATGTCGATCAACCTGCACGTGTGGAAAAAGGCCAACCCGGGCGTGCCGGTGCCGCTGCCGATGTTCGCCAACCTGGCCGGCGCCTACCTGTGGGCCTGGACTTCGCTCGGCGCCGCCATCGAGATCCTGTTCATGATCCTGCCCGTGGCGCTTGGTTTCAAGACCACCATCGATGCCGGCCTGGCGCGGGTATTCTTCTCCTGGACCCTGCACGCCATCGTCTACTTCTGGCTGATGCCGTCCTACATCGCCTTCTACACCCTGGTGCCGCGCGCCATCGGCGGCCGCCTGTACAGCGATACCATGGCGCGTATTTCCTTCGTGCTGTTTCTGGTGTTCTCGATGCCGATCGGGATTCACCACCTGTTCCAGGATCCGCAGGTCGGTTCCGGCATCAAGTTCCTGCACGCCGTGTTCACCGCGATGGTGTCGGTGCCGACCTTGCTGACCGTGTTCACGATCACCGCCTCGGTCGAGATCGCGGGACGGCTGCGCGGCGGCCACGGCGCCTTCGGCTGGGTCAAGGCGCTGCCCTGGCATAACCCGATGATGCTGGCGGTCGCCTTCTCCTTCATCCTGCTCGGCTTTGGCGGCGCCGGCGGCATCATCAACATGAGCTACCAGCTCGATTTCGCCGTGCACAACACACAATGGATCACCGGCCACTTCCACCTGATCTTCGCCGGCGCCATCGTCATCATGTACTTCGCGCTGGCCTATGACCTCTGGCCCCATCTCACCGGGCGCGGCCTGCACCAGGGCACGCTGATGAAGGCCCAGCTGTGGCTGTGGTTCATCGGCATGATCGTGCTGACCTTTCCCTGGCACGTGGTCGGCGTGATGGGCATGCCGCGCCGGATGGCGTATTTCGACTACAGCAACCCGGCCATCGCGCCGCAGGCCATCACGGTCGTGCTCAGCTTCTTCGGCGGCCTGCTGCTGGTGATCTCGGGACTGCTGTTCATCGTCGTGCTGCTGCGCGGTCATGGCGGTGCCGCGGTCAGCGTGCCCGAATACCGCTTCAGCCAGCCGGTGCACGCGCTCACGCGGCTGCCGCCCGCGCTGAACGGCTTCGCGCTGTGGCTGGCGCTGATGATCGGCCTGTCGGTGGTCAATTACGGCTACCCGATCGGGCAGCTGATGGCGCTCAAGCAGACGTCGGTGCCGGCGGTGCCGGTGGGAGGCCATCCATGAGCGAGATCTTCACCATGCGCAACCGCTGGTTCACCGGCAGCGTGCTGGCGCTGGCGCTCGTCCTCGTCATCGCGGCGCTGGTCGGCCTGGTGTGGCTGCCGCGCGCGCATGCCACCGCCGGCAGTTTGTGGGACGCCATCTGCAGCGCGGCCGGGGCACCGGGCCGCTTCGAGAATGCCAGCCTGCCGGAAGGAAAAGCCGTGTACCCGAGCAGCGTGATCGTCAGCGCCGACATGATGGGCGCCATCACGCCGCAACAGGTAGGCCATGGCGCCACGCTGGCGCTGGCCTGCTCGATGTGCCACGGCGCGCAGGGCACCAGTCCGGCCGCCACGCCGCACCTCGCCGGCCAGCAGGCCTCCGGCCTGTACAAGCAGCTGCGCGACTTCAAGTCCGGGCACCGCGCCAGCGCCATCATGCAGCCGCTGGTGGCAAACCTGTCGGACCAGGACATGCGCGACCTGGCGGCTTATTACGCCAGCCAGACACGCGACCGGCCGACGCCGGACCGGGTGGGCCCGGCCACGCCGCGCCTGGTGCGCGACGGCGACCCAATGCGCAATGTCGGCGCCTGCGCATCCTGCCACAGCCCCAATGTGCAGCGGCCGGCCACGCCCACCCTGGATGGGATGAATGCCGACTACCTGCGTGCGCAGCTGCTGGCCTTTCACACTGGCGCCCGCGCCAACGACATCAACCGCCAGATGCGCAACGCCGCGCGCCAGCTGACGCCGCAGGAGATCGACGAGCTGGTGCGTTACTACGCCAGCCGGTGAGCGGGCTAGCGCGTCTCGGCCTTCGGCGCGCGCTGGCCATCGCGCCCGCCACGCTCCATCGGCCGCATGCCGCAACCAGGCTGCGCCATCCGCTTGCGCTGCTCCGGCGTCAGGATCGCGAACGCCTGGCTGGCGAAGCGCGCCCGCATCAGCGCCAGCCCGGCCTCGGCCTGCGCCAGGCTGTCGGCCAGCGGCTTGGCCTGCGCTTCCGAGAACTGGCCCGAGTGGCCCAGCTCGGCCAGCGCGCGGCGTGCCTTCATGGCCTGCTTGCGCAGAGTGCGCTCCTGCGGTTCCATGTCGTGGCGCAGCGCGAACAGCTTGTCCTGCTGCGCTTCGTCCAGCTGCATCCGGCCGAAGGGGCCGCCGTGGCCCATGCCGCGGCCGTGCCACATGCCGCCCGGCGCCATGCCGGGGCCGCCATCCATGCCGCAGCCGCGCTGGCCCATCGGCGGATGGCCGCCATCGCGCATCGGCCCCTGCTGGGCCAAGGCGAACAGCGGCAGCAGCGCCAGCAGCAGGACGCCGCGGCGGATCGAACGAGTCAGGGTGTGCATCGTAGTCCTTTCAGAGAAAACATGTGCCGGCCAGTGTAGCGAGCCGGACGGTTAATTCCGGTACAGCCGAGCAAAGTTTTGTAAATCAGGCAGGCTGCGCCAGCGGCAGTGCGATCTCGACGCACAGGCCGCCGCCATCGCGGTTGCGGGCGCCGATCGTGCCGCCGTGCTTGCGCACCACGCGGTCCGCGATCGCCAGCCCCAGCCCGTTGCCGGGCAGGTGGCCGTTCTGGCTGCCGCGCTGGAACGGCCGGAAGATCAGTTCCAGCTCGCCCGGCGCCACGCCCGGCCCGTGGTCGCAGACGCTGATGCGCACCAGCCGCGCCGCCTCGTCGCGCGCGACCGTGACCACCACCTCGCTGTCGTCGGCGGTGTGCTTGACCGCGTTGCGCATCACGTTCTCGATCGCGCTGTGCAGCAGCTCGGTGCTGCCGCGCACGCTGGCCGCGCCCTGCACCTCGAGCCGCACCGACTTGCCGGCGGCCTGCGCCTCGAAGCCGGCGTCGTCCGCGATCTGGGCCGCCAGCTCGTCCACGCTGACTTCGTCGTCCAGCGCCTGGTCGACGCCGCCATCGAGCCGCGCCAGCGCCAGCACGTCGCCGATCATCCCGTCCATGCGCTCGCTTTCGCGCTCGATACGGTCGAGCCAGGTTTCGACCCGGTCCGGCCGCTGGCGCGCCAGCCCGATCGCCGCCTGCAGCCGCGCCAGCGGCGAGCGCATCTCGTGCGATACGTCGTGCAGCAACTGGCGCTGCGAATTCATCGAGCTTTCCAGCTGGTGCGCCATGCGGTCGAAATCGCGCGACAGTTCGGTCAGCTCGTCCCCGCCCTTGGGCGGTGCGCCGATGCGCGTATCGAGCTTGCCGTCGGCGACGGCGTCGAAGGCCTTGCGCAGGCGCCGGATCGGCTTGGCGAAATGCCAGGCCATCAGCGCCGCCGACACCAGGCTGCCCAGCATCGCGAGCAGCATCGGCATCACGGGGAAGTAATTGTCGCGCGGCGGCCGGTGCGCGCGCGCGCCATTGCCGTCGCCGGGACCGCGCATGCCGCCCATGCCGTCGCCACGCATCGCGTCGATGCCGCTGCCGGGGGCGTGCAGCGCGCCCATGCCGGCATTCGGCCTGCCCTCGGGACGCGGCTGGCGCGCCGCGAACAGCAGCCAGGTTCCATCCTGGGTCTTCACTTCCTGCAGGGCGTGCGAGGACGGATCGGTTTCATGCAGCTGGCGCAACTGCTGCAGCAAGCCGGGGCTGGTGGCCCGGTCCAGCAGCTCGTGGTCCTTGCCGTCGACGGCATAGACCGCCAGCCAGCCATGTTCGCGCAGCAGGGCGCGCAGGGCATCCAGCCCGCCGTAGCGCAGCGTGTGCGCGGCCGCGTCGACCGCGAACGCGGCCGGCGGCCCGAAGTCGACGCGCGCATTGCGCCGCGCCGCGTTCTTGTCCTTGAACCACACTCCGGTGCTGAGCGCCAGCACCGCGATCGCCTGCACCAGCCAGGAAGCGAAGAAGAATTTCCAGAACAAACGGCCCATGTCAGTCCTTGACCAGCACGTAGCCCTGGCGATGCACGGTCTGGATGCAGGAGCGGCCGTCCGACAGCGTGCCCAGCTTGTGGCGCAGGCTGCTCATGTGCACGTCGACATTGCGGTCGAAGCGCGCGAGCGGGCGGAACAGGCCCTTCTCCGACAGTTCCTGCTTGCTGACCGTGTGGCCGGCGTGGCGCGCCAGCACTTCCAGCAGGTTGAATTCGGTGCTGGTCAGGGCCACCGCGTCGCCGCCCCAGTGCACGCGGCGCTGCTCCGGCCACAGCGTCAGTTTGCCGATGATGAGCTGGCTGGCGCCTTCGGCCGCGGCCGGCGCTTGCCGGGTGCGGCGCAAGATGGCGCGCAGGCGCGCCGACAGCTCGCGCGGCGTGCAGGGCTTGGAGACGTAATCGTCGGCGCCCAGTTCCAGCCCGAGGATGCGGTCGGCGTCGTCGCCTTTTGCGGTCAGCATCAGCACCGGCATCTGGCTGCGCTGGCGCAACTGGCGCAGCGTCTCCATGCCTTGGAGGCGCGGCATCATCACGTCGAGCACGGCGATCGCGAACTGGCCGCTGAGGGCGTTTGCAAGCCCGTCCGCGCCGTTGTGCACGGCCGTGACCTCGTACCCTTCCTGCTCCAGGTACTCCTTCAACATGTCGACCAGCTCGACGTCGTCGTCGACTAACAATACCTTTGTCATGCGTAACCTCACTATCGGAAACCTCATGATACCGGGGCATGCGGCGCCACCGCCGGGGCGTCGGCCTTTCTTTACGTTAATTTACCCTACATTTACTGCGATTAACTATTGCTGGCGCGACACTGACGGCCCGGTGCTCGGCCGATCCGGCATGCCGCGCCCGTTCCAACAGCAATAAGGATTCGAACATGTCCATCAGCAGCATCTCCAGCTCCATTTCCAGCATCAATTCGCTTTACCAGACCGGCGCCACGGCCAGCACCGGTACCGATACCGGGTCCACGCGCCAGGTCCAGGGGAGCGGGCATCACCACCATGGGCATGGCGGCGGCGCGGGCGGCTTGGGGAATGCGCTTGTGCAGACCTTGTCGCAAGTCCTCGACGCATCGGGCGCGGCCAGCGACAGCTCCGGTACATCCACGTCCGGCGATGCCCTGACCGATGCCACCAGCAGCGCCAGCAACACCAACGCCCAGGACGTGCAGGCCGCGCTCGTCAGCTTCATGCATTCGCTGATGGGCGCGCTGCACGCACAGGACGGGGGCGGCGGGCAGGGCGACGGCGCTGGCCCGCGCGGCCCGCAGGGTGTCGGCGTCGCGGGCGGCGGCGGCCGCATGGAAGCGGACCTGCAAAGCCTGGTGGCCAAGCTGGGCAGCAGCAGCGCCGCGTCGTCGACCGATACGCCAAGTGCTTCCGACAGCAGCGCCAGCGACAGCGCGAGCAGCGACCTGCAGAGCAAGTTCGACAATCTGCTTTCCGCGTTCGGCGCTTCGACCGACAACAGCGGCGCCACGCTGAACAAATTCTTGCAGACCTTGCAGAGCAATATGGAAGCTGTCGGTTCGACGGGGAACGCGGTCAATACCACCGCCTGATACGGTCCGCGAGGCGGCTGGCGGAAACGAAAAAAGCACCGGCAACGGTGCTTTTTTACTATGTCTGGTGCCCCGGGCCGGAATCGAACCGGCACGCCTTGCGGCGGCGGATTTTGAGTCCGCTGCGTCTACCAATTTCACCACCGAGGCATTCGCGTACGCCATGGCGGCGACGCGAGCCGCATTATCGCTGATTTACTATGCAGCGGCAACAGTTTCGCCCATGGCGCGCGCCTGCTGTGTCCAGGAAATGCGTTACAGCGTATGATCTCGCCTTACCTCCAGAAACAGAGCCTCCCGCAGGGCGGCGGACACAATGAACAACAAGAAGATACGCGAGATCATCCTCGGCAAAGCGCTCGACCCGATGAAAAGCGAAACCCGCCACTCGATGGCGCTGGTCGCTTTCCTGGCCTGGGTCGGCTTGGGGGCCGACGGCCTGTCCTCGTCGTCGTACGGCCCGGAAGAAACCTTCCGCGCGCTCGGCACGCACACCCACCTCGGCCTGTACATGGCCATCGCCACCGCGGTCACCGTGTTCATCATCGCGCTGGCCTACAACCAGGTGATCGAACTGTTCCCTACCGGCGGCGGCGGCTACCGCGTCGCCACCAAGCTGGTCGGGCCCTACCTCGGCCTGGTGTCCGGCTGCGCGCTGATCCTCGACTACGTGCTGACGATCGCGATCTCGATCGCCTCCGGCGTCGACGCGCTCGCGTCCTTCCTGCCGCTCGGTTTCCAGGCGTATAAATTATGGGCCGAAGCGTTTTTCATCGCCGCGCTGATCGTCATGAACTTGCGCGGGCTGAAGGAGGCGATCCAGATCCTGCTGCCGATCTTCCTCGGCTTCGTCGCCACCCACCTGGTGCTGATCGTGTACGGGATCGTGGCCCATGCCTCGCACCTGCCGGAGCTGGTGCCGACCACGCTGGCCGACACCCGCACGCTGGCGCAGGACATCGGCTGGGCCAGCGTGGCCGGCATGCTGCTGCTGGCCTACTCGCAGGGCGGCGGCACCTACACCGGTCTGGAGGCGGTGTCGAACAACGTCAATCTGCTGGCCGAACCGCGCGTGCGCACCGGCAAGGTGACGATGTTCTACATGGCGCTGTCGCTGTCGGTTACGGCCGGCGGCATCATCCTGCTGTACCTGCTGTGGGACGCGCACCCGACCGCCGGCGAAACGCTCAACGCCACCGCCTTCAAATCCATCATCGCGCACATGGGCATCGGCAGCGAACTGCTCAATCAAGTGATGCTGGCCGTGGTGCTGGCCTTCGAGGCCGGCCTGCTGTTCGTGGCCGCCAACACCGGCTTCCTCGGCGGGCCGTCGGTGCTGTCGAACATGGCGTCCGATTCCTGGGTGCCGCACCAGTTCCGCTACCTGTCCTCGCGCCTGGTCACGCAGAACGGCATCCTGGTGATGGGCATCGCCGCGCTCGCAATCCTGTTCTGGACCGGCGGCCAGGTGACGCTGCTGGTGGTGCTGTATTCGATCTCGGTGTTCCTGACCTTCGCCATCTCGCTGTTCGGCCTGTGCGTGTACTGGTGGCGCAACCGCCGCAGCCATGAAGAGGGCACGCACTGGGTGCGGCGCCTCGTGCTGTCGCTGATCGGCTTCGTGATCTGCGCCGGCATCCTGGTCGTGCTGCTGGTCGAGCGCTTCCTGCAGGGCGGCTGGGCCACCGCAGCGATCATCCTCGCCATCGCCTGCCTGTGCATCTACATCCGCAACCACTACCGCGAGACCAAGCGCGCGATCCAGTCGGTCGACAGTGTGTTCGCGACCCAGCCCTTCGGCCCCGACACCGGCAGCATCGAGCCCGATCCCGACGCGCAGACGGCGGTATTCATCGTCGGCAGCTCGCGCGGCGGCGGTTTGCATGCGCTGCTGTGGGTGCAGCGCATGTTCCCCGGCCACTTCAAGAATTTCCTGTTCGTCAACGCGCGCACCGTCGACTCCCATGTCTATGGCGGCGAGGGCGCGCTCGAGAAAATGCGCGAGGATGCGGCCGAGACGCTGGAATTCTTCGTCGACTTCTGCCAGAGCCACGGCATGGCCTCGGCTTCCTACATCGGCTTCGGCACCGACGCGGTGGAAGAGATCACGCGCATGTGCGAACGTATCAGCAACCAGTTCCCGAACTCGATCTTCTTCACCAGCAAACTGGTGTTCGCCACCGATAACTGGTTCACCCGCCTGCTGCACAACCAGGCCTCGCTCGCGGTGCAGCGCCGCCTGCACCTGGAAGGCCTGCAGATGGTGATCCTGCCGATGAAGGTGTGACCGCGGGCGAAGCTCAGGCGGGCGGCTCGCCGCCGAGGCACTTGCGCAGCGCGTGCAGGGTCAGCGCCGGGCCGCTGACGGACAGCACGTGCTCGCACAGCACGACGTCGATTTCCTTGGCCGGCCAGCGCGCCCCCAGCCCCTGGCGCGGGCGGTAGCGCAGGTGGCCGGGCGGCGTGGGCATGCGCTCGTAGCCAAGGCCCCACAGCCCGTCCTCCAGGTTGCGCAGCAGGTGGCGCGCCTCGAAGCGGGTGGTGGCCTCGAACCGGGCCGGCATCAAGGCCAGCAAGGGCACGATGCCGCCGGCGAGAACGGGGATGACGATGAATTCCAGCGGGGTGCCGGGATCGAGGCGGTGGAACAGCAGTACCAGCCCGGCCAGCCCCAGTACCATGAACAGCGCAAACGAGACCAGCCGCAAGCGTGGACGGGCCGGGCTGAGCCAGGGGGCAACTTCGTGGGCGTACATTACTTCCGAAAACATCACGCTTTTCATCAGGGACTCCCGGGCGGATGAGGGGCGCCAGCCGTGGCTTACTGCATTTTCACGGCCGGGTTCGGTGTACGCTTGATTTTGCTCAATTGTGCGGAAATTTGCAAGATGTCAATGTTGCTCCGCGCCCATGCAATCCGGATGGCCGCCTAGCGCCGGCGGTACAGGCGGAAGCGTTCCTTGCGGTCGGATGGGCGGCGGCCTTCCCACAGCAGGGTGTAATCGCGCAGCTTGTACTTCTGGAGCGACTCTTCCTCGTCCTTGACGGCGACGCTGTCCTGCAGCAGCAGGTAGTCGCAGCGCTCGGTGTCGACCGCGGCGAAGGGCAGGTGGCCGAAATAGGCGAAGGAGGCGCGCTGGGCCGGCCCGGCATTGGTGTCGATGCAACCCGGCGCGGCCGGCAGGCGGGCGGCGATCTGCTGGGCCACGCTGGCATAGCTCTTGCCGTAGTTGAGGTCCGGCAGGAACAGCGTCATCAGCAGCACCCACAGCAGGATCAGGCCGCCGGAGGACAGCACCACCGCGCGCCACAGCACGGAAGGCTGGCGCGAGATGCGCCAGTGCACCAGGAAGAACCAGCCGATGGTGACGGCGGCTGCCACCAGGAAGGCGACGATGCCGAATTCCGGATGGAAGCCGGGCACCAGCTTGAGCGCGTTGCGGGCCAGCTTGGCCGGGGTGCCGGTCAGCTTGGCGATCCAGAACAGCCAGATGAAGCCGCCCAGCGTGGTCAGCACCATCACCGAGAACCAGTCGATGCCGTTGATCGCGCCGCGCTTCATGGTGGGCAGGCCGAAGGCGGCCATCAGGGCCAGCGGCGGCAGCAGGCGCAGCAGGTCGGTATTGTCCGGTACCGGATCGCAGATGATCAGCGCCGTCAGCGCGGCCACGAAATACAGGGGCAGCACGATGTGCAGCAGCTTCTCCTGGCGGCGCCAGGCCCAGATCGCCCAGATCGCGAACGGCCAGGCCGGCCAGAAGAACCAGATGCTGACCCGGAAGAAGGTGCCGATCGAGAACCAGGTCGGCGGCGCCAGCTGCGAGGCATTCCACGCCATCCAGTCGACCAGCGGGTTCTGGTGGTAAGGCCGCAGCGCCAGCGCCGGAATGAACCAGACCAGGCAGATCGCCAGCGCCACGGCCACCGCCAGCCCCATGTGGCGCAGCGTGGCGCGCGCATCCATCTTGAGGAAACGGGTGCACAGGTACAGCGCCACCAGCAGGATCAGCGGCGAGGCGTAGCCGCGGGTCAGCGCCAGTGCCCCCAGCGACAGGCCGATCAGGGCCGCGTTGCGCGTGCTGGCCTGCTCGACGTAGCGCACCGAACGGTAGAGGAAGTAGGCCACCAGCGAGCCTTGCAGGGTGGCGGCGATGGTTTCGTGCGACAGCAGCAGCAGGCCCAGGCAGCCGAGGTAGATCAGGACCGCGGTATCGGCCAGCGTGCGGCCGTAGGCTTCCGGCTCGGGCTGGCCGCCGAAGGCCAGCCGCAGCGGCTGGGCCTCGGCGCGGCGCCCGAGATGGAAGGCGGTGTACCACAGCGAGGCCGTGCCCAGCAAAAAGATGCCGATGGTCGACACCCGCGCGCCCAGCACGTCGCCCAGCAGCCAGCCGAACAGCTTGATGCAGATGGCGCCCAGCCAGAACGCCAGCGGGCCTTCATCGGCCGAGGGCAGGCCGGCGATATTCGGATACAGCCAGTCCGGCAGGCCGCCGTGGGCCATGGTCCACATGATGCCGAAGCTGGCGGCGTCGGCGTCGTCCTTCCACGGGTCGCGTCCGATCAGCCCCGGCAGGATGTACAGCAGGCCGAGCGCGAGAAGCGCCCAGCGTGGCAGCGCGAGGGTGGCGGCGGCGGGAAGGCGGACTGGTTTCATGTATGAATGACTGGATTTTTCTTGTAGGCGCGTAGTATAGCCGCGAAAAAAAAGAAGCCGACTGGGCGGCTTCTCTTTTTTCGGGAAGCCGTGGCTTCCCAGGTGCGTGCAGCGAAGACTTAGCCGTTGGCGACGGAGGTCTTCGAACCGACGGAACCGAATTTCTGGCGGAACTTCTCGACGCGGCCAGCGGTGTCGACGATCTTGTGCTTGCCGGTGTAGAACGGGTGCGATTCAGCCGACACCTCGATCTTGATCAGCGGGTATTCTTTGCCTTCGAAGTTCGTGGTTTCGCGGGTAGCGATGGTCGAACGGGTGATGAATTTGAAATCGCACGACAGGTCGTGGAACACGACTTCGCGGTAATCCGGATGGATATCGGTCTTCATGGTTTTGCCTTGGTTAGTTTGGTAGCCAATTGGCACTTCGTCGGTCGCCCTGCTTCTTGACCCGATTGCCGATCACTTGCCATGGTTGGAAACTGAACCGGCGATTATACAGCGGATGGGGGAGAGGTGGCAATATCAGTGGCGCAACATGGCTACGATGAGGCCACCAAAGCCGCAAACCGTCGTGACAGTAAGCGCAAGCATCCACCGAGAAAGCTTGTCGATCTCGACATGGATTTCTTCCTTTAACTCGGCCTTGAGCTCCGCCAGGTCGGTCCTTGTCGCCAGCGTGGGCAAGATCGTGTCGAAGCGGGTTTCCAGGATCGTCAGGCGGCGATCGAGCTGGTAGTAGTCGGCATCGCGCGGTGGCGGCGGGTTGTTCAGGTCGCTGGCCATGTTCGGAATGTGATCGGCGAACAGACTCAGTGGCGCACAAGAATCGCCGCAATAACGGCGGCTAGCCCGATGATGATGGTGATGAAATAGCCAAACATGGCGGATTTCAGTTCTGCCTTCAGATCGGACAAGTCCGTCTTGGTCGCCAGCGTCGGCAAAATTGTGTCGAACCTGGTTTCAAGGACCGTCAAGCGACGATCGATTTGATAATAGTCGGCATCCCGCGGCGGTGGCGGGTTGTTCAGATCGCTAGCCATCTCTTCCTCCCTGTGAAAACGTCGATTTTTGCAGATTCAGACGAATGCACATTGATGCACGCATGGTAGCCGACTAATGAAAAAGGCGGCACGCAGGCCGCCTTTCGTGGATGCTTTAAGCAGCCTTAGCCGCCTCGGCGCATCATGTCGAAGAACTCCACGTTGTTCTTCGTCGCGCGCATCTTGTCGAGGATGAACTCCATCGCTTCGATCTCGTCCATCGAGTACAAGAGCTTGCGCAGGATCCAGATCTTCTGCAGCTGGTCCGGCTTGATCAGCAGTTCCTCGCGGCGGGTGCCCGACTTGTTCAGGTTGATCGACGGGTAGACGCGCTTTTCGGCCAGGCGGCGCTCCAGGTGCACCTCCATATTGCCGGTACCCTTGAATTCTTCGTAGATCACGTCGTCCATGCGCGAGCCGGTTTCGATCAGCGCGGTGGCGACGATGGTCAGCGAGCCGCCTTCCTCGATGTTACGGGCGGCGCCGAAGAATCGCTTCGGACGCTGCAGCGCATTGGCATCCACACCGCCGGTCAGCACCTTGCCCGAGGCCGGGATCACGGTGTTGTAGGCGCGCGCCAGGCGCGTGATCGAGTCCAGCAGGATCACGACGTCTTTCTTCATCTCGACCAGGCGCTTGGCTTTTTCCAGCACCATCTCGGCGACCTGCACGTGGCGGGTGGCCGGTTCGTCGAAGGTCGAGGCGACCACTTCGCCGCGCACCGAACGCTGCATCTCGGTCACTTCCTCGGGGCGCTCGTCGATCAGCAGCACGATCAGGGTGACGTCCGGATGGTTGGCCGTGATCGCATGCGCGATGTGCTGCAGCATGACCGACTTGCCGGATTTCGGCGATGCCACCAGCAGGCCGCGCTGGCCCTTGCCGATCGGCGCGATCAGGTCGATGATGCGGCCGGTGATGTTCTCGGCGCCGTTCATGTCGCGCTCCAGGCGCAGCGGCACGTTCGGGTGCAGCGGCGTCAGGTTCTCGAACAGGATGCGGTGCTTGGACGCTTCCGGCGATTCGCCGTTGACCTTGTCCACCTTCACCAGCGCGAAATAGCGCTCGCCATCCTTCGGCGTACGCACCTCACCCTCGATCGAGTCGCCGGTGTGCAGGTTGAAGCGGCGGATCTGCGACGGCGAGATATAGATATCGTCGGTCGAGGCCATGTAGCTGGCGTCCGGCGAGCGCAGGAAGCCGAAGCCGTCGGGCAGCACTTCGAGCGCGCCGTCGCCGAAGATCTGCTCGCCTTGCTTGGCGCGCTTCTTCAGGATCGCGAACATCAGTTCCTGCTTGCGCAGGCGTGCCGCATTGTCGATATCGAGGCTAATTGCCATCTCGAGCAAGGCCGAGACGTGCATTGCCTTCAGTTCTGAGAGGTGCATGTGTGTGGGTGTCCCGTGGCGGGAAAGTAAAGGTAGGGGAGGGAACTACGTGGCTTAGTTCAGGGGCCGGAAAGCTTTTGCAAGCGTGCCCGTTTTAAATGACGGCAGCGCAGGGCGCGCTGCCGCCGCATATGGTATCAGATATTGCTGTCGATGAACGAAGTCAATTGGCCTTTGGCCATTGCGCCAACTTTTTGCGCAGCTGCCACACCGTTCTTGAACAGGATCAGGGTCGGGATGCCGCGGATGCCGAACTTGGCCGGCACGGCCTGGTTGGCGTCGACGTCCATCTTCGCGATCGTGATCTTGCCGTCGTATTCTTTGGCGACTTCTTCCAGGATCGGGGCGATCATCTTGCAGGGGCCGCACCACTCGGCCCAGAAGTCGACCAGGACCGGGCGCTCGGACTTGAGCACGTCGGTTTCGAAAGAAGCATCGCTGATGTGTTTGATATTTTCGCTCATGTTTTCCTCAAAAGAGGTGAATTCAATTAACGCCGTTACCGTTCAATAAAACAGCCGGCTGCCGCCTGCCCTTCGGGCCTGCGCACTACTATGGTGGAGACACAGTGTGCAAAATTCAATGTTCGGAGGGCGACTCAGGGGAAGTCAGGCGGGGGATTAGTAGGAATAATAACTCATTTTGAAAAAAAGGGGTCCCGACTTTGTACAAAATCTCAACACCCGATGGCTTGGCGCAACGGCTTCGCCGGATGATGCGCGCTTACCCGACCTTGCCGGTGAACTGCCACAGCTGGCCCGGATGCCACATCGTCGCCACCGAGGCCACGCGTCCGCCCGACCGGGTGGTGCGGCGCAGGACCAGGCAGCAGGCATGTGCGTCGATCCCGAGCATGGCGGCGACGTCGCGCGGGGCCGGCAGCGCCTCGATGCTGTAGGTGGCGCCTTCCAGCGGCGCCGCCTTCATCAAATGCTCGTTGGGCGTGATGGCGGCGAAGTCCTGCTCGAGGTAGGCCGGCGCGCTGGCCGGGTTGACCCAGCGGTCCTCGACCTGCAGCGGCACCTCGTTTTCGAAGTGGACGATCACGGAATGAAACAGCGGCGTGCCCGGCGCGGCCTCGAACTGCGCGGCCAGCGCCTCGCCCGGCCTGGCTTGTTCCAGCAGCTGCGGGCTGCTGCGGTGGACGTGGCCGCGCGAACGGATCTCGTCGGCAATGTTGCGGATCTCGACCAGCGTGGCTTCGAACTTGCGCGGCGCGACGAAGGTGCCCGCGCCCTGGCGGCGCGTGAGCACCTGCTCGGCGGTCAGCTCGCGCACGGCGCGATTGACGGTCATGCGCGACACGCCGAACTGGCGCACCAGCGCCTGTTCCGACGGCACCACGTCGCCTTCCTTCCAGCGGCCCGACGCGATTTCGGCGAGCAGGTAGTCTTTGATTTTCTGGAAGATCGGGGTGTTGTCTTGCGCGCTTTGTTCTTCCAAACTACTCTCCGGAATCGGCGTATGGACGGGCATTCTAGCCAGCATCCGGATTCGAAAGCAATAGCCGGAGTGCGGCGGCGGCGCCACCGGAATAGAGTAGCGCCAATGCCAAACCGAGGACAAGCGCCATGCAAGCACACAGTAAATACGATACCGATGCCGCACGCTGGGACGCGGTGCGCGCCCGCGACGCCGGCGCCGACGGCCAGTTCGTGTACTCGGTGCGCAGCACCGGCGTGTACTGCCGCCCGTCCTGCCCGTCGCGCCCGGCGCGGCCCGAGAACGTGGCTTTCCACGACAGCTGCGAGCTGGCCGAGGCGGCGGGCTTTCGCGCCTGCCTGCGCTGCCAGCCGAAGGGGCCGCCGCTGGCCGAACGCCACGCGCGGGCGGTGGCGCGGGCCTGCCGGCTGATCGAGACGGCGGACGAGGAACCGGACCTGGACAGCCTGGCGCGCGAAGCCGGCATGAGCCGCTTCCACTTCCACCGCGTGTTCAAGGCACGCACCGGCATCACGCCGAAAGCGTATTTCGCCGCGCGCCGCGCCGAGCGTCTCAAGCGCGAACTGGCCGGCGCCGCCAGCGTCACCGATGCGATGTATGACGCCGGCTTCAATTCCAGCGGACGTTTTTATGCCGCGTCCAAAGGCATGCTGGGCATGGCGCCCGCGGCCTTCCGTGCCGGCGGCAGCGGCGAGACCATCCGCTTCGCGGTCGCCGAATGCTCGCTCGGCGCGATCCTGGTCGCGTCCACCGCCAAGGGCATCTGCGCGATCCTGATGGGCGACCAGCCCGATGCGCTGGTGCGCGACCTGCAGGACCGCTTCCCGCGCGCCGAGCTGCAAGGCGGCGACGCCGGATACGAGCGCACCGTGGCCACCGTGGTCGGTTTCGTCGAATCGCCCGGCATCGGTCTCGACCTGCCGCTGGACGTGCGCGGCACTG
>JAEWEK010000232.1 GCA_023389425.1 Pseudomonadota bacterium | reverse complement strand
TCGAGCAAGCCTCGGGGCGCAAGATCCCCTATCAAATCGTTGACCGCCGTCCGGGCGATATCGCGAAGTGCTATGCCGACCCCAGCAAGGCGCGTGAAGAACTGGGTTGGACCGCCGAGCGCGATATCGCACAAATGTGTGCCGACGTATGGCGCTATCAGACGACAGCGAAGTAACGGTTGAAAGGGCGGGGGCAGGGTACATGCCGAAACCGCCCCATCTGTGGGAAAATGCACGCTTCCAAGGGCGGTGTGACCGTCCGCACACAAGAAGCGTTATGTCCACTACTGATCTGAAATTCCGCGTCCAAACCGCCCGCGTGCTGGTCGTCGGCGACGTGATGCTGGACCGTTACTGGTTCGGCGACGTGAACCGCATTTCACCCGAAGCCCCGGTGCCGGTCGCTCGCATCACCCGCACCGAGGACCGCGCTGGCGGCGCCGCCAACGTGGCCCGCAATATTTCCAGCTTGGGCGGCCAGGTCACCTTGCTGTCCGTGGTCGGTAACGACGATGCCGGCACCGCCCTCGAAGCGCTGCTCGACAAGAACGGCGTGCGCGCCCACCTTTATCGCGACGCCGCCATTTCGACCACCGTCAAGCTGCGCGTGCTGTCGCGCCAGCAGCAGCTGCTGCGCATCGATTTCGAAGAGATGCCGACGGCTGAAGTCCTGACAAACAAGCTCGATGTCTACACCAAGCTGGTACGTGAACACGATCTGGTGATCTTGTCCGACTACGGCAAAGGCAGCCTCGCCTTCGCCGAAAAGATGATCGCGGCGGCGCGCGCCGAGGGCAAGCCGGTGTTGGTTGATCCGAAGGGCAGCGATTACAGCCACTACAAAGGCGCGACCCTGCTGACTCCGAATCGTAGCGAGTTTCAGGCCGTCGCCGGCAGCTGGAAAACGGAGGACGCGCTGGCAGCGAAAGCCGACCAGCTGCGCCGCGAGCTGGACCTGCAGGCGCTGCTGGTCACGCGCAGCGAGGAGGGCATGTCGCTGTATCGCGATGGCGAGGCGATTCACGAGCCGACTGTCGCGCGCGAAGTGTTCGATGTGTCTGGCGCGGGTGACACCGTTATCGCGACGATGGGGCTGATGCTGGCCGCCGGCGAGGATATGCCGGAGGCGATGAAGCAGGCGAATCGCGCCGCTGGTATCGTTGTCGGTAAGCTGGGGACGGCGGTGGTGACGCAGGAAGAGCTGTTCAGCTGAGCGGTTGGTAACGCAAGAATAGAAACCTGACCGTCGTTCCCGCGAAGGCGGGAATCCCATTCCTCGGCACAGAGTCGACGCGAGTTCTGATGGCATGCGCGCAAAATGGGGTTCCCGCCTTCGCGGGAACGACGGGAACAATATCGCGACGCGCTGCGGGTATCGTTGTCGGTAAGCTGGGGACGGCGGTGATGACCAAGAAGAGCTGTTTAGCTGAACGGTTGGTAACGCAAGAATAGAAACCTGACCGTCGTTCCCGCGAAGGCGGGAATCCCATTTTTTCCGCATGCCGCTACAGCCGACGTTTCTGGCCTGCTCGCAAAATGGGATCCCCACCTTCGCGGGGACGACGGTGAACTTACTTGTTCGACGCGGACAAGCTTAGATTGCAGAGGCACACATGTACATCGTCGTTACCGGCGCGGCCGGCCTGATCGGCTCGAACATCGTCAAGGCGCTCAACGAGCGCGGCATCACCAATATCATCGCGGTGGACAATCTCACGCGCGGCGACAAGTACCGGAACCTGGTCGATTGCGACATCGTCGATTACGTCGACAAGCACGAGTTCCTCGACCGCATTCGCAAGCATCACTACGACCGTCGCATCAAGGCTGTGTTCCACGAAGGCGCGTGCTCGGACACGATGGAACACAATGGCAAGTACATGATGGAGAATAACTATCAGTACTCGCTCGAGCTGCTGGAATTCTGCAAGGAGCAGCGCGCGCAGTTCCTGTATGCGTCCAGCGCGGCGGTGTACGGCGGCGGCACCGTGTTCAAGGAAGAGCGCGGGTTCGAAAATCCCCTCAACGTCTACGGCTACTCCAAATTCCTGTTCGACCAGATCGTGCGCCAGAAAACGGGCGACATGACGGCGCAGGTGGTCGGCTTCCGCTACTTCAATGTGTACGGGCCGCGCGAACAGCATAAGGGCCGCATGGCTTCCGTCGCTTTCCACCATTTCAACCAGTATCGCGAGACCGGGAAAGTCAAACTGTTCGAAGGCCGCGACGGCTATGCGAACGGCGGTCAGCTGCGTGATTTCGTGTCGGTGAAGGACGTGGCGAAGGTGAACCTGTGGTTCTTCGATCATCCGGAAGAGTCGGGCATTTTCAATCTCGGCACTGGGCGCGCGCAGCCGTTCAATGACGTTGCGACTGCCACCGTCAACGCGATGCGCGAACTCGAAGGCAAGCCATCGATGACGACCGCGGAAATGGTTGATGCGGGCATCGTCGAGTACGTCCCGTTCCCGGAAGCGCTGATCGGTAAATACCAGTCGTTCACGCAGGCGGATATGTCGAATTTGCGCAAGGTGGGGTATTCCGAACCCTTCCTCACCGTCGATGAAGGCGTGCGCGATTACGTCGCGAACTGGCTGAGCAAGCGCTAACAGGCGAATCCGCCGTCGTTCCGGCGAAGGCCGGTGCGCCCGCCACACCAGCAAGTGATACAGCACTCTACCGTACTGCCCGCCACCTTGACGGGACAGAATTTTGTCCTTATTCTGTCCTCATGAACTTCAAGGAGCCGCCATGTCATTAGCAGAGCACATCAGACCGATCACCTACCTAAAAACCAGTGCAGCAGAGATCGTCAAAGAATTCGCTGAAAATCCTGAACCCATCATCATTACCCAGAATGGAGAAGCCAAGATGGTGGTGATGGACATTCATGAGTATGAGAAGCAGAAAGAAACAATGGCACTTCTCAAGCTGCTTGCTCTTGGCCGCAAGGAATTTCAAGAGGGGAAATACTCTGATGCAGAGGCATTTCTTGACGAAATGGATGATTGATTGTGTATGATAAATTTGTCATCCTTGATAGTGCCAAGGAAGAACTCAAAGACATCAAGAAGTATGTAAAAAAGGAATTTGGCGAGTTGACATGGAATAAGGTCAATGCCGAATACAAGGCTGCTTTCAAGCTCATTAAAGCAAATCCCAAGTCTGGCAGCTCCATTGAAGAGCTGAAGGAGCTTGGCGTCACGAACGTCAAATACAGGCTCGTCAGGCAGACAAGGGTTGTCTATGAATTTGATGAGCAACTAATTCTGGTTCACATGTTTATCAGCACCAAGAGGGATTTCTTAACCCATCTCATGAAGAGACTATTCAATCAATAAAGCTATGGGACAGGCGACAAACTGAAGCCTATTCAGCCAACGCCGGCCCGGGCCGGGCGATCGCGGAACCTTGGTTAAGGCGGCCGGCCTCCCTTGGCACGCGAAGGCGCGGTGCGGCAGCGTCTTCGCTCTGCCGCCCAAGGATTGAGCACCCCGGAAAATAGCCCTATTTTCCCCATCCTTTTCCCCCGATGGTTTCCATCTGGCATCGTCAATAATCATCAGCGTAGAAGAGGGCATGTGCACTCTCACCTGACTGATTAGACCAACGATGAATGTGAAGAAATTTACAGCCCCAACTTCCCGCGAAGCCTTGCGCAAGGTGCGGGAGGCGTTAGGTCCCGATGCAGTGATTCTTTCCAACCGCGCCGTCGACGGCGAGACCGAAATCCTGGCGCTGGCCAGCGACGACGTGGCCTCGATCGCGTCGCCGGCGCCGGAGTCGGAGATGTCGGCCCCGGCACCGCAGCTGAACCACCTCCACGAACAACGCCCGCAGTCCTACGCCAACCGCCGCGCGCCCGAGCCGCAGCCGGCGATCGACATGGCGGCGATGTCCACCATGGTGTCGGCCGCGGTGGCCCGCGCCACCGAATCCGCCGCCGCCGAGATGTCCGGCATGATGAGCGAAATGCGCGCGATGCGCGGCCTCATGGAGACCCAGCTGGCCGAGCTGTCGTGGAACGCCAGCCAGCAGCGCAGCCCGCACAAGGCGGCCGTGCTGCGCGAGATGCTGGCGGCCGGCTTTTCGGCCACGCTGGCGCGCTACCTGCTCGACAAGCTCCCGCTTGAGAAGGACGCGGCCGAGTCGATGCGCTGGGTGAAGAACGTCATCGGCCGCAACCTGCAGGTGATGACCGACGAAGACGCGATCCTCGACAAGGGCGGCGTGTTCGCGCTGGTCGGCCCGACCGGCGTCGGCAAGACCACCACCACCGCCAAGCTGGCCGCGCGCTGCGTGATGCGCCATGGCGCCGACAAGCTGGCCCTGATCACCACCGACGCTTATCGTATCGGCGCGCACGAACAGCTGCGCATCTACGGCAAGATCCTCGGCGTGATGGTGCACGCGGTGAAGGATGAGGCGGACCTGCGCATCGCCCTCAAGGAACTGAAAAACAAACATACCGTATTAATCGATACCATCGGCATGTCGCAGCGCGACCAGATGGTCGCGACCCAGGTGGCGATGCTGAACGACTCCGGCGCCCAGGTGAAGCGCATCCTGTGCATGAACGCGACTTCGACCCACGAGACGCTGAACGAAGTGGTGCGCGCCTACCAGGGCAGCGGCCTGCACGGCGTCATCATGACCAAGCTGGATGAAGCGGCGTCGATCGGCAGCGTGCTTGACGTGCTGGTGCGCCAGAAGCTGAACCTGTGCTACGTGTCCAACGGCCAGCGCGTGCCGGAAGACCTGCACATGGGCGACCGCGCGATGCTGGTCGACCGTGCCTTCCGCGGCAAGCGCGAACAGCTGGCCGACACCGACCTGCCGGTAGTGATGGCGCAGACCGGCGGCGTCCATTTGGACAGCAGCCTGCGCGAGGTGTCGATTGGCTAGTTTCGATTTCGACCAGGCGGAAGGCCTGCGGCGGATGCTGGCGGGCCCGCGCCCGCGCATCGTCACCTTCCTGTCCGCCACGCCCGAAGATGACAAGGGCGCGATGCTGGTCAACCTCGGCGCCTCGCTGGCGCAGGCCGGCAACGACGTGACCATCCTCGACGCCTGCGAACACGAATACGGCGTGGCGCAGCGCCTCGGCCTCGACCGCGGCCCTTCGCTGCTGCAGGTGGCGCGCCAGGAATCGGCGCTCAGCGACATCGTGCGCAAGGCGCCGCAGGGCTTCTCGGTGGCGACGCTGGCGCGCGCGGCCAAGGGCAAACCCGCGGCCACGGCCGGCCTCGAAGAAGAACGCCGCCTCGGCAAGGCATTCGAGGTGATGGCCCAGCAGTCCGGCATCGTGATCGTCGACGGCGAGTTCGGTGAATACGGCTTCTCCCTGCCGGCGATCGCAGATTCAGAGCTGGTGGTGCAGGTCTCGACCAGCGCCACCTCGATCACCAACGGCTACGCCCTCATCAAGCGCCTGGCGCAGCAATTCGGCCGCCGCCCGTTCGGAATCCTGGTCACGGGCGCCAGCGAGGCCGAAGCCCGGGTTGTATACGCTAATATGTCATCTGCGGCAACACGTTACCTCGCGGTAACGCTGAACTCGATGGGTTCGGTGCCGGCAGACGAGTACCTGCAGCGTGCCGCGCGGCTGGGCCGGGCGGTGGTCGACGCCTTCCCGCTCGCGGGCGCGTCAGTCGCATTCCGCCAACTGGCGGGCCGCTTCGACGCGGGGAACGCGCGGTGGCAGGGAGGCAGTGCACATTTTGGCAGCTAAGAAAACAAACGCATAAGGCATGTACACGGTCAAAGGGAAAGCGGACAGGGATCACTTGCTGGAGCAGCACATGCCCCTCGTGAAGCGCCTGGCGCACCACATGAAGGCCAAGCTGCCGCCTTCAGTCGAAGTGGACGACCTGGTACAAGCCGGCATGATGGGCCTGCTCGATGCGATCAATCGCTACGAGGAGACCCACGGCGCGCAGTTCGAAACCTACGCCGTGCTGCGCATCCGCGGCGCGATGCTGGACGAGCTGCGCAACAGCGACTGGATGCCGCGTTCGACGCGCCAGAGCATGCGCAAGGTCGAAACCGCGATGAACGCGCTGCAGCAGAAGCTGGGCCGGCCGCCGAGCGAGTCTGAAGTAGCCAAGTCGCTCAAGGTCTCGCTGGCGGAATACCAGGACATGCTGTCCGACGGCAGCGGTCACCAGCTGATTTATTACGAGGACTTCCACGGCGACGACGACGGCAACGACAGCTTCCTCGACCGTTATGCGGTGGACGACAGCGATCCGCTGCGCGCGCTGCTGGAAACCGACTTCCGCCAGGCCGTGATCGATGCCATCGATTCGCTGCCGCCGCGGGAGAAGATCCTGATGGGCCTCTACTACGAGGAAGAATTGAACCTGAAAGAGATCGGCGCCGTGATGGGCGTGTCTGAATCGCGCGTGTCGCAGCTGCACACCCAGGCGGTGTCGCGGCTGCGCGCGGCGCTGCGGGAGCAGCTGTGGACTGGTCAAGCGTAGCCGGCCTGGCGCTGGCGCTGGTCGGCGTCTTCGTCGGTCATGCGATCGACGGCGGCCGCTTTTCTTCGCTGTTCCAGCCGGCCGCGTTCGCGATCGTCGTGATCGGCACCGCCGGCGCCGTGCTGCTGCAGTCGGAAGCGAAGGCCTTCTGGCGCGGCATGGCGATGCTGTCGTGGGTGTTCCGCACGCCGCCCAACCGCCGCGAACAGCTGGCGCGCGAGGTCGAACAGTGGAGCATGGTGGCGCGCCGCGACGGCCTGCTGGCGCTGGAGCGCTTCATGGGCAACCGCGACCAGTTCATCGTCAAGGGACTGCGCCTGGTCATCGACGGCATCCAGCCGGACAAGGTACGCAGCCTGCTCGAAACCGAAATCACCGCCTTCGAAACGCGCCAGCGCCAGGCCGCGCGCATCTGGGATGCGGCGGCCGGCTATGCGCCCACCATCGGCATCTTGGGCGCGGTGCTGGGCCTGATCCACGTGATGGAAAACCTGTCGGACCCGTCGCGCCTGGGCGCCGGCATCGCGGTGGCCTTCGTGTCGACCGTGTACGGCGTGGGCCTGGCCAATCTGTTCTGCCACCCGGTCGGAAACAAGCTCAAGGCGATCGTCGCGGTGCGCGTGGCGCAGTACGAGATCCTGGCCGAGGTGTTCCACGACCTCGCCAGCGGCGACCATACCCGCGTCATCGACGAACGCGTCGCCAGCCTGCTGGCGCGGACCTGATCCAGCCATGGCGCGCAAGAAGTACGAAGAGCCGCAAGAGAACCACGATCGCTGGCTGGTGTCGTACGCCGATTTCATCACCTTGCTGTTTGCCTTCTTCGTCGTGATGTACGCGATCTCGGTGGTCAACGAGGGCAAGTACCGGGTGCTGTCGGATGCGCTGGGCAGCGCCTTCGGCGTGCGCACGTCGGCGCCGGCCAAGACCGAGCATCCAAAAGTCGAGCCGCTGCCGCTGGACAGCATCGTCGCGCGCCGCCGCGCGGAAGCGGTCAAGCGCGAGAAGGAGCGGCTGACTATCCTGGCGCAGGAGCTGACCAAAACGCTGGCGCCGCTGGTCAAGGCAGGCAAGGTGCGCGTGATCCAGAACGGGCGCGGGATCTCGGTGGAGATTCCGGCGAGCGTGCTGTTCCAGAGCGGAGACGCGAAGCTGAACGGCGATTCGATCGAGCTGCTGCGCACGATGGCGGGGCTGCTCAAGACCGATCCGCATGCGATCGAGGTCGAGGGGCATACCGACAATGTGCCGATTTCGAATCCGCTGTTTCCGTCGAACTGGGAGCTGTCCGCGACGCGGGCGGGGAGTGTGGTGCGCCTGTTCGCGGATGAGGGCGTGGCGCCGGAAAGGCTGACGGCGGTGGGGCATGGGTCGACCCGGCCGGTGGCGCCGAACGATGATCCGGTGGAGCGGGCGCGCAACCGGAGGGTGGCGGTGACCATTCTGTCAGCGATGCCGGAGTCGGTGGATCCGGTCGCGAAGTAAATCCTTTTGTTACCCTCAGGACCGTCGTTCCGGCGCAGGCCGGAACCCATAGACCGTATGCAACGTCGAAAATCGGTGCCGCAGGCCCGATAGCTCAGCATGGGTCCCCGCCTTCGCGGGGACGACGGGCTAACGGTGAAAGGTGGAGCTAACGGCCACCCAGTTCAGCATGGTTTCCACCTTCGCAGATACTGTGTTCTTCAGATCCTGGCAAGCGCTAAATTCACGTCGAATGGCTTGCCGGATTTGATCACACCCATCATC
>JAEWEK010000321.1 GCA_023389425.1 Pseudomonadota bacterium | reverse complement strand
GCCCTTGAGCTCGCAAAATTCTTCCAGCGTCGCGTGCAGCAGGCGGTGCAAGGAACCGAAATGCCCAAGCATCGCCTGGCCGAGCTCGACCGCGCTTTGTCCCCGCACGCCCACGCGCAGGAAGATCGCCAGCAGCTCCGCGCTCGACAGCGCGGCCGCGCCTTCGCGCGCCAGACGCTCGCGCGGGCGATCCTGTTCGGGCCATTGCTTGATTGCCACCGCGCCTCCTGTCGATATGCCGGTCCCGCATTTTGTTGAAGCTTCGTCCACTCCGATACCGGACTGGTCAAAAAATGGACAGGGCCAAGGCGGGCACTCCCTTCGTGGCTTACAATATCGGTTTGCCTGCCAGAAGAAAGAATATGTCCCACGCAACCCCCGCCGCCGTCACGGAATCGTCCTACCTGACCCTGCATTACCGCTTGGCCGCAGCCGATGGCAAGGACATCGTCACCACCTTCGGCGGCACCCCCGCGACCCTGATGATGGGGCAGGGCCAGCTGGCTCCGGCCCTCGAGCAAAAGCTGCTGGGCCTGCCGGAAGGCGCGCACCAGACCTTCACGCTCGGGCCGGACGAAGGCGGCTTCGGCCCGCGCAACCCGGACCTGATCCAGGCCGTGTCGAAAGCGACGCTGGCCGAGAATTCGGTGCCGGACGAGGAATATGCGGTGGGCGACCTGGTGACCTTCAACGCGCCGGGCGGCGGCCGGTTCGCCGGCGTGCTGCGCGAGCTGCGCGAAGACTCGGCCATTTTCGATTTCAACCACCCGCTGGCAGGCCAAACGGTGACGTTCGAAGTACAACTGATTTCGGTTCTCTAAGGACACGCATGGACAACGAAATTCTGCTCGCCCAACCGCGCGGCTTCTGCGCCGGCGTCGACCGCGCCATCGAGATCGTCGAGCGCGCCCTCCAGCAATTCGGCGCGCCGATCTACGTGCGCCACGAGATCGTGCATAACGCCTACGTCGTCAACGACCTGCGCAACAAGGGCGCGATTTTCATCGAAGACCTGGACGACGTCCCGGCCGGCAATACGCTGGTGTTCTCGGCCCACGGCGTGTCGAAGGCGGTGCGCCAGGAAGCCGAATCGCGCGGCCTGACCGTGTATGACGCGACCTGCCCGCTGGTCACCAAGGTGCACGTGGAAGTGTCCAAGATGCGCAAGCAGGGGTGCGAGATCATCATGATCGGCCACCACGGCCACCCGGAAGTCGAAGGCACGATGGGGCAGTCGGAAGCGGGCATGCACCTGGTCGAGACGGTCGAGGACGTGGCGACGCTGCAGGTGGCGAATCCGGACGCGGTGGCCTATGTGTCGCAGACCACGCTGTCGGTGGACGACACGGCCGACGTGATCGCCGCGCTCAAGGCGCGCTTCCCGCACATCATCGAGCCGAAGAAGGGCGACATCTGCTACGCGACCACCAATCGCCAGGAGGCGGTCAAGTTCATGGCGCCGCAGGTGGAAGTGGTGATCGTGGTGGGCAGCCCGAACAGCTCCAACTCGAACCGCCTGCGCGAAGTGGCGGAGAAGAAGGGCACGCCGGCGTATATGGTCGACAACGCCGAGGGCATCGATCCGGGCTGGGTCGCCGGCAAGCGCCGCATCGGCGTGACGGCAGGGGCGTCGGCGCCGGAAGTGCTGGTCGCGGCAGTCATCGAGCGGCTGAAGGTGCTGGGCGCGGCGAGCGTGCGGGTGCTGGATGGGGAGATCGAGAACGTCACGTTCCCGCTGCCGAAGGGGCTGGATGGCGGCAAGGCCCCGGCTGCTTGATCGAACAAGACCTGAGCAATTGAGAGATCGTCGTCCTCGCGAAAGCGGGGACCCCATTTCGCATGCCCGGTGCTAAGCACTTTGGTGCGGAGCAGCGGAAATGGGGTTCCCGCCTGCGCGGGAACGACGTTCTCTCTTGTGCACAGCGTTTCCTTCCATCTTCCGATGTTACTTTTCGCAAAACCTCGTTATGATTGCAACGCTCGGTAGTTTGTCGTAAGAAACTCAGCGGAAAACATTAGTCATGCCAGAGCGGCACTTCCGGATCTTCCGGGGTGCCGTTTTTGTTAGTTTG
Source organism: Pseudomonadota bacterium (assembly GCA_023389425.1). Taxonomy (GTDB): domain Bacteria; phylum Pseudomonadota; class Gammaproteobacteria; order Burkholderiales; family Burkholderiaceae_D; genus Telluria. The sequence goes on along the minus strand of JAEWEK010000321.1, from coordinate 7,766 downwards.
AATGAGGCAAGCAAGTCATGGAGACTTTCGTCCAGCAGATCCTCAACGGTCTGGTGCTAGGCAGTATGTATGCGCTGATCGCGCTCGGGTACACGATGGTGTACGGCGTGCTCAACCTGATTAACTTCGCCCACGGCGACGTGCTGATGATCGGCGCCATGGTCGGCCTGTCGATCCTCAAGCTGCTCGGCGTCTATGCGCCCGACCTTCCCGGCTATGCGCAACTGGCGATCGCCATCATCGGCGCCATCCCCGTGTGCGCGCTGGTGAACGTGATCATCGAACGCGTGGCCTACCGCCGCCTGCGCAATGCGCCGCGCCTGGCGCCGCTGATTACCGCGATCGGCGTGTCGATCCTGCTGCAGACGATCGCGATGATGATCTGGGGCCGCAGTCCGCTGCCATTCCCGCAACTGCTCTCGTCAGAGCCGATCGTGATCGCCGGCGCCATGATCTCGCCGACCCAGGTGCTGCTGCTGGTGCTGGCCGCCGTGGCCATGTTTGGCCTGGTGATGCTGGTCGAGCGTACCCGCCTTGGCCGCGCGATGCGCGCCGTCGCCGAGAACCCGCGCGTGGCCGGCCTGATGGGCGTTGATTCCAACCGCGTGATCGTCGCCACCTTCGCCATCGGCGCAGCGCTGGCCGCCGTCGCCGGCGTGATGTGGGGCGCGAATTACGCGTCGATCCAGTTCGCGATGGGCACCGTGCCCGGCATGAAGGCCTTCTCGGCCGCGGTCCTCGGCGGCATCGGCAATATCTACGGCGCGATGATCGGCGGGATTGTCCTCGGCATCATCGAAAGCCTCGGCGCCGGCTACATCGGCGACTTCACCGGCGGCTTCCTCGGCTCGAACTACCAGGACATCTTCGCCTTCGTGGTGCTGATCCTGGTGCTGACCATCCGCCCGTCCGGCATCATGGGCGAGCGCGTGGCCGACCGCGCCTGAGACAGGAGACAGCAATGGCATTCCTCTCTTTCGACGTCAGGCACAAGCCGCGCCAGTCCTACGCCAGCATGGCGCTGCTGCTGGCCGTGATGGTCGCCTTCCCCTTCTTCGCCAGCCATTACGGCAACTCGTGGGTACGCATCCTCGACATGGCGCTGCTGTACATCATGCTCGCGCTGGGCCTGAACATCGTGGTCGGTTTCGCCGGCCTGCTGGACCTGGGCTACATCGCCTTCTTCGCGGTGGGCGCGTATCTCACGGGCCTGCTGTCGTCGCCGCAGTTCGCCGCGCTGCTGCAGTCCATCGTCGACAACTATCCGGCGCTGGGCGACTGGCTGGTCAGGCTGTGCGGGCCGGAAGTGACGCAGAACGGCATTCACCTGAGCGTCTGGTTCATCGTGCCGCTGGCGGCGCTGGTCGCCGGCCTGGCCGGTGCGCTGCTCGGTGCGCCGACGCTGAAGCTGCGCGGCGACTACCTCGCGATCGTGACGCTCGGCTTCGGCGAGATCATCCGCATCTTCATGAACAACCTGAACGATCCGATCAACTTCACCAACGGGCCGCAGGGCATCAATATGATCGATCCGGTGCGCATCGGCGGCGTGTCGCTGGCGGGCGAGCCGGGATCGGGCGCCACCGTGCATGTGTTCGGGCTGTCGATGCCGTCGGTGAATGCATACTACTTCCTGTTCCTCTTGCTGTGCATCGCCACGATCTTCATCACCAGCCGCCTGCAGCATTCGCGCCTGGGCCGCGCCTGGGTCGCGATCCGCGAGGACGAGATCGCGGCCAAGGCCATGGGCATCAACACCCGCAACGTGAAGCTGCTGGCGTTCTCGATGGGCGCCTCCTTCGGCGGCGTGGCGGGCGCGATGTTCGGCGCCTTCCAGGGCTTCGTGTCGCCGGAGTCGTTCTCGTTCACCGAGTCGATCGCGGTGCTGGCGATGGTGGTCCTGGGCGGCATCGGCCACATCCCGGGCGTGGTGATGGGCGGCGTGCTGCTGGCCGCGCTTCCGGAACTGCTGCGCCACGTGGTCGAACCGGCGCAGCATGCGCTGTTCGGGCACGTCATCATCGAGGCCGAGGTGCTGCGCCAGCTGCTCTACGGCCTGGCCATGGTGCTGATCATGCTGAACCGTCCGGCGGGCCTGTGGCCGTCGCCGAACCGGGAAGAGCGTCCGGTCGCCGCGACCGACAACGATGAAGCCGAAGCGGCGGCGTGAGGGAACGATGAGCGACCAGATCCTTTTGAATATCGCCGGCGTGAACAAGCGCTTCGGCGGCCTGCAGGCGCTTACCGATGTCGGCATCACGATCAGGCAGGGCCAGATCTACGGCCTGATCGGCCCGAACGGCGCCGGCAAGACCACCTTCTTCAACGTGATTACGGGCCTGTACCAGCCGGACAGCGGCAGATTCGAGCTCGATGGCAAACCGTATTCGCCGTCGGCGCCGCATGAAGTGGCCAAGGCCGGCATCGCCCGCACCTTCCAGAACATCCGCCTGTTCGGCGAGATGTCGGCGCTGGAAAACGTGATGGTGGGGCGCCACGTGCGCACACGCCAGAACGTGTTCGGCGCGATCTTCCGCCACAAGGCGGCGCGCGAGGAAGAGGCGGCGATCCGCCAGCGCGCGCAGGAGCTGCTGGATTTCGTGGGCATCGGCCAGTTTGCCAGCCGCACCGCGAAGTTCCTGTCCTACGGCGACCAGCGCCGGCTCGAGATCGCCCGCGCGCTGGCGACCGATCCCAAGCTGCTGGCGCTGGACGAACCGGCTGCCGGCATGAACGCGACCGAAAAGCTGGCGCTGCGCGAGCTGCTGGTAAAGATCAAGGCCGACGGCAAGACCATCCTGCTGATCGAGCACGATGTGAAACTGATGATGGGCCTGTGCGACCGCATCACCGTGCTGGAGTACGGCAAGCGCATCGCGGAAGGCTTGCCGGCCGAGATACAGAAGGACCAGGCGGTGATCGAGGCTTATCTGGGAGGTGCTCATTGATGAGCGAATCGATTCTCAAGGTGTCGGGGCTGAAGGTGGCCTACGGCGGCATCAAGGCGGTCAAGGGCGTCGATCTCGAGGTGAGCAAGGGCGAGCTGGTGACGCTGATCGGCGCCAACGGCGCGGGCAAGACCACCACGCTCAAGGCGATTACCGGCACGCTGCCGGCCTGTAAGGTCGAGGGCACGATTTCCTACCTGGGCCAGCCCTTGAGCAGCAAGCAGTCGTTCAAGCTGGTGGAGCAGAAGCTGGCGATGGTGCCGGAAGGGCGCGGCGTGTTCACGCGCATGTCGATCCGCGAAAACCTGCTGATGGGCGCCTACACGCGACGCGACCAGGCGGGCATCGAGGCGGATATCGAGAAGTGGTACAGCGTGTTCCCGCGCCTGAAGGAGCGTTCGGCGCAGATGGCGGGCACCTTGTCCGGCGGCGAGCAGCAGATGCTGGCGATGGCGCGCGCGCTGATGTGCCATCCCACCTTGCTGCTGCTGGACGAGCCGTCGATGGGGCTGTCGCCGATCATGGTGGAGAAGATCTTCGAGGTGATCCGCGACGTGTCGAAGCAGGGGATTACGATCCTGCTGGTGGAGCAGAATGCGAAGCTGGCACTGCAGGCGGCGGACCGCGGGTACGTGATGGATTCAGGCATGGTCACCATGACCGGGAATGCGGACGATATGCTGCATGACCCGCGGGTGCAGGCGGCGTATCTGGGAGAATAGCTACCGCCAAACGACGGGGCATACGAAAAACGGGGCGGAACCCGCGAAGGTTCCGCCCCGTTCTGGTATAAACCGTTTAGCCGATCAAGCAGCTTTGCGTGCAGCCTGGCCGAACTGGTTCACAGCGGCGTTGAAGTTGGTTTCCATCGCTTCGACAGCCTGCTTGGCGGTCTTGCTGAACTGCTCGTAGCCTGCGTTGGCGTTGCTGATCGCGGTCTTGACGGCGGCGATGTAGCTCTCCGAACCGGCCGGCGCGTTCTTGCTCACTTCGTCCACCAGCGAGATCACCTTGCGGTTGGCTTCCACGATCTGGTCTTCGGCAGCTTTGCTGAACTCGGCGCCGGTGCCAGCGGCGATCGAGGCCAATTGACGGCCGTACGACAGCGCTTTCTCGGCGGTCGGCTGGGCCTGGGCGGCGCTCAGCGAAAAGAATTCTTGTGCGTCCTTGGCCTGCAGCAGCTGGCGGGCGGCGGCCGACGATTCTTCCAGCGTGGCCTTGGCGGCGCTGATGTTCAGGTCGACCAGCTTTTCCATGCCTTCGAAGGTCTTGGAGGTCAGCGACGACATCAGGGCGAAATGCGATTCGAAATTGGCTTTGGTAGCATTCGAGAACTGCTCGGGGATTGCAAACATAATGTTCTCCGGTCTGAAACGATTTGATAAAAGGGATGATGCCGAGAAGCTGGGTGATCCTGGAAAGTGCATTGTGCACCGCAACAGAATCGATTTTACTGACTTTGCCGGACACGTCAAGTACTTTTTGATGCAGTGCACAATGACCCGGCTGTATTGTCGTTTTCTTGCATCGGAAATAACAAGCGGGACCAGACGGGCATACGGCCGGGAGGGCATGCGGGCGGCATGCTAGACTCACATCTTTTACTCTGGCAATCTCGTCCGTGAACACCCCTGCTGCGGCCCGTGCCGGCACGTCCTGGCTGTCGCCCATCCCCCTGTTCTTTGTGTTTTTGTGGAGCACGGGATTCGTCACGGCCAAGTTCGGCTTGCCTTACGCGCCGCCGCTGACCTTTTTGATTTTGCGCTGCGGCATCGCGGTCCTGGTGCTGCTGCCGGTCGTGCTATGGTCCGGCGCACCATGGCCGCGCGGACGCATCGGGCACATGGCCGTGGCCGGCTTGCTGATGCAGGCGGGCTATCTCGGCGGCGTGTGGACCTCGATCAAGCACGGCATGCCGGCGGGCCTGTCGGCGCTGATCGTCGGGATGCAGCCGATCCTGACCGCGTTCGCGGCGCCGCTGATCGGCGAGCGCGTGCGGCCCTTGCAATGGCTGGGGCTGGTGCTGGGCCTGTCCGGCGTCGCGCTGGTCGTGTATTCGAAAATCAGCCTGAGCGGCCTGTCGCCGCTGGCGATGGCCTTGTGCCTGCTCGCGCTGGTGTCGATGACAGCCGGTACGATGTACCAGAAGAGGTTCTGCCCCACATTCGATTTGCGCACGGGCACCGTGATCCAGTTCAGCGCGACCGTGGTGGCGATCCTGCCGCTGGCCATATGGCTGGAAGGTTTCGACCTGTCGCTGTCGCAGGTTCAATGGAATGCGCGCTTCACCGGCGCGCTGTTGTGGTCGGTATTCGGCTTGTCGATCGGTGCGATCTTCCTGCTGTTCAAATTGATCAGCCGGAATGCGGCGACACAAGTGACGAGCTTGCTGTATCTGACGCCGCCCACCACCGCCGTCATGGCCTGGCTGATGTTCGGCGAGGCGCTCAGCCCGGCCGGATTGCTGGGCATGGCGGTGGCCGTGGCCGGCGTGGCATTTGTTGTAAAGAAGGAGAAGACATGATTTCCAGCCCCCAGCAGGAGGCAGTGGACGCGGCGATCGGCTCGCGGCGTTCGATCCGGGCCTACCTGCCCGACCCCGTGGCCCGCGAAGACATCGAGAAGATTCTCGAAGTGGCCGCGCGCGCGCCGTCCGGCACCAATATCCAGCCGTGGAAGGTCTACGTGCTGACCGGCAAGGCCAAGCAGGCGCTGACGGACGACATCCTTGCCGCGTATAACGATCCGGAACTCAACAAGGAACACACGGAGGCGTATTTCTATTACCCGCGCCAGTGGGTGTCGCCCTTCATCGAGCGCCGCCGCAAGGTTGGCTGGGACCTGTACTCGCTGCTGGGCATCACGCGCGAGAACAAGCCGGGCATGGCGGCCCAGCACGCGCGCAACTTTCGCTTTTTCGATGCGCCGGTCGGTTTCATCTTCACCATCGACCGCGTGCTGGAGCAGGGCTCCTGGCTCGATTACGGCATGTTCTTGCAAAACATCATGGTGGCCGCGCGCGCGCGTGGCCTCGACACTTGCCCGCAGGCGGCCTTCATCCATTACCACAAGATCATCAAGCGGCACCTGGACTTGCAGGACAGCGAAATGGTGGTGTGCGGGATGGCGCTTGGCTGGGCCGACCGCGCCAAGGTCGAAAATTCGCTGGTGACGGAGCGCGAACCGCTGGACGCATTCGTGCGCTTCGCCGAGTAGCGTAAGATCGGGACTGCCGCGCCACGGGCGGCGGCTGTTGTTGTGTGGCAAAAAACGGCGCACGATACATCGAAATTCGCTTGCGCTGGCGACGTCTTTCGCTACACTTCATGCAGTGCTCATCCGTTTCACCCGAGGGTTTCAGATGTACAAGCTTGCGTTCGCTGCCGTCCTGTCAATGTTGTTCATGCTCGAGCCGGCCTCGGCCGCGAGCAGCAAGCATCACGTCAAGAAGGCCGCCGCCAAACACAAGGATGTGGCCCAGGCCATCGCGGACGATAACCGTGAGCAAATGGTGCGCCGTATCGAGATGGTGCACGGCAAACGCAAGGTGGTCTGGAAGCGCGTGCGCCGCGCCGCGCCCGCGGTAGCGGCGCTGAGCGCGGGCGAACTGGCCGGGCTGGCCGGCACGCATGATCCCATGGGTCTCAAATCCAATGTCGCGCTGGTGCTCGACCAGCAGACTTCCGAAGTCCTGTTCGAGAAAAATTCCAGCGTCGCGCTGCCGATCGCCTCGATCACCAAGCTCATGACGGGCCTGGTCGTGGTCAAGGCGCAGCAGGACATGAACGAAGTGCTGGCCGTTACCGAGGCCGACGTCGACCGGCTCAAATACAGCAGCTCGCGCCTGCGCGTCGGCGCCAAGCTCAAGCGCAGCGACATGCTGCACATTGCGCTGATGAGTTCAGAGAACCGCGCGGCGGCCGCACTCGGTCGCAATTATCCAGGCGGTATCACAGCCTTTGTCGAAGCGATGAATGCCGAGGCGCGCGAGCTGGGCATGAACGATACGCATTATGTGGATTCGAGCGGGCTGTCCAGCGCCAACGTCTCCAGCGCGCGCGACCTGGCCAAGCTGGTCAAGGTGGCGCATGAAGAACCGCTGCTGCGCCAGTACACGACCGATCCGGGTTCGTCGGTCGCGGCCAGCGGGCGGCTGATGTCCTTCCATAACACCAACTACCTGGTCGCAATGCCGGACTGGAATATCGGGCTGCAGAAGACCGGCTTCATCAACGAAGCGGGGCGCTGCCTGGTGATGCAGGCCTTTATCCAGGGGCGCAGCGTCATCATGGTGCTGCTGGATTCGAAAGGGAAGATGTCGCGGACCGCGGATGCGGGCAGGGTGCGGCACTGGCTGGAGAATTTGAAGCCGTCGCACCTGATCGAGGCGGTGACGCCGTCGGCCACGGCGGCGCCGATGCCGGTGTCGAACAACTCGATTGCGCCGCCGCTGTCGTCCGGCGTTGCGATGCCGACCACCATCAACACCACGGTGACGGCGTCGCCGTCCTTGCCGTCACTGTCGGCTGCGCCGACGACCATGACGACCACTACCGGGACCACGGTGGCGACCGCGCCGGGGCATTGAGGACAGGGCTTCCGTCGTCCCCGCGGAGGCTGGGTCCCATAGACCATTTGTGTGGCCGCACGGTTGCGCCGCAGGTCAGGTGAAGTCAGCATGGGTCCCCGCCTGCGCGCACTACTGTCCGGAATAATTTGCTTGACTAAGCTGGGAGGGGTTGCAGGTATTGGATTTGGGGCGTATACCCGAGTTTGCCGACTCAACAAATCCAAACCTGCAACATGTTCAGCATAACT
>JAEWEK010000180.1 GCA_023389425.1 Pseudomonadota bacterium | reverse complement strand
GGTCCCCACGGCGCCGGGCCGGCGATCGCACCGGGGCCGCATGGCGGGGGACCGCAGGCGATGCCGACACCGATCGCGCCGCTGCCGGCCAACGCCGGCCAGGCCGCGCACCAGCAGCAAGCGCGGCCTGTGCCGGCAGGCGCGGCGCAAGTGCCTGGGCAGCGGCAGCAGGAACAGGGGCGTCACGGGCAGGGACAGCCGGGCGTACCCGTGCCGCCGCGCGCGGTGCAGGAAAGGGATATGCCATCGCAACAGCACGTAGCCGGACCGAACGCACGGGGCGCGGTGCCAATGCCGGCCAGCCCCGCGCCTGGCCCGCATGGAGCGGCGCGCGTAGCGCCGTCGACGTCGCACGAGCCTGCGCCCAGGCCACCTGAAGCGGCGCAGGGCCGTCACGAAGGCGCACCGGGCCAGCGTGGCGCAGTTCCGCACCCGCAAGCTGCGCCGCAAGCCGTCGAACCGGCCGCGCCACCGCATCCGGCGCCACAAGCTCATCCAGCACCGCAAGCACATCAGGCCGCGCCGCGCCCCGAACCTGCGCCGGCACCGCCCCGTCCTGAGCCGCAGCGTCCGCGCGCGCAACAGCAGGCCGCGCGACCCGAGCCTGCACGCGCGCCAGCGCCACCGCAGGATCGTCCGCAGCCGCCACGCCCAGAGCCGCAGCGAGAACCGCCGCAGCAGCGAGCCGAGCCACCGCATCCCCAGCCGCAGGCGCGGCCGCCAGAGAACCACCCTGCCCCGCAACAACAACATCAGCCTCCGGGGCAAGCGCAGCGCGGCCACAACGAGCACAAGGACGACCAGCATTGAGCCTGCGCCGGCTCGCATTACGCCGGCCATCCAGTCCCAAGCCCCCCCTCTTCCAGCCAGGTTTCATTCGCGCGCACCGCACCGCGCGGCGGCTACATCGCGCGCGGGCTGGCCGAGGCTAGCACGCCAAGGCTGGCGACGCCCGCACCGCTGGACCCGGAGGCGCACCGTGCGTGGACAAACACAACACATGTCAACTCCGTCCTCGAAACAATTTTCATAGGAGAAACCAAACAATATGTATATCTTGACATGTAGAACAATAGAAAATTTTTAATAATGGCTGTGCTTTTGTGTTGCCTCTCCGACTATAGTGTTGCGGAACCGGCGCCAAGACCGGGCAAAAGTTTGCAATTATCTGACTACACTTTTGGAGAGAGAACGACATGCATAAATACGCACTGACACTGCGTGGCGCGGTCGCCGTTGCGGCGCTTGCGCTCAGCGGTACGGCTTTCGCCGCAGGACAGGAAGGTCAGGTCGGCCAGACCGTTGCCAAGGATCCGCATACGGGCAAGATTCGCAACGCCACGGCCGCGGAAGCAAAACAGCTGGCCGACATGCGCGCCGCCGACATGGCCGCGCAGAAAGCCGCGCGCCAGGCCGCCGGGGCCCCCGCCACCGGCGTCGTGCGCCTGCAGCAGAACGGCATCGTTGCCGCGTATGTCGACGAAGAGTCGATCTCCTACTCCGTGGTGCGCCGCGGTGCGGACGGCAAGCTCGAGCGTGATTGTGTCCAGGGCAAGGCCGCGGCCGAAGCATCCCTGGGCAATCCTGTGACGACCACGCACTCCGAGGAGCACGAGCATGAAGTCCAATAACAAGGCACTCAAACTGGCGGCCGCTGCCGTCGCACTCGCTTGCGCCGCGGTGGGCTCGGCCCAGGCTGCGGCGACGATCGTCATCAACAACATCAACCTGCCGGGTGTCGGCTTCAATGACGCGACCCCGGCCACGCCGGTTGGCGGCAACACCGGCACCACGCTCGGCCAGCAACGCCTGATCGCGTTCACCTACGCGGCCAATATCTGGGGCGCCAACCTGAGCAGCTCGGTGCCGATCGTCATCAACGCCCGGTTCACTCCGCTGACCTGCACCGCCACCAGTGCCGTGCTCGGCAGCGCCGGCGCCACCCAGGTGTTCGCCGGCTTCCCGGGCGCACCGAAACAGGGTGCCCTGTACTCGTATGCCCTGGCCAACAAGCTGTACGGCAGCGAGATTTCGGATGCGCCTGGCCCGCAAATCAACGCCAACTTCAACTCCGAACTGGGCAAGCCGAATTGCCTGAGCGGAAGCAGGTTCTACTTCGGCCTGGATGGCAACGAAGGCAACGACATCGACTTCGTCGCCACCCTGCTGCACGAAATGGCGCACGGGCTGGGATTCCAGACCTTCACCAACGGATCGAGCGGCGCCCAGTTGGCCGGCTACCCGTCGGTATGGGACTACAACCTGCTCGACAACACCACCAACAAGCTGTGGGTCGAGATGACCAATGGCGAGCGCGCCGCATCGGCGCTCAAGCCATCGGGTCTGTCCTGGACCGGAGCCCGCGTCACCAAGGCCGTACCGTCCGTGCTTAGCGGCGTCCCGCAGTTACGCATCATCGGCGCCGGCGCCACCGGCCAAGGCGGCGACCTGTACTCGGTCGGCGAAGCCGATTTCGGCCCGAAGCTGGACAACTCGCCGACCACAGCGCAAATCGTTCCGGTCGCCCTGCAGGCGGACAGCCCGGGCTCGGCCTGCACGCCGTTCAACGATGCCAACGCGGTGGCGGTGCGTCGTAACATTGCCCTCGTCAGCCGCGGCACTTGCGGGTTCGCGGTCAAGGTCAAGAACGCCCAGGATGCCGGCGCCGTGGGTGTGATCGTCGCCGACAATGCCCCCGGCCCGGTCGCCGGCATGGGAGGCTCCGATCCGACGATCACGATTCCATCGGTGCGCGTGACGCAAGCCGACGGCGCCCTGATCCTGGCCAGCCTGACCAAGCCGAACGGCAATACCGCCGGCACCGTGGGCAAGTTCGAGCGTTCCAAGACCTTGCGCGCGGGCGCCGATACGATGGGCCGCATCACGATGTTCACGCCCAACCCGTATCAGTCCGGCTCGTCGGTTTCGCACTACAACACGACTGCCTCGCGCAATCAGTTGATGGAGCCGGCAATCAACGCCGACCTTACCCATCTGGTGACCGTGCCGACCGACCTGACGCTGGAACTGCTGAAGGACATCGGCTGGTAATCGCCGCCGCGCCCGTTCTGCACAAACCGCCTGCTCGCAGGCGGTTTTTTTAGGCGCTGTCCGCGTTAAGTGTTGACTTAAGCACGTCGTCCCGGCGCCGGGACCCATACTGAGCCTATTGGATCGCGGCTGCGGCGAGGGCGGCAAGCACGCACACCCAGGATGGGTTCCGGCCTTCGCCGGAACGACGAATCACTTTCAACACTTAACGCAGACACGTTTCTTTATGGCGGCGCCTGCGCCAGGTTGGACTCGAGAGCCCACCCAAGCACTCAGCGCTCCGGCGCGATCCGCCACAACACACCACCGCCATCGTCGGCGACGATCAGCGCGCCGTCCGCCGCTACCGCGACACCGGCCGGACGTCCCCACACCTCGCGATCGCTGATGACGAAGCCGGTCATGAAGTCCTGGTATTCGCCCGTCGGCACGCCATTCTTCATGAACACGCGCACCACCTTGTAGCCCGTGCGGGTACCGCGATTCCACGATCCGTGCAGCGCCACGAACACCTCGCCTTCGTACTCTTTCGGGAACGCATGCTTCGCCCCGGCCGGCGCGTGATACACCACCATGCCCAACGGTGCCGAGTGCGCCTGCAACAGCGTATCCGGCACGATCACCTTGCCCTTCAGGTCCGGGCGGACGTCCTTCAAGCGCGGGTCTTCATGGTCGCCGAGGTAGTACCACGGCCAGCCGTAGAACCCGCCCTTTTTCACGCGCGTGACGTAGTCCGGCGGCAGGTTGTCGCCGAGTTCGTCGCGCTCGTTCACGCTGCACATCAGGTCACCCGTTGTTGGGTACACCAGCATGCCGACGCAATTGCGCAGGCCCGTGGCAAACGGACGGCGCTCCTTGCCATCAGGACTGAAGGCCAGGACGGAAGCACGGTCGGTCTCGACGCCCCATGCGCCACCGACACCGTGCTCCGCTTCCCACTTTGACAGCGCTTCCGGCGGCTTGTTCCCGATGTCGGTCGCGACATTGGTGGCCGAGCCGATCGACACGAACAGCGTCTTGTCGTCCTGCGAGAACGCCAGGGTGCGGGTCACGTGGCCCCCGGTGGTATCGACCAGCTTGGGCACGACCACTTCCGGTTCGCCGCGCGCCTTCAGGTCGCCGTTTGCATACGGAATCCGCACCACCGAGTTGACGTTGGCGACGTACAGGTATTGCGGATGCGCGTTCGACGGATAGAAGGCCATGCCGTAGGGGCGCGTCAGGCCGGTGATGTAAATGCCGTCCGATTCCGCCTTGTCGGCGCCTCCCTGCCGGAACACGCGAATTTGTCCCTTGCCCGGATCGGCAAGGAAGATGTCGCCGTTCGGTGCGCGCAGCGGACCGCGGCCACGGTCGGGATCGGTGCCGAAGATGCCGATCTTGAAACCCGGCGGCACGCTCGGCATCGCACCTTCCGGACGCGGCGCCAGCTTCGGACTGTTGCCGGCGCTGCTGCTGCCGTAGGGTGCGACCAATTGCTCGACCGTGATGCGATAGTTCCTGCCCGGCTTGTTTTCGCTCCAGTTGCCGGGCGCCGCCGCGGATCCGGTGGCCGCTTGCGCGACCGTTGCGGCGCTCTCGCCGCGCAGGCTGGCAAGGTAGGCGATCAGCGCCTCGCGATCCGCCTTGTCCGGCACGTTGACCGGCATCGTGGTGCCGGGCACGGCCTTGCTCGGATCGGCGAGGAACAGCTCGAGCTCCTGATGGGTCCAGGTCTTGCCGCTGCCGCCGGCGCGCGCGAGCGCCTGGCTGTAGTTGAATCCCGGCGCCGCACCGAGCTTGCGCCCGACCACGCCGTACAGCCCCGGACCGGCGCGCGAGGACAGGTTCGGATCGACCGTGTGGCAGCT
>JAEWEK010000149.1 GCA_023389425.1 Pseudomonadota bacterium | reverse complement strand
GGCCGAGGGCGTGCGCGTGCGGGCCCGCGGCGACCTGAAACACGGCTTCTTCGGCGCCGAGATGGTTCATCCGGCATACAAGATCGTCAACGAAGGGGCGCCGCTTCCGACCGCGCTGACGCCGGTTTATCCGTCCGGCGAAGGCCTGTCGCAGACCATCCTGCGCCGCGCCATCGGCGACGCGATGAAGCGCGTGGACTGGCGCGACACGCTGCCGCAGGCGCTGCGGGCGCAACTCAAGCTGGAAGACTTCGAACCGTCGATCAAGCTGCTGCACTACCCGCCCACCGACGTCGACGAATACGCGCTGACCGAACGCACCCACCCGGCCTGGACCCGCATGAAGTTCGACGAGCTGCTGGCCCAGCAGCTGTCGCTGAAACGGGCCCAGCGCGCCCGCCGCGACAAGGGCGCGCCGCAGCTGCGCGCCATCGGTGCGCTGTCCGAATCCTTCCTGGCGGGCCTGCCCTTCAAGCTCACCGGCGCCCAGCAGCGCGTGGTGCGCGAGATCCGCGCCGACCTGCGCGAAGGCTTCCCCATGCAGCGCCTGCTGCAGGGCGACGTCGGCAGCGGCAAGACCGTGGTCGCGGCGCTGGCGGCGGCGCAAGCCGTCGACAGCGGCTACCAGGCCGCGCTGATGGCGCCCACCGAGATCCTCGCCGAACAGCACTTCCGCAAGATCGCCGCGTGGATGGAGCCGCTGGGCGTGAAGGTCGCCTGGCTCACCGGCAGCCTCAAGAAAAAGGACAAGTCGAGCGCGATGGAGCTGGTCGAATCGGGCGAGGCGCAACTCGTCATCGGCACCCACGCGCTGATCCAGGACACGGTCAGTTTCGCCAAACTCGGCCTGGTGATCGTCGACGAACAGCACCGCTTCGGCGTCGGCCAGCGGCTCACCCTGCGCAACAAGGGCGCCGGCGGCGAGGTGCCGCACCAGCTGATGATGTCGGCCACGCCGATCCCGCGCACGCTGGCCATGACCTACTACGCCGACCTCGAAGTGTCGGTGATCGACGAGCTGCCGCCGGGCCGCAGCCCCATCGTCACCCGCACCATCGACGACCAGCGGCGCGACGAAGTGATCGAGCGCGTGCACGCGGCGGCGCTGGAAGGCCGCCAGGTTTACTGGGTCTGCCCGCTGATCGAGGAATCCGAGGCGCTGCAGCTGCAGACCGCCACCGAGACCTACGAAACGCTGGCCGAAGCCCTGCCCGACCTGCGCGTGGGCCTGGTGCACGGCCGCCTGAAGCCGGCCGAGAAGCAGGAAGTAATGGACGCCTTTGCCGCAGGCGAGGTGCACGTACTGGTCGCCACCACCGTCATCGAAGTCGGCGTCGACGTGCCGAATGCCTCGCTGATGGTGATCGAGCACGCAGAGCGCTTCGGCCTGTCGCAGCTGCACCAGCTGCGCGGACGCGTCGGCCGCGGCTCGGCCGCCAGCGCCTGCCTGCTGCTCTACCAAAGCCCGCTCGGCCCGGTGGCCAAGCAGCGCCTGATGACCATGCGCGAGACCACCGACGGTTTCGAGATCGCGCGGCGCGACCTGGAGATCCGCGGCCCCGGCGAATTCCTCGGCGCGCGCCAGTCGGGGCAGGCCATGCTGCGCTTCGCGAACCTGGAGACCGACCAGTGGATCGTCGAGCAGGCGCGCGACGTCGCCCAGCACCTGCTGCAGGAAGAGCACGGCCCCTACCGCTACACGGTCGACGCCCACCTCGAGCGCTGGCTGGGCGGGCGCGAGGAGTTCCTGAAGGTCTGATCGCAAGGTATGCACGATGCGCAAGGCGCGGGCCAGCTTCACGTGGTCGCGCTCGCGGCGCGATTACCACCGCATCAATGTGATCACGAAACTCGTTGCGAGGATGTTTCAGCCCGGCCTGGGGTGCAGCGGCTTACTGCACTTTTGTCAGCTCGACGCCGTCAACCGTCATCTTCCACTTGCCCTTGTCCAGGCGCGGCGGCTTGCTGACCACAAAGGTGGTGCGCACATAGGGTACGCCGGCCTCGAAACTGTCGCCATTGAAGCTTTGCAGCTCGATGTTGACGTCGGCGTTGAAGTCGCGGCGATTGCGCTTGTAGTGGATCTTGCCGTTCTGCTGGATGGTCAGCACGAAGCCCTCGCCGCGCCACTCGCCGACGTAGGCGGCTTTCGAGGGCGGGACCGGGACCGGTTCTGCAAAACTGGCTTGCGACAGCAGCAGTCCCGCAGCCAGCAATAATGCACGACGCATCATGTGCCCTCCTTTCTGAAAACGCTGGGATATCGACAGCGAGTATCGTGCCGCCCACGACCGCGTGTCAACATCGAATTGTCACACGCTCCATGCGGCGTAAATACGAAAAAAGCCCGCATCGCTGCGGGCCTTGTCCATCGAAGCGCTGCGATTACTTGGCTTCTGCGGTTTGCTCGGTGGCTGCGGCTTCTGCCTTCTTGGCCGCCTTCTTGTGAGCTTTGGCTTTCTTGTGCTTGGTCGTCGCCTTGGCGACCTTGGTGTCGGTCGTTGCCTTGGCATCGGCGGCCGGAGCAGCCTGCTCGGTCTTCGCGGCCGGTGCGGCCGGGGTGGTAGCCGCAGGGGTCTGCGCGAATGCAGCGGTTGCGAACAGGCCGGCGATCAGGGTAGCGATGACTTTTTTCATGGTGATGATCCTTGGTGGTTTATCAGGTAGTGCACATCGTGTGCCACTGAGCCAAAAACGGACCACGCCACGCTGCTGTTGACGTCCCTTACAATCGCTTACCAAGCAGACATCTGCTTACATGTCGTCCTTACACATCGTCGGCGCTGTACCGGACCCCAACCTGCCGCCGTACTTCGTCCATCACGCCCATCAGCGCCAGCGTTTCGTCGTGCGTCATGTGCGGGCTTTCGATCAGGCCGGCGGTGTAGCACCGCTGCGCTTCGATCGCCTCGTAGGCATAGCCGTTGCCGTCGAACGGCGTGGGGACCGCGCGCGCGCTGCCGTCTTCCAGCGTCACCGTCAGCGAGGTCGCCTGGTGGAAGCGCGTGTTCATGCGCACCTGGCCGCGCGTGCCCGACACCGTCAGCTCGCACGGCGTGCGCGCCACGATCGAGCAGCTGCACACCGAGATGCCGCCGTCGCGGTGCTTGAGCGTGAAGCCGGTTTGCGTGTCGACGCCGGTCGGCCCCAGTTCCGCCTGCGCGCGTACCGATTCGACAGGGCCGAGCAAGGCCGCCGACAGCGACAGCGGATAGATGCCCAGGTCGAGCAGCGCGCCGCCGCCCAGCGCCGGGTTGAACAGGCGGTGTTCCGGGCCGCCGGCCGACACGAAGCCGAAATCGGCGGTGATCTGGCGTGCGGGCCCGATCTCGCCGGAGCCGATGATGCGCCGCACCTCGGCCAGCGCGGGCAGGAAGCGGCTCCACATCGCCTCCATCAGGAACAGCTTCTTCTCGCGAGCCAGCGCGACGACTTCCTCGGCCTCGCGGCGGTTGGCGGTGAAGGCCTTCTCGCACAGCACACCCTTGCCGCCGTTGAGCGCCATCAGCGCGTTCGCCGCGTGCATCGTGTGCGGCGTGCCGATGTAGACCAGTTCGACGTCCGGGTCGTCCGCCAGCGCCTGATACGAGCCATACGCTTTCGCGGCGCCGAACTCCTGCGCGAACGCCTGCGCGGAAGCGAGCTCGCGCGAAGCGACGGCGTGCAGCACCGCGCCGGGCGTGTCCTTCAAAGCGGTGGCGAACCAGCGCGCGATCCTGCCCGTGCTGAGAATGCCCCACCGAACCGTCTTCGTCATCGATATCTCCTGTTCATGGCGTCCGCTTGGCGCGGAACACGCTGTCGTCCGAATAAAAAGCCTCGTCCTGGCCGGGCCACCAGCCGGGCACGCCGAGCACCGGCAGCGGCGTGAAGCCGCCACTGCCCAGTCCCTGTTGAATGAGTTGCGATGCGACCTGCCGGTCGATCCATGCGCGGCGCTGCTCCCACGCCAGCGTGAAGAAGCCGGCCGGCGCGGGCACCACGCGCACATGGGCGGTGATCGCCTTGCGCGGGGCCGCCAGCTTTTCCATCAAGGCGTGCCCGAACAGCCAAAGCTCGGCATCGCGGCCGAACATGGCGCGCCGATCGAGCAGGGCTTCGCGCCAGCGGTGGCCGCGCAGGGCCTCGACCAGCGCGGCGCCGTCGGCATCGTCGCGCACCAGCAGCAGTGCGGCGTTTTCGTCGAAGATGGTGGCGGCATCGCGTGCCGGCCCGCGCGACTTGCCGACGCCGGCCTGCGCGATCTGCGCCGCCTGCAGCGCATTCAGTTCGCGCTTGATGAGCGGGAAAGTCTGCCACACCAGGCCATTGAAGAAGTCATGCAGGTTATCGCGCGTGGGCACGCAGCCGGTGGCGCCGATGAATTCCTCGTAGGCCGTCCCTTCGGGCAGCGCGGACTGCGGTACGAAGCGCAGCGGCAGTCCGCGGTGGTTGGCCAGCGCCAGCGCGGCCGCGTTGGCGTTGAATGCGTCGATGAAGCTGTCGCCCTGCAGGCGCTCGAACGCCGGCCGCACCGAATCCAGCCACGGCCGCGACCAGTCGATCTGCGCCAGCATGCGGCTTACAGCATCTTCCAGTTGATCTGTTCGCCGGCGTTGAGCGGCACCAGCTGCTGTTCGCCGAAGGGAACGGCGGCTGGCAGCGTCCACGGCTCGCGCTTGAGCGTGATCGTGCCTTCGTTCACCGGCAGGCCGTAGAAGGCCGGCCCGTTCAGGCTGGCGAATGCTTCCAGCTTGTCCAGCGCGCCCGCCTCTTCGAAGGCGGTGGCGTACAGCTCCATCGCGTGCAGCGCGGTGTAGCAGCCGGCGCAGCCGCACGAGGCTTCCTTCGCGCCGATGGCGTGCGGCGCCGAGTCGGTGCCGAGGAAGAAGCGCTCGTCGCCGCTGGTGGCGGCGGTGACCAGCGCCAGGCGATGCTCCTCGCGCTTGAGCACCGGCAGGCAGTAGTAGTGCGGACGAATCCCGCCGCGGAAGATCTCGTTGCGGTTGTAGAGCAGGTGGTGGGCGGTGATGGTGGCGCCGATCGGGCCCTCCGCTTCGGCCACGTATTGGGCCGCGTCCCTGGTCGTGATGTGTTCGAACACGATCGGCAGCTCGGGCAGGTCGCGGCGCAGCGGACGCATCACGCGCTCGATGAATACGGCTTCGCGGTCGAACAGGTCGATGTCGTGGTCGGTGACTTCGCCGTGCACGCACAGCGGCATGTCGAGTTCCTGCATCACCTCGAGCGTCTTGTAGCACTTGCGCAGGTCGGTGACGCCGGCATCGGAGTTGGTGGTGGCGCCGGCCGGGTACAGCTTCACGGCGTGGATGAAATCGGTATCGCGGGCGCGGCGGATTTCGTCCGGATCGGTGTTATCGGTCAGGTACAGCGTCATCAGCGGCTCGAACTTCACGCCGGGCGGCAGCGCGGCCAGGATACGGTCGCGGTAGGCGGCGGCAGCGGCGACGGTGGTCACCGGCGGCTTCAGGTTCGGCATCACGATGGCGCGCGCGAACTGGTGCGCGCTGTGGGCCACCACACTGGACAGGTGCGCGCCGTCGCGCAGGTGCAGGTGCCAGTCGTCGGGGCGGATGAGGGTGATGGTGTGCGGGGTGTCGATGGCAGGCATGGCAGGGTCTGGAAGAGCGAGGTGCGCATATTTTACCCGCACCCGTGGCCGGGCCGCGTCCGCTCCCCTCGCGGCGGCTCCGCGACTCATCCACAAAAAAATTCGAATTCATATAGATGATGCAGTTGACACGTATGAATTCGGGGAGTACGATGGCTTCACGGTTCAACGAGAACCACCCGGACAAGGAGACAGAAATGATTCATTTTGTGGTGCACGAAGATGGTGATTCGGTGGGTACGGTGGTGGTGGTCGACGGCGTCAAGACCGGCGACGCGCTGCAGGGCTGGGTGATGGAGCAGGACCGCATCATCGAGGCGCGCTCGGGCAGCGACATCCCGGTCGGCCACAAGATCGCGCTGCAGGACCTGGCCGTGGGCGACACCGTCATCAAGTACGGCGTCGACATCGGCAAGGTGGTCAAGCCGATCAAGGCCGGCGAACACCTGCACGTCCACAACGTCAAGACCAAGCGCTGGTAAGCCGCCGCGCGGGCCCAAGACCTCAGCAGAATCGAATTCAGGAATCGGAGATTTATAAATGATTGACAAGGACACCACCTTCCTCGGCTACCGCCGCGAAAACGGCCGCGTCGGCGTACGCAACCACGTGATCATCCTGCCGGTGGACGACATCTCGAACGCCGCCGCCGAAGCGGTCGCCAACAACATCAAGGGCACCATGGCGCTGCCGCACCCGTATGGCCGCCTGCAGTTCGGCGCCGACCTGGAGCTGCACTTCCGCACCCTGATCGGCACCGGCTCCAACCCCAACGTGGCAGCGGTGATCGTGATCGGCATCGAGCCGCAATGGACCCAGCTGATCGTCGACGGCATCGCCAAGACCGGCAAGCCGGTGCAGGGCTTCGCGATCGAGCACCACGGCGACCACGACACCATCTACCGCGCTTCCAAGGCCGCCCGCGAGATGGTGCAGAACGCGTCGGAGAAGCAGCGCGAAGTGTGCAGCATCAGCGAGCTGTGGGTGTCGACCAAGTGCGGCGAGTCGGACACCACCTCCGGCTGCGGCGCCAACCCGACCGTCGGCAATGCCTTCGACAAGCTGTACGAGCAGGGCGCGACGCTGGTGTTCGGCGAGACCACCGAGCTGACCGGCGGCGAGCACCTGGTGGCAGCGCGCTGCGCGACGCCGGAAGTGAAGGAGAAGTTCATGGCCTTCTTCAACCGCTACCAGGAAGTCGTCGAGCGCCACAAGACCTCCGACCTGTCGGACTCGCAGCCGACCAAGGGCAATATCGCCGGCGGCCTGACGACCATCGAGGAAAAGGCGCTCGGCAACATCCAGAAGATCGGCAAGAAGTGCAAGGTGGACGGGGTGCTGGACAAGGCCGAAACGCCGACCGGTCCGGGCCTGTGGTTCATGGACTCGTCGTCGGCCGCGGCCGAGATGGTGACGCTGTGCGCCGCTTCCGGCTACGTGGTGCACTTCTTCCCGACCGGCCAGGGCAATGTGATCGGCAACCCGATCCTCCCGGTAATCAAGATCTGCGCGAATCCCAAGACCGTGAAGACGATGGCCGAGCACGTGGACGTCGACACCTCGGGCCTGCTGCAGCGCGAGATCAACATGGACGGCGCGGGCGACAAGCTGTTGGATTGCATGCTGCGCACGGCGAATGGGCGCATGACTGCGGCCGAGGCGCTGGGCCACCGCGAGTTTGTGCTGACCCGCCTGTACGAGTCCGCATAAAGCACCACCAGCCGCAAAACCGTCGCCCCGGCGCAGGCCGGGGCCCATGCTGAGTGTGCAGGCCAGCGGCCACCGCGCCATGTGCACGCTGTCCATGGGTCCCGGCCTGCGCCGGGACGACGGTCACTGTCTACGCTGTTTTCGCGTCCGCGAAGTATTTCTTCAGCGCCCCGGTGAACGCCATCCTGCTGTGACTCGTCCGCTCCAGCAGCCCGACATTGCGCGCAATCGTCGCCCCCGGCACCTGGATCACCCGCAGCGCCTCATCCTTGTCCCACCTGACGTTGGCCAGCTGCGGCACGATCGATATCCCGAACCCCTGCCGCACGATCTCGATCATCGCCTCCACCGAATTCAGCTCCAGCTCATCATGCGTCGCCGTCACGCCCGCCTGCGCCAGCACTTCCTTGACCAGCATCCCCGTCCACGTGTCGCGGTCGAAGCGGATGAAAGGCGCCTCGCGCAAGGCATCCAGCGGCTCTTCCGGCAGCGCGAAGTGCGGCCGGCGCGGCACCACCATCACCATCGGCTCGTGATACAGCGGCGTCCACAGCAGGTTCGACGCCAGCGGCCTTGGCGGCTTGGTGACGATCGCCGCATCCAGTTCGCCATGCTCGACCTTGTAGGCAAAGTCGCTCGACAGCCCGACGAACAGCTGCACCCGCAGCCGCGGATGCTCGCGCTTGAGCGTCCACAGCGCGTCGGCGAAGGAGCCCATCAGCGTCGACACCAGCGCGCCCATCATCACCCTGCCCGACAGCTCGCCGCGGTCTTCCGCATTGGCCAGCGCCTCGAAGCGCACCAGCAGCTCCTCGACCTGCGGCACGGCCTTGCGCCCCGCCGTGTTCAGCACGACCGAACGCGGCCCGCGGTCGAACAGCATCTGCTTGAGCTCTTCTTCCAGCGCGCGGATCTGCAGCCCGACCGCGGCCGGGGTCAGCCCGATTTCCTTGCCGGCTGCGGCGAAGGTGCCGTATTTGGCGACGGCGAGGAAGGTCTTGAACATGCGAATGGAGGCCATGCCGTCAATAGTAAAGAAATACTTTATCTCACACAAAT
>JAEWEK010000148.1 GCA_023389425.1 Pseudomonadota bacterium | reverse complement strand
GTCCTGGTTTAGAGTGTGGAAACTCGGGTATACGCCCACAAACCTTTACCTGCAACACCTTCTTCAATTTTCCCGCCAAATATTCCGGACAGCAGTGCGCCTACGCGGGAATGACGGTATCTCGTCGGCTTAACGCTGCGGTTTGCAGCGCGTGGCCTGTTCCAGATACGCAATCAAGGCCTTGCGCTCGCCGGGATCGGTCACCCCGGCATAGGTCATATTTGTCCCCGGCACCATCGCCTGCGGATTGGCGAGAAAGCGGTCGAGGGTACGCGCGGTCCAGACGATATCCGAATGCTTCATCGCGTCCGAGTACTGGAAACCGGGCACGCTGCCGGCACGCCGCCCGAACAGGCCGCAGTGGTGCGGCCCGGTACGGTCGGTTTCCAGCGAATGACAGGCCTGGCAGCGCCCGTACACCTCCTCGCCCTGCTTGAGCAGGCGCTGGTCCGGCGCCGCCACGGCCTGCACCGACGTCAGCGCCAGCGCCGCCAGCCACCAGCGCGCGGCATCCATGCTCAGCTCACGAATGCCGACGGCACCGGCGCCTCGCCGAGGGCCTGGCGCAGCACCGCCCAGTGCATCGCCTCGTCGCCCAGGATGCTGGCCGCCGCGTGCGACAGGTCGCGGTTCTGGAACAGCGGCACCGCGCCCAGGTAGGCGCTGACCGCGCCCTGCTCCAGCTTGGCAGCGAAGCGCAGCACGTCGGCCTGCGACTTCAGGCTGGCGGTCGGGAAGTCGTACTTCTCCTTGGCCTTGTTGGGCGTACCGCCCAGTTTCTTGATGGCGCCGGCCAGGGTATCGGCGTGCTCCTTGTGCTGGCCCTGGAAGGTCAGCGCCAGTTCCTTGACCGGCTTTTGCAGCAGGCCGCTGTCGGCGCCCAGCTGGTAGGCGGCGATCGCTTCGAGTTCGGCCGACAGGGCCGTGTTGAGGATGCGGACGTCGTTGCCGCCGGCGCCCTCTTTCGCGGCGAGCGCATCGCGCCCGGCCAGCAGCGCGACTGCGGCGCCGGACAGCAGCAGGCCGGATTGGCCCAGGAAGAGGCGGCGCGGGCGCAGCACGGCCGGCTCTCCCGGCTGGATCAGGAAAGACATGTGAACCTCCGTTCAAATGAAGTGGTGCGGGTGGAAAGACGGTCAGCCGCTACCGGGCGGGCCGATCCGGGCCAGCAGCGCGGCCACGATCCGGTCGCAGCGCTGGCCATCGAATGAGAATGCATCGCCAAGGGCGACGCCGAATTCGGTTTCGAGCTTTGCTCTCAACAGGGCGCGGGCGCGGAAAAAACGGCTGCGCACGGTCGCTTCCGGGATGCCGAGGACGGCCGCGACTTCCTCGCCGCTCAGTTCCTCGACGGCGCGCAGCATGAACACGGTGCGGAAGGCTTCCGGCAATTCGTCCATGGCGCGCTCGAGCAGGACGCGGGCTTCGGCGCGCATGGCGCCGTGTTCCGGGGTGTCGTCGATCATGCGTTCCTCCGCATCAGGCGGCTGCAGGCCGGGGTCGGCATACAGCGGCGTCACGTCGGCTTCGCGGTGGCGCTTGCGCGAACGGGCGATCGCTTCGTTGACGACGATGCGGGTCAGCCAGGTGGACAGGCGCGCGTCGCCACGGAACTGGCCGATGGCGCGGTAGGCCTGCAGGTAGGCGTCCTGCAGCGCGTCCTCGGCCTCGGCGTCGTCGCGCAGGATGCTGCGGGCGGTGCGGAACAGCAGGCGGTTGTGGCGCCGCATCAGCAGGGCGAAGGCCTGAGGGTCGCCGGCGCCGACGCGCGCCGCCAGTTCGGCATCGCCGGGCGAGGCCGGTGACGGCGCAGTGGCGGCAGTTTGCTGCATGGCGCTCTCCCCTTTTTCATGTCGTTTGCGGCATTAGATGAAGGCCGCGGGCGCGGCGTTCCCGAATTGCCCGACAAATTTCAGGAATGGCTGAGCGCGTTGGACAGCAGCTTGGCCGTGATGTCGACGATCGGGATCACGCGTTCGTAGGCCATGCGGGTGGGCCCGATCACGCCGAGGGTGCCGACGATGCGGCCGTTGACTTCGTATGGGGCGGTGACCACGCTCATCTCGTCCAGCGGCACCAGGTGCGATTCGCCGCCGATGAAGATCTGCACGCCGCCGGCCTTGCTCGACACGTCCAGCAGCTGCATCAGGCCGGTTTTCTGCTCGAACATCTCGAACATCTGGCGCAAGGAACTCATATTGGAGGACAGGTCGGACACCGACAGCAGGTTGCGCTCGCCTGCGATGACCACCTCCTCGCCCTCGGCCATGGCCTCGCTGCCGGCCTCGACGGCGGCCTGCATCAGGCGCCCGATATCGTCGCGCAGCTGGCGCAGCTCGCCGGTCAGGCGGGCGCGCACCTGGTCGAAGGACAGGCCGGCGAAATGGTGGTTGAGGTAGTTGGCCGATTCGATCAGCTGGCTGGGGCTGTAGTCGACGTCGGTCAGCAGCAGGCGGTTCTGGACGTCGCCGCGCGGGTCGACGATGACCAGCAGGATGCGCTTTTCGGACAGGCGCAGGAATTCGATCTGCTGGAACGCCGATTCGCGCCGCGGGCTCTGCACCACGCCGGCGAACTGCGACAGCGAGGACAGCATCTGGGCCGCGTTGGCGATGACCTTCTGCGGCTGGTGCGCCGGCAGGCGCATGCGCGACTCGACGCTGTGCTCGTCGATGTGCTGGACGGTGAGCAGGGTGTCGACGAACAGGCGGTACCCGCGCGGGGTCGGCACCCGGCCGGCCGAGGTGTGGGGGCTGGCGACGTAGCCCATTTCCTCGAGGTCGGCCATGATGTTGCGGATGGTGGCCGGCGACAGGTCGAGTCCGGAGATTTTGGAAAGCGCGCGCGAGCCGACCGGCTGGCCGTCGGCGATGTAACGCTCGACCAGGGCTTTGAGCAGGGTTTGGGCACGGATATCGAGTTGCATGTTCGCTGCGCGGCTAGGATCGCTCCTATTATGCACGTTCGCCCGCCTGCTGTGCAGCCGGAGGCCTCTCAGCCGTGCTCGCGCTTGAGCCACCCGAGCAGTTCGTGGAAATCGCGCACGATCGCGTCCGGCACCACCTCGTGCTCGAGATGGGCTTGCGAGCCGGTGCGGTTCATCCAGACGGCGCGCATGCCGGCGCGCTGGGCGCCCTGCACGTCCAGCAGCACGTCGTCGCCCACATAGACGGCGTCTTGCGGCGCCACGCCCAGCTTGTCGCAGGCGGCGTGGAAGATGGCCGCGTCCGGCTTGGCGCAGCCGAGCTGGTGGGCCGCGATGCTGATCTTGAAATGGTTGGACAGGCCGATCGTCTGCAGGTCGGCATTGCCGTTGGAGATGGAGCCGACCAGCACCCTGCCCTTCAGCCGCAGCAGGCCGGGCAGCACGTCGTCGAAGGGGATCACGGCGTTGCGGGCGGCAAAGAACTCGGTCATGGCCTGCTCGACCTTGGCGCCATCCTCGCCGGCCGCGGCGAAGGCGTCAACCAGGCCGGCGCGGCGCAGGGCGCCCAGGTCGTACTGGAACTCGGGCTTGCGCGCCAGCAGCGTCAGGCGGGCCTGGCGCAGCATCTCGATCGTGAAGCGCTGGGCCACGCGGGGCGCATGGGTGGCCAGCCAGGCGTGCAGGGTTTCCTCGGCCTGGATGATGACGGGCGCGATCGGCCACAGGGTGTCGTCCAGGTCGAACAGGATGGCCTTGGGCCAGGCCCGGCGGGTGCTTTTCATTGCGTGGGGATGGGAACGGTGTGCCATTCCAGCATAGTGGCGGCTGGCCGGAAATGCAATGCCGGCCCGGCCGTTACATGGCGATACAAAGCTCAATGGTTCAGCCGATTGCCAAATGCTCTAAAATGACGGCTATTTGTCTACACCGGCGCCGGACCCGGCTGTTGAGCGCCTGGCCTTTGTCCGATTTTTGGAGAACTTATGAAAAGTCTGTACCTGCGCACTGGCGCCGTCGCGCTCGCATGCGCACTGGGCCTGTCCGCCTGCGGCGGCAGCAGCGGCCAATTGCTGCTGGGCGGCACCGTGTATGGCGTGAGCAAGGATTCCCTCGTGCTGCAGAACAATGGCGCACACGACGTGACCATCACCAGCTCGGGCACCTACTATTTCAATGACCTGATCGGCATCGACGAGCAGTACCACGTCACGGTCAAGAGCTGGCCGTCGAACGTCGACCATTGCGACGTCGCCAACGCCACCGGCCGCTCGGCCTTCAACGTGGTCAACGTCGACGTCAACTGCGTGCTGAAGACGCACAACATCAGCGCCAGCATCAGCGGCCTGAACGGCGCGACCGGCCTGGTGGTCGTCAACGGCACCGTCTCGGTCCCGGTCCCGGCCGACAACACCTCCTTCCCGCTCGGCAAGATTGGCGAAGACCAGCCCTACGGCTTCGCCGTGCTGACCCAGCCGGCCGGCCGCATCTGCTCGATCACCAACGGCAGCGGCACCATGGGCACCACCGACATCAGCAACGTGGCGATCAGCTGCGTGTCGACCGCCAACTGATCTTTCCTGGAGAACGAGTAATGAAGTTTATTTCGATGCGCACCCTGGCCGCGCTGGCACTGGCGCTGAGCCTGGCCGCGTGCGGCGGCGGCAAGGCCACCTTCACCATCGGCGGCCACGTCTCCGGCCTGTTCTACAACGGCCTGGTGCTGTCCACCAACGGCCAGACCGTCACGGTGACGCCGGCGCCGACCATCGCCACCGACGCGACCGCGCTGGCCGCCTATGCGTTTCCCAAGCAGCTGGAATACGGCGACGAATACAACGTGACCGTCACCACCCAGCCGGCGCACCAGAGCTGCACGGTCAACCCGTATTACGAGCGCGATACCGCGGGCCGCCTGGCCGCCATCGACATCCCGGTCTCGTGCTCGCTCAACGCCTACCTGATCGGCGGCAGCATCTCGGGCCTGACCGCGGACGGCCTGGTGCTGACCAACGGCAGCGGCGGCGGCACCTTTACCGCCGCCAACGGCGCCACCACCTTCACCATGCCGGCCTCGGTGGTGTACGGCACCACCTACGGCGTGACCGTGCTGACCCAGCCGACCGGCCTGTTCTGCAGCGTGGCCAACGGCGCCGGCACCATGGGCGACTCGGCCGTGACCAGCATCGCCGTCACCTGCGTGCCGGCCAGCTGATCCGGTATTCGCGTCCGTGATGGAGAACATTCCTAAAGGAAATTGGACGGAGACGGTGTAAGGCGGGATACTGCAACTGTCTCCTCCAACTCTCCTCAAAAGAATTGGACTTCAAGCCCACCGCCTGGTGGGCTTTTTTTTGGTCCAATACCGGCATTCACTTCCGTGATGGTAAGCATTCGTAATAGAAATTGGACGCAAATGCTGCCGCGCAGCATACTGCACCTGTCTCCTCCAACTCTCCTCAAAAAGAATTGGACTTCAAGCCCACCGTCTGGTGGGCTTTTTTTTCGCCGTTCGACGATATCGGCGCGGCGACAGGCTTCACTGATGCTGCTCAAGCGCGCGGCGCGGGGCGTTCGGGATACTCGACGCACCACCCGAGCCACGGAGGCAGACATGAAGCGGCGCACGTTCCTGAAATTCGGTAGCGGAGCAGCAATCGGCGGCGCGCTCGGCGCGTGCGGCGGCCGCAACGGCAACCCGGATCCCCCACCGCTCGCGGCGCCGCAGGTCAAGGCGGTGGCCGGCTGGACCCGCACCGCGCTGCAGGCGGTGCGCACCGTCAAACCGGGCCCGCCGATGGTGGCGCGTTCGCTGGCGGTGCTGCACACCTGCATGTACAACGCCTGGACCGCGTTCGACGACACGGCCCAGGCCACCCGCGGCCAGTCCATCAAGCTGCCGGCCAGTGCGCGCGGCGCCGCCAACAAGACCGCGGCCCTGTGCCAGGCGGCCTACACCGCGCTGGTCGACCAGTTCCCCTCGCAGAAGCCGGCGTTCGATGCTTACCTCGCCAGCCTCGGCTTCCAGCCGGCCGCGCCCGGGGACAGCGCCTCCAGCGCGGCCGGGGCCGCCCTGGCGCTGGCCCGTGCCGAACTGGCCTTCTGCCACGCCGACGGCGCCAACCAGCTGGGCGAGCTGGCGCCGGGTGGCGTGGCCTACGCCGACTATACCGGCTACAAGGCGCAGAATCCGCCGCTGGCGACCGCCGCCGCCACGCCGCTGGCGGGCATCCCCGCGCCCGGCCACTGGCAACCGCTCAGCTACAGCGACGCCAGCGGCGCCACCGTCACCCAGCCCTACGTGGGTGCCGCCTGGGGCCGGGTCAAGCCCTTCGGGATGGATGCCGGCAGCCAGTTCCGTCCGGGCCCGCCGGCCGCCTTCGGCAGCGCCGAATACGAGGCGCAGGCGCGGCACCTCGTGGAGGTGCTGGCCGGACTGAGCGAGGAGCAAAAGGTGATCGCCGAATACTGGGCCGACGGCCCCAGCTCGGAGCTGCCGCCGGGGCACTGGAACCTGATCGCGCTGTACGTGTCGGAGCGCGACCAGCACGGCGACGACGACGACGTGAAGCTGTTCTTCGCGCTGTCCAACGCACTGGCGGACGCCGCCATCGCCTGCTGGGATGCCAAGCGCGCCTACGATTCGGAGCGGCCGATCACGGCGATCCGCTACCTGTTCCACGGCCAGACCATCCCCGGCTACGGGCCGCAGGGGCCGGCCGGCGGCCTGCGCCAGATCGCCGGCGAGAGCTGGATACCGTACCAGCTGGCCACGGCGCCGACCCCGCCGTTTCCGGAGCACGTGTCGGGGCACAGCACCTTCAGCGCGGCGGCGGCCGAAGTGCTGCGCAGCTTCACCGGCAGCGATGCCTACGGCGCCAGCGTCACCAAGGCGGCGCATTCGATGGTGATCGAGCCGGACATGCCGAGCCAGGCGCTGACGCTCAGCTGGGCCACGTTCAGCGATGCGGCGGAGCAGGCTGGCCTGTCGCGCATTTACGGCGGGATTCACTTCGACAATGCGAATGCGGCCGGACAAAGCCTGGGACGCCAGGTGGGCGCGGCGGCGTTTGCGAAGGCGCGGACGCTCTGGGAGGGGAAGGCGTGAGTGGCGTCGTTCTCGGCAGTGCCGAGAACGACGGTTTTGAAGGCAACTATTACTTCAGGTTCGCCAGCGCGACGTACTGCTCGAGGCTCACCGCCTCCGGCCGAGCGCCCGGGTCGATACCGGCTTCCACCAGCTGCGCCTCGGTGAACATCCCGGCCACGCAGTTGCGGATCACCTTGCGGCGCTGCGAGAAGGCCTTCTGCACCACCGCCTCCAGCCGCGCGCCCTCGACCGCCAGCGGCTGCGGGCGCGGGATCATGCGCACGATAGCGGAATCGACCTGGGGCGGCGGGTCGAAGGCGGTCGGCGGCACCACGAACAGCAGCTCCATGTCGTACTTCCACTGCAGCATCACCGACAGCCGGCTGTAGGCCTTGGTGCCCGGCTCGGCCACCATGCGTTCGACCACTTCCTTCTGCAACATGAAGTGCTGGTCCTCGACCAGGGGCGCGAACGCGGCCAGGTGGAACAGCAGCGGGCTGGAGATGTTGTACGGCAGGTTGCCGACCACCCGCAGCTTCTGCCCCGCCGGCACCGGGATCGCGCCGAAATCGAATTTCAGCGCGTCGCCCGAATGCACGGTCAGGCGTTCGCGCGGATAGGCTTTCTCGAGGCGGGCGACGAGGTCGCGGTCCAGCTCGACCACGTGCATGTGCGCGAGCACCTTGAGCAGCAGCGAGGTCATCGCCGCCAGGCCCGGCCCGATCTCGACCATCGCATCGCCCTTGCGCGGGCCGATGGCGTCGATGATGTTGTTCAGTACATGGTCGTCGGTCAAAAAGTTCTGGCCGAAGCGCTTGCGGGCGACGTGTTTCATTGCTGCTTTCTTGTTAGTGGGTGCGGCCGGCCAGCGCCATCTGGAGGGCGGCGCGGATCGCTTCTTCCATGCTGCCGCAATCGGCTAGGCCGAGGCCGCGCGCGGCCAGGTCGAGCGCGGTGCCGTGGTCGACCGAGGTGCGCACCAGCGGCAAGCCGAGCGTGATGTTGACGCCGCGCCCGAAGGTGGCGTGCTTGAGCACCGGCAGGCCCTGGTCGTGGTACATCGCCAGCACGCAGTCGGCGTCCCGCAGGTACTTCTGCTGGAACAGGGTGTCGGCCGGATACGGCCCGCGCGCATCGATGCCGCGCGCCCGGGCGTCGCGCAGGGCCGGCTCGATGACGTCGATTTCCTCGCGCCCGAGGTAGCCGTTCTCGCCCGCGTGCGGGTTCAGGCCGGTGACGAGGATGCGCGGCGCGGCGATGCCGAATCTGGTTTTCAGGTCGTGGTCGACGATGTCCAGCACCCGGCCCAGGCCGTCCCGCGTAATGGCGGCCGGCACGTCCTTCAGCGGCAGGTGGGTGGTGGCCAGCGCCACCCGCAGGTAAGGCTGCCCGGCTGCGGGCGGGCCCGCCAGCATCATCACCACCTGCGGCGTGGCGGTCTTCTCGGCCAGGTATTCGGTGTGGCCGGAGAACGGCACGCCGGCATCGTTGATGGTGCTCTTTTGCAGCGGCGCGGTGACGATGGCCTCGAACCAGCCGGCGCGCACGCCTTCGATGGCGGCATCGAGCATGTCGAGCACGGCGCGGCCGTTGGCGGGGTCGAGGGTGCCGGGCACCACATGCGCGGCCAGCGGCACGTCGACCACGGCGAGGCGGTCGGCGCCGAAGTGTGGCAGGCCGGACAAGCGCAGCGCCTGCAGCGACACGGCCGACAGCCGGATCGCCGGATCGATGGCGCCCGCCGTCATCGCGAGGAAGGCGGCGTCGCCGATCAGGACGCAATTGGCCTCGCCGCGCAGCGCCCACGCGGCCCGGATCGCGATCTCGGGGCCGATGCCGGCCGGCTCGCCGGTGGTGATCGCCAGCGCCGGACGGCGCGCGGCGGCTGGCGCTCCTTGCATGGGATTACTTGGCGCTGTCGTCGCGGAACTCGACGTAGGCGCGGTCGCGCACCTCACGCGACCAGTCCTCGGCCGCTTCCATCAGCTTGCGCTCGTGGATGGCCTGGCGCGCCAGCGCCCGTTCCTTGTCCTTGGAGGTGTCTTCGGTCTTGCGCTCGGCCACCTGGATCAGGTGGAAGCCGAACGGGGTCTGCACCACGCCCGACACTTGGCCCGGCTTCAGGGCGTCCATTGCCTTCTCGAACTCCGGTTCGGTGTCGCCGGCCTGCACCCAGCCCAGGTCGCCACCCTTGGCGGCCGATCCGTCCTGCGAATACTGCTTGGCCAGGTCTTCGAAGGTGGCGGCCTTGTTGTCGACCTTTTCCTTCAGCTCCAGCAGCTTGCGCTTGACTTCGGCCTCGGTCATGGTCGGCGTGACCTTCATCAGGATGTGGCGCACGTGGGTCTGCTGCTCCATGGCCGGCTTGGCCTCGTCGCCCTGCAGCTTGCGCACGTCGACCAGCTTCAGGATCTGGAAGCCGATGTTGGCCTTGATCATGGTGACCTGGCCCGGCTTCAGCTTGCGCAGCTCGGCCACGAACTGCGGCGGCAGGCGGTCCGGGTCGCGCCAGCCGATCTCGCCGCCCTTGAGGGCGTCCGGCGCGTCGGAATAGGTGGAGGCGATCTTGGCGAAGTCGGCGCCGGTGCGCAGCTGGCGCATCACTTCGTCGGCACGCGCCTTGCGGGCCGCGATCTGCTCCGGCGAGGGATTCTGCGGGAAGCCGATCAGGATCTGCGACAGGTTCATCTCGACCTTGTCGGCGGCGGCCGCCTTCTGCGCCACCAGGTAGGTGTCGATCTCGGCGTCGGTGACCTGGATCTTGCGGTCGACCTCATGCTCCTGCAGCTGCTGCAGCATGATCTCGTTGCGGATCTCCTCGCGGAAGGAGGCGAAGGTCATGCCCTCCTTCTCCATCTGGTTGCGCATCTCCTGCACGCTCATCTTCTGGTTCTCGGCGATGCGGCCGATGGTGCGGTCGAGCGTGGTGTCGTCCACCTTGACGCCATATTCCTTGGCCAGCTGGACCTTGGCGCGCTCGGTGATCATCATCTCGACCACGTTCTTTTGCAGGTCGTCGAGATCGGGCAGCTGGGCGCCCTGGGCGCGCATGCGCGCCACCACCGAGTCGACCCGGTTCTTGACTTCGTTTTTCGTGATGACGTCGTCGTTGACGACGACGTAGATCGAATCGATCACCTTGGCGTCGGCCGCCGCCGGCGGCAGGAAACCGGTGGACTTCGCCGCGGCCGGGGCCGCGTCGGCCTTGGCGGACTGGGCGAACGCGGGTGCGGCGCCGAACGCGCACAGCAGCGCCGCTGCGAGCGAAATCTGTTGCAAACGGGTGGTACGCATCATCTGGGAAGCACTCATTTCAGGTTGATCCATTGCGCCCCGGTCTAGGGGTGGCCGACGTTGGTGTTCAGCCGGGTGTAGCCGGGGATGCTCTTGTTAAACGATTCCAGCGCATTGCCGAAGCCGAGGCGCGACAATCCGTTCAGCTCGATTTGAAAGAAGATCGGGGTCGAGGTGGTCTGGGCCGCGGTCACGAAACGCTGCGCGCCCATCCGGAACACCCAGCAGTCCGCCTTGTACTCGAGCCCGATCAGGCTCTCGAGCAATTTCTCGTCCTTCAGGGAATAACTGATCCGGCCCACGCCGTACCAGCGCATCGACAGCGGCCACTGGCCGGACAGGTCGGCATTGCGGAAGCTGTCGCGTTGATAACGGTATTCGGCGTTGACCACCTTCATCGGCGCCGGTTGCCACTGCAGGCCCGCGTTCGAGCTGTACAGGCTGCGGCCTTGCGCGTCGTATTGTACCCCGGTATCGAAGCTCCATTCGTCGGAAATCCGGCCGCCGGCCGCGAACAGCGCGTCGGAACGGGACTGGTTGCGCGGCTCGCTCTGGTTGAGCAGGACGCGCGGGTCGTCGAAATAGTAGCGCGAGCCGACCGCCACGCGCAACCGTTCGACGCCGTTGGCCTCGATAAAACGGGAGACGATGGCGGCCGTGACCTGGTTGGCATCGGACACGCGGTCGGCGCCGACGAAGCGGTTTTCCGTGAACAGCTGAGCGTAGTTGAAGCCGGCCACGGCGGTGTCGAAATTGGGGATCGCATCCTGGTTGCGGTAGGGCGTGCGCACGTAGAACAGGCGCGGCTCCAGGGTCTGGGTGGCGGCGCGGCCGAACAGGCTGCCTTCGCGCTCGAAGATCAGGCCGCTGTCGAGCGAGAAGGTCGGCACCACGCGGTCGATCGCATTCGGCAAGGGCTTGCCGAATGCATCCTTGTTGTTGGTCAGGTCATATTTGGTCGCGTGCAGCATCAGCTTGGGCGTGAGGAACCAGCCCGGGTGCACGATCGGCAGGCTGAGCTGGGGCACGAACACGACGCGGTTGCCCTCGACCAAACCGTCCGGATGCGAGAAGCGCACCGCCTCGGCGTCGACCGACCAGTCGAAGCCGCCCAGCACGTCGTAGCGGCCGGCGTGGAAGTTAATCTGCGGCAGGCGGTCGTAGGGGCGCGGCACGAACAGCGGCGAGCCCGGGTTGCCGCCCGAGGCCGGATCCTGCAGCACCTGGTAGCTCTGCACGCGCGCGGACAGGCTCCAGTACTGGGCGCCGTAGTCGGTGCGCAGCTCGCGCAGCAGCTGCCGTTCGGCCGAGGCGGCCACGGTGCGCGAAAAGTCGCTGGGGTAGTTGTCGTCCGAGGCCGCATGCACGGTCCAGCCATAGGACCAGCCCTTGCCCACCGTCTGGTTGTGCGCGGACTGGATCAGCCAGCGGTCGCGGTGGCGGATGCGGTCGTTGGGCAGGGCCTCGACATGGGTCTCGCCGCTGTACGGGCCTTCGCCGGTGACGCCCATGTAGCGGAAGGTGGCGCCCAGCTGCACGCCGCGGTTGAACATGATGCGCGGGAACAGGGTCAGGTCGCGGTTGGGCGCGATGTTGACGTAGTACGGCACCATCAGCTCGCCATTGCCCTTGGAACCGAGGCCGATCGACGGCGCCAGCCAGCCGGAGCGGCGCGCGCCCGACAGCGAGAACGACATCGCCGGCGTGGCCAGGATCGGCACGCCCTTGAAGTAGATGATGGTGTTGGCCGCCAGGCCGATGTCGCGCCCGGTATCGAGGCGCAGGCGCGAAGACTTCAGGTACCAGTCCGGGTCCGGGCCCTCGCAGGTGCTGTAGGTGCCGTCCGAGACCAGGCCGACGTCGTTCGACAGGAAGTCGATGCGCTGGGCGCTGCCCTGGCCGTTGTTGAGCTGCAGGCGGTACTGCGGGTGGGTGACCCAGCCCTTGCCGGTATCGAGGTTCAGTTCGAGGGCGTCGCCCTTGTAGCGGTCGCCGAAGCGCCACATGTTCACGTTGCCGCTGGCCGAGACCTGGTTCGGCACCACCAGGAAGCAGCCCTGGTCGGCCGTGACCCCGGTGCCGTCGCGGGTGAGCTCGACGTCGCGCTTCAGGTCCAGCTGGCGGTCGGGGCGGCCGCTGATGTCCTCGGCGCGGATGGTGATCGGCTGCTGGTCTTCGTTGACGGGTTTGGCGGCGCTGCCCGGCGCCGGCGCGGCGACCGTCTGCGCGAGCAGCGGCCCGGTGGCGAAGGTCGCGAGTGCGCCGAACACGAGGGCGGAGGTGCGCGAAAGGGGAAGGGCCGCAAACAAGCTCATGAACGAGGGGACTGCACCATAGACGGGCGATTCTTCGGATTGAATTCCTTATTATAGGGGAACTTGTTCAGTACGGTCGCAAGTGCGGCGCCCCATCGCGCTCCGCGTCCACCCCGCAAACCGCCGCAAGTGCCTGAATTTTCAGGAAAAGCCTGCTGACCAATTGTTACAATTTGACATGGCTCAAACGGGCAGCCGGTCGAGCAGGCGGTCGAGCGCGTCACTATAGTGGGCGCGGGCGGCGCGCGCCAACCCGCTGCCATGGGCGTGGTCGACCAGGATGTCGCGCCAGGGCGCCGGCTGGGCGGTGAGCGCGGCCAGCAAGGCATCCAGCCGCGCCGTGATGCGGCCGGTGACGCCGGCCAGCGCGTCCGGCGCGGCGAACAGCGCCAGCGTCAGTTGCGGGTGGCGGCTGACGGTGTCGTGGTAGCGCAGCAGCAGCGCCGCCAGCTGCGCGCGCGCATCCCCCGCCGCGCCGCCGCCATCGGGCACCCCGCCATACACCCGGTCCGCCAGCGCCCGCAGCAGCGCGTCGCGCTCGCCCACGTGGCGGTACAGGCTCATGGGAGAGACCCCGAGGCGCGCCGCCAGCGCGCGCATGGTCAGCCCCTGGCCGCCACCTTCGTCCAGCAAGGCCAGGGCCGCCGCGAGAATGGCTTCCTGGTCCAGCCCGGCGCCGCGCGCGGGACGTCCCCGTGGCCGGTTCATGCGAGGCGCCAGGTGGATTGCACCAGGCCGGAGGGGAAGCTGCGGCTGGACACGAGGCGCAGGCCGATGTCCGCCGCCAGCGCGCCGAACAGCGGCCGGCCGCCGCCGATCAGCACCGGCACGGTGGTGACCACCATGTCCGCCACCAGCCCCGCGCGCAGGAAGGACTGCAGCAGCCGGCCGCCATCCAGGTAAACGCGGCGCACGCCCTGGCTTGCCAGTTCGTCCATCAGCGCCGCCGGCGCCAGATCGGAAAAGCGCAGCTTGCCCTGCAGCGCCGGCGGCACCGGCGTGCCGGCCAGCTGCCTGGACGCCACCACGACCGGCAGCGCGTACGGCCACTGCGCGAACTCCAGCAGCTTCTCGTAGCAGCCGCGCCCCATCACGATGGCGTCCTTGTCGGCGATGAAGGCGTCATAGCCGTGATCCTCGGCCGGATCGTCGCGCGCCAGCAGCCACGCGATGTCGCCGTCGGCGCGGGCGATGTAGCCATCGACACTCGTGGCGATAAAAACATGAGCTGTTGCCATGGGAAACTCCGATTAAATATACGCCGTATATTATATCCGCCAGGCCGCCAGATGGGGCGGGAAATCGCGTATGATGGCAACCGACTTTATCAACCGGATTCTCATGTCTTCCCTGCCTCAACACACTCCCAGCGCGGCCGACAAGGACGCGCGCCTGGCCATGCTGACCGACTGGCTGGCCTCGCTCGAGCTGGTCGACGCCGGCTCGCGCCGCCCGGCCTCGTCGGACGCCAGCTTCCGCCGCTACTTCCGGCTTGACGTGCTGCCGGCGCTGCGCGACAAGCTGGGCGACACCCTGGTCGCGATGGACGCCCCGCCCGAGCGCGAGAACGTGCCGGCCTTCATCCACGTGGACGGCCTGCTGCGCGATGCCGGCGTGACGGTGCCGGCGATCGTCGCGCGCGACGTCGAGCGCGGCTTCCTGCTGCTGTCGGACCTGGGCACCACCACCTACCTGCAGCGCCTGGATGCCGACAATGCGCCCTTCATGTACGCGGACGCGGTCGACGCCCTGCTCAAGTTCCAGCTGGCCAGCCGCCCCGGCGTGCTGCCGCAATTCGACCGCGCCTTCGTGCTGCGCGAGCTGAACCTGTTCCCCGAGTGGTACGTGGCGCGCCACCTCGGCATCGCCATGACCGAGCGGCAGAGCGCGCAACTGAACCAGGTGTTCGAGGCCATCTGCGCCAATGTGCTGGCGCAGCAGCAGGTCTATATGCACCGCGACTTCCACTCGCGCAACCTGATGTTCCTCGAGCAGGGCAACCCGGGCGTGCTGGACTTCCAGGACGCGGTATGGGGCCCGGTCACCTACGACCTCGCCTCGCTGCTGCGCGACGCCTACATCCAGTGGGACGAGGAGCAGGTGCTGGACTGGGCGGTGCGCTACTGGCAGAGCGCCAAGAAGCTGGGCCTGCCGGTGAACCCGGACATCGACGCCTTCTACCGCGACTTCGAATTCATGGGCCTGCAACGGCACCTGAAAATCCTCGGCATCTTCTGCCGCCTGAACTACCGCGACGGCAAGACCATCTACATGGGCGACCTGCCGACCGTGCTGGATTACGTGCGCAAGACCGCCAACCGCTACCAGGAACTCAAGCCGCTGCTGCGCCTCATCGACACGTTCGAGGAAAAAGCGCCGCAGGTCGGCTACACCTTTTAAGACGCCGCGATGAAAGCCATGATTCTTGCCGCCGGGCGCGGCGAGCGGATGCGACCGCTGACCGATACCTGTCCCAAGCCCCTGCTCAAGGTGCGCGGACGGCCGCTGATCACCTGGCACGTGCTGAACCTGGTGCGCGCCGGGATCACCGAGATCGTGATCAACCATTCCCACCTGGGCCACATGATCGAGGACGAGCTGGGCGACGGCAGCCAGTACGGCGCGCGGATCGCCTATTCGCACGAGCCGGTGCCGCTGGAGTTCGTGGGCGGCGTGGCGAATGCGCTGCACCTGCTGGGCGATGAACCGTTCCTGGTGGTGTCGGGCGACATCTACGCGCCCTACTTCGACTTCGCGCAGGCGCTGGACGCGCTCAAGGACGAGGACGCGCTGGGCCAGCCGTATCCGGCGGACGTGCGCGACATCGCCTGGTTCTGGCTGACGCCGAACCCGTGGCACAACCCGAACGGCGACTTCGCGCTCGACATGTACACGCTCGCCAACCAAGGCGAGCCGAAGTGGAACTTCGCCGGCATCGGCGTCTATCGCCCCGAGTTGTTCGCGCAGGTGAAGCCGGGCGAGTTCGCCAAATTCGGCCCGCTGATGCGCAAGTACGTGGACCTGGGCCGCATCGGCGGCGAGCTGTACCAGGGCGAGTGGGTCAACGTGGGCACCGTGCGCCAGCTGGAAGAACTGAACGCGCCGCTGCAGGCGAGGGCGGCGGGATGAATCCCTTCGCCGAACGCCGCGCGCGCCTGGCACGGCAGATGCAAGCGGGCGCCGTGGCCGTGCTGCCGACGGCGCCCGAAGTGCTGCGCAATGCCGACAGCGAGTATCCCTACCGGCACGACAGCCATTTCTGGTACCTGACCGGCTTCGGCGAGCCCGAGGCGGTGGTCGTGGTGGCCGCGGCCAGGGGCGATGCGCCGGCGCGCTCGATCCTGTTCTGCCGCGAGAAGAATATCGAGCACGAGACCTGGACCGGCTTCCGCTACGGCCCGGAGGGCGCGCGCGCCAGCTTCGGCTTCGACGAAGCGTATGCGATCGACGAGCTGGATGCGCAGATGGCGCGCCTGCTGGCCGACTGCCCGGCGCTGTGGTATCCGGTGGCGCGCAAGGGCGAATTCGACGCCCGCGTGGCGCGCTGGCTGAAGGCGGTGCGGGCCCAGGGCCGCAGCGGCATCGCGGCGCCGGCGGCGCTGCACGACGTGCTGCCGGTGCTGGACGAGATGCGGGTCGTCAAGGACGAGGCCGAGCTGGCGCTGATGCAGCGCGCCGCCGACATTTCGGGCGCGGCCCATGTGCGGGCGATGCGCGCGGCGCGGCCCGGCATGTGGGAATACGAGATCGAGGCCGAGCTGCTGCACGAGTTCCGCCGCAGCGGCGCGCAGTATCCGGCCTACACGCCGATCGTGGCGGCCGGCGCCAACGGCTGCATCCTGCACTACAACAGCAATGATGCCCAGGCGCGCGACGGCGAGCTGGTGCTGATCGACGCCGGCTGCGAGTTCGATTCGTATGCGTCGGACATCACCCGCACCTGGCCGGTCAACGGCCGCTTTTCCGCGCCGCAGAAGGCGCTGTACGAACTGGTGCTGGCGGCGCAGCAGGCGGCCATCGATGCGGTCGTGCCGGGGCGGCCGTACAGCGACATCCATGCGGCCGCGGTGCGCGTGCTGACCGAGGGCATGCTGGCGCTGGGGCTGATCGACCAGGCGGCCTGGGCGAGCGTAGACGAGGCGATCGCCGGGCGCGCCTTCGCGCCCTTCTACATGCACGGCACCGGCCACTGGCTCGGCCTGGACGTGCACGACGCCGGGCAGTACCGCGACGGCGCGCTGGAAGGCAAGCCCTCGCGCGCGCTGCGGCCGGGGATGGTGCTGACGGTGGAGCCGGGCATCTATGTGCGGCCGGCGGAAGGCGTGCCGCGCGAATACTGGGACATCGGCATCCGGATCGAGGACGACGTGGTGGTCACCGAGGACGGTTGCCGGATCCTGACGGCGGCGGCGCCGAAGACGGTCGACGAGATTGAGGCAGTGATGCGGGGCGCGGCATGAGTGCGCAACTGGACGTGGACGTGGCGATCTGCGGCGCCGGCCCGGTGGGCATGGCGCTGGCGGCGCAGCTGGCGCGGCGCGGCATGCCGGGAGCGCGCATCGCCCTGGTCGATGCCAGGGCGCTGGGACAGGCGATCTCGGACCCGCGTTCGATCGCGCTGGCATGGGGCAGCCGGCTGCTGCTGGAGGAGCTGGGCGCGTGGCCGCTGCCGGCCACGGCGATCCACCAGATCCACGTGTCGCGCCGCGGGCGGCTCGGGCGCAGCATGATGGACCGCGCCGAGCACAAGCTGGCGGCGCTGGGCTATGTGGCGCGCTACGGCGAGGTGGTCGATGCGCTGGCCAGGGCCTGCGAGCGCGCGGGCGTGAACGTGATCCGGCCGGCGCGCGTATTGTCGGCGGAGGAGCAGGACGATGGGGTCACCCTGGCGCTGGACGACGGGCGCGCGCTGCGCGCGCTCATCGCGGTGCAGGCCGAGGGCGGCGTGTTCGGGCAGCAGCAGGAGCGCGCGCTCAAGCGCGATTACCGGCAGACCGGCGTGATCGCGCGCGTCACCGCCTCGCATCCCGTCAGGCACCGGGCGTTCGAGCGCTTCACCGAGGAAGGGCCGCTGGCGCTGCTGCCGCAGGACGGCGCGGACGGGCACCAGTATGCGCTGGTGTGGTGCGTGCAGCCGGAACGCGCGGCGCAGCTGGTGGAGATGGACGAGGCGCGTTTCCTGGCGCAGCTGGGCGAGGCCTTCGGCGGCAGGCTGGGGACGTTCACGCGGGTATCGACGCGCGTGGCGTATCCGCTCGGGCTGAATGCGGATGCGCGCGCGACCGCGCGCACCGTCGCGGTGGGGAATGCGGCGCAGACCCTGCATCCGGTGGCGGGGCAAGGGCTCAATCTCGGCTTGCGCGATGCGGCCGTGCTGGCCAGGATGCTGGCCACGCGCGGCGCGCGGCCGCAGGCGGTGCTGGACTTCGTGGCGGAGCGCCAGCAGGATCGCAGGCTGACCATCAGCTTGACCGATGCGATGGCGCGCCTGTTCACGGATAGCGGGCCCTTGCAATCGCTGTTTGGTTTATCGCTGGCGGTGCTCGATACCGTCACGCCGGCGCGCATGCTGCTGGCGGAGCTGATGATGTTCGGGCACCGCGGCGGCAGGCTGCCACGGTGCACCCGGCAATAAGCCCGTCGTTCCCGCGCAGGCGGGAACCCATGCTGAGTTTGCGGCAACGCGACTTGTCCATGGGTCCCCGCCTGCGCGGGGACGACGGCTAGTCGACGGACTTCACCATCGATTCGATCACCTTCTTGGCGTCGCCGAATACCATCATCGTGTTCGG
Organism: Pseudomonadota bacterium; assembly: GCA_023389425.1. GTDB lineage: Bacteria > Pseudomonadota > Gammaproteobacteria > Burkholderiales > Burkholderiaceae_D > Telluria. The sequence goes on along the minus strand of JAEWEK010000148.1, from coordinate 20,825 downwards.
CTGGTAGAACAGCTCGTTGTCCAGGCCCGCGTAGCCGCTGGCCATCGAGCGCTTGTTGACGATGATGCTCTTGGCTTTGTACGCTTCCAGGATCGGCATGCCGGCGATCGGCGATTTCGGGTCCTTCGCGGCCGGGTTGACGACGTCGTTCGCGCCCAGCACCAGCACCACGTCGGTCTGCCCGAACTCGCTGTTGATGTCCTCCATCTCGACCACCTGGTCGTACGGCACCTCGGCTTCGGCCAGCAGCACGTTCATGTGGCCCGGCATGCGCCCCGCCACCGGGTGGATCGCGTAGCGCACCTGCACGCCGTGCTCGGTCAGCTTGTCCACCAGTTCCTTGACCGCGTGCTGGGCGCGCGCCACCGCCAGCCCGTAGCCGGGCACGATGATCACCGATTCGGCGTTCTGCAGGATGAAGGCGGCGTCTTCCGCCGAGCCGGACTTCACCGGGCGCTGCTCCTGCGCGCCGCCGGACGCGCCGGCGTCGCTCTCGCCGCCGAAGCCGCCCAGGATCACGTTGAAGAAGGAGCGGTTCATGGCCTTGCACATGATGTAGGACAGGATCGCGCCGCTCGAGCCCACCAGCGAGCCGGCGATGATCAGCATCGCGTTGTTCAGCGAGAAGCCGATGCCGGCCGCGGCCCAGCCGGAGTAGCTGTTGAGCATGGAGACCACCACCGGCATGTCGGCGCCGCCGATCGGGATGATGATCAGCACCCCCAGCACGAAGGCCAGCGCCGCCATCAGCGCGTACGGGGTCCAGGCCGGCCCCGTCGGGTCGTCGGAGAAGCAGAAGGCCAGGCCGAGGGCGACGATGGCCAGCGCCAGCAGCAGGTTGAGCCAGTGCTGGCCGGCGAAGCGCACCGGCGCGCCCTGGAACAGGCGGAACTTGTACTTGCCGGACAGCTTGCCGAAGGCGATCACCGAGCCGGAGAAGGTCACCGCGCCGACGAAGGTGCCGATGAACAGTTCGAGCCGGTTGCCGAAGGGGAGCGTGGCGCCTGCCGGCACGATGTTGAAGGCCCAGGGCTCGGACACGGCGGCGATCGCGATGCACACCGCGGCCAGGCCGATCAGCGAGTGCATGGCGGCCACCAGTTCCGGCATCTTGGTCATTTCGACGCGGCGCGCGGCCAAGGCGCCGATGGCGCCGCCGACCACCACGCCCAGCAGCACCAGGGCGAAGCCCATGCCGCCCGGGGCCAGCGTTTCGCGCAGCTTGAGCATCAGGGCCACGGTGGTGACGGCGGCGATGGCCATGCCGCTCATGCCGAACAGATTGCCGGCGCGCGCGGTCGACGGCGAGGACAGGCCCTTGAGCGCCTGGATGAAGCAGACCGAGGCGACCAGGTAGAGCAGCGTGACCAGGTTCATGCTGATGCCGTTCATGCGGCCTCCCCTTCGGCCTTGGCCTTGGCTTTCGGCTCCTTTTTCTTGAACATCTCGAGCATGCGCTGGGTGACCAGGAAGCCGCCGAACACGTTGACCGCGGCCAGCGCCACCGCCAGGGTGCCGGCCACCTGGCCGGTCACCCCCTCGGTCAGGCCGGCGGCCAGCATGGCGCCGACGATGATGATGGCCGAGATCGCATTGGTCACCGCCATCAGCGGCGTGTGCAGCGCCGGGGTCACGTTCCACACCACGTGGTAGCCGACGTAGATGGCCAGCACGAAGATGACCAGGTTGATGATGATGTGACTGACTTCCATTTGCCTCACCTCTGTCTTTGAAAACTGAGTTGCCGTCGCCCCCGCGGCGGCGGGGGCCCCATTTATGTGCGCGGCGGCGCGACGGAATGGGATTCCCGCCTGCGCGGGAATGACGGTTTTACGGGTTGGGTTCGGTTTTACTGGCGCAGCAGCTCGCCGTCCATGCACATCAGGGTCGCGGCCACGATGTCGTCGGCGCGGTCGACCACCAGCTGGCCGTCCTTGTCGATGATCAGTTTCAGGAAGTCGAGCACGTTGCGCGCGTACAGCTGCGAGGCGTCGGCCGCCACCAGCGCGGCCAGGTTCGGCTCGCCGATGATCGACACGCCGTGCTTCACCACCGTCTTGCCCAGCTCGGTCAGGGGGCAGTTGCCGCCCTGCTCGATGGCCATGTCGACGATCACCGAGCCCGGTTTCATGGCCTGCACCGTCGCTTCCGAGATCAGGAGCGGCGCCGGGCGGCCCGGGATCAGGGCGGTGGTGATGATGATGTCGGCCAACTTGGCGCGCTCGTGCACCAGTTCGGCCTGGCGCCGCATCCAGTCGGCCGGCATCGGGCGCGCGTAGCCGCCGCTGCCCTTGGCGATCTCGCGTTCCTCGTCGGTGAGACAGGGCACGTCGATGAACTTGGCGCCCAGCGATTCGACCTGCTCCTTGACCGGCGGGCGCACGTCGGACGCTTCGATCACGGCGCCCAGGCGCTTGGCGGTGGCGATCGCCTGCAGGCCGGCCACGCCCACGCCCATGATCAGCACGCGGGCGGCCTTGACGGTGCCGGCGGCGGTCATCAGCATCGGCATGAAGCGCTGGTAGGTGTTGGCGGCCAGCATCACGGCCTTGTAGCCGGCGATGTTCGCTTGCGAGGACAGCACGTCCATCGACTGGGCGCGGGTGGTGCGCGGGGCCGCTTCCAGCGCGAACGCGGTCAGGCCGGCGGCGGCCAGCGCGCCCAGGGTGTCGCGGTCGAAGGGATTGAGCATGCCGACCACGGCGGCGCCGGCGCGCATCTGGGCCCGTTCGGCCGCGTCCGGGGCGCGCACCTTCAGCACCAGGTCGGCCTGCAGGGCGTCGGCGGCGCTGCCGAGCGTGGCGCCGGCGGCGGCATAGGCGCTGTCCGGCACCGAGGAGCGTTCGCCGGCGCCGGCCTGGACCACGAGCTGGTGGCGCGCCGCCAGTTTCTTGACCGTTTCGGGGGTCGCCGCCACCCGGGTCTCGCCCGGCCGCGTTTCCGCCGGAATACCAATTCGCATGACATCCCTCCGATTAAATGAGCAATTGACTCCGCCTACCGGACCATTACACCGGAAAAGGATTTGCCAATCAACAAATATTTTCGCCCCGGCCGAACCAGCCATTGTCCGGTGAAATACGATTCATTTGCAGCACTATCCCTGCGTTTTTTGTATCAAATCAAGGAAGATGGCGGTGACGGGGGCCGCCGGCGCGCACGCACGGCTGAGCGTGGCGCGGCGCAGCAAGGTAGAATACCGGCTCATTTTCGAGGACGCGCATGACCCACACCTGGCAACCATCAGTCACCGTCGCCGCCATCATCGAGCGCGATGGCCGTTTCCTGCTGATCGAGGAAGAGACCAGCGAAGGCATCCGCATCAACCAGCCGGCCGGCCACCTCGACCCGCACGAATCGCTGGAGCAGGCGGTGGTGCGCGAGGCGCTGGAAGAGACCGCGCACGAGTTCCTGCCGGAGGCGCTGGTGGGGATGTATATGTCGCGCTACCTGTCGAAGTCGCGCGGGCGCGACATCACCTACCTGCGCTTCACCTTCTGCGGCAAGGCCGGCAGGCAGTTCGACCAGCCGCTCGACCACGGCATCCTGCGCACCTTGTGGCTGACGCGCGACGAGCTGGCGGCCTGCCGCGAGCGTCACCGCAGCCCGATCGTGCTGCAGTGCGTGGACGATTACCTGGCGGGGCAGCGCACCGCGCTGGCCCTGCTGCATACGCATGCGTCGGTGTACGACCATGCGCTGACCATCAAGACGGACGCAACATGAGCAAGAAAAAAGTCGTGATCGGGATGTCGGGCGGGGTCGACTCCTCGGTCGCGGCGTGGATGCTGAAGGAACAGGGCTACGAGGTGATCGGCCTGTTCATGAAGAACTGGGAAGACGACGACGATTCCGAATACTGCTCGTCGCGCCAGGACTGGATCGACGCGGCCAGCGTGGCCGACGTGGTCGGGGTCGACATCGAGGCGGTCAATTTCGCGGCCGAGTACAAGGACCGGGTGTTCGCCGAGTTTCTGCGCGAGTACCAGGCCGGGCGCACGCCGAATCCGGACGTGCTGTACAACGCCGAGATCAAGTTCAAGGCCTTCCTCGACCATGCGATGAAGCTGGGCGCGGACCTGATCGCGACCGGGCATTATGCCCGCGTGCGCGAGCGGGACGGGCGGTTCGAGCTGCTCAAGGCGCTGGACGGCAGCAAGGACCAGAGTTACTTCCTGCACCGGCTGAACCAGGCGCAGTTGTCGAAGTCGCTGTTCCCGCTGGGCGAGACGCCCAAGACCGAGGTGCGCAAGATCGCCGAGCGACTGGCGCTGCCGAACGCGGCCAAGAAGGATTCGACCGGCATCTGCTTCATCGGCGAGCGGCCGTTCCGCGAATTCCTGGGGCGCTACCTGTCGCACCGGCCGGGGCCGATGAAGCTGGACGACGGCACGGTGGTGGGCGAGCACGTGGGGCTGTCGTTCTACACGCTGGGCCAGCGCAAGGGCATCGGCATCGGCGGGCTGAAGTCGCACAAGAACGCGGACGGCACCAGCGAGCCGTGGTTCGTGGCGCGCAAGGACATCGCCAACAATACGCTGTACATCGTGCAGGGACATGAGCATCCGTGGCTGCTGTCGCCGCAGCTGGCGGCCGGCCAGGCCAGCTGGATCGCGGGCGAGCCGCCGGGGGCGCGCGCGCTGTCGGCCAAGACGCGCTACCGCCAGGCCGACGTGGCCTGCAGCGTGCGGCCGGAAGGCATGGAGCGCTTCACGCTCGATTTCGACGCCCCGCAGTGGGCGGTGACGCCGGGGCAGTCTGCCGTGCTGTACGACGGCGACGTGTGCCTGGGCGGCGGGATCATCGACGCGGCCAGCGCGGGGTGAAGCTGGGCACCGGCTAGTCCTTCAGGCAAGCATCGACCAGGAAATCGGCCTCGCACCGGTGACGCTCCTGCCGCCGTTCCAATGGGGGCTGCGCCTCGCGTGAGGCATGCTCCACCAGGGCCAGTGCGCTGCGCAGCGTGTCGGACATGCAGGCCGCCGCAGCCGCCATCGCTTCGTGCGGCGGCAGCACGCGCGGCGCCCGATGCTGGCTGACTTCCTCGCGCAGCCGGCGCGCCGGTTTCCAGCGCTTCGCGCCGGGCAGCAAGACCCACAAGGCACGCCATGCGTTGTAGCCCTTTCCCGCTACTGCCAGCGTCATCTGGTGCGGGGAGAGGGCCTTGCCTTCGTACACCAGCTCGCTCCCCTTGACCACCGCATCGTGGCTGGCGCCTGCCCAGTCCATGCGCAGGCGCGTGCCTTCGGGAAGGAACAGGGATTTCCAGCGATAGCCGTTGGCCGACGCGATAAGGACATCGGGCAATTGCCCACGCTTACGGGCGATCCAGTCGTCAATTGCTTCGATCGCCACATCGTTCGGCGCAAGCCGGCTTCCCGTTTCCTGGAGAAACTCTGCAAGGCGACGCATGGCTTGTGATGGTAATGGCGGGGACGCTGTCATCTTTGGTTCTCCTTTGCCCATCTCTTTGTGTCGGATTCGTTCTCTTTGGATCTCGCGTCATGTGATGAGTTCTGAATCCGATCGAAAGAGAACGGATAAATCGCAAAAGGAGATTTGACGAGAGCTTCATGTGCATTGTTGAAACTTGCTCGGCGGAATGCGAACAAGTCGAACTTGCTGCCAGGCAGCCTGTAACCTGAATTCGTTCGGTTTTGTGGATCTCTTTCGATCTGTTTTTATCTCATTCGTTCTGGCCCATGTCTGACGAGTCGGAAATCGATAAAAACAGAACCGATGAGATGCCCAAAAGCGAACGCATGGTGACAGGGAGATGCGCAGAAGCCTACCGGTCCCCGGCGCCGGTCGCGCGGTCGGGGAACGGCGGCCTGGCGTCCACCCAAGCTGCTGTTGTTGCATGTGATACATTGCATCGCGTTCAACGTTCAACAACAAGGGACACCCTATGCGCCGCGCACTGCTTTGCCCTGTCCTGCTGGTGGTTCAGCTGTTCTTGCCCGGGGTCGCCGAAGCCGCCGCGCGCGCGCTGTGCGTCGATCCGCCGGCGCGCAAGTGGTGCTTCGGCGCGGTGGCCATCGACGTGGACGATACCCATGCCGAGGCCGCCATGTTCGCGAACGACGACATCCTGGTGGCAGTCACGGAAAAGGGCCGGACCGAAAGGATGCTCAAGCGTGCCGATGCGAAGACGGAAGTCTATTTCGGCCTTGCCGACGAAGAGCGAGCCAGTGGCACCGTTGGCTTCAAGTTTTCACTCGAAGGATTCGCGTGGATGGTGGCGCCGCTGGCAATCGCCTTCCCGGATGGTCCATCCAGCGTGCCGGCGACGCCGGTCGAGAAACGCATCGACATGCCAGGCTACCACCTGACTATGCTGATCTGGCGCCTGCCGGACGAGCGGATTGCCTTCCGCCTGCTTCCTCATGAAGGCAAGCCATCCAAGAAGATTTCTGGAGAATTCCACGGCGGGCGGCCGCAAGCGCTGGAGCCCAGCGTGGTCGAAAGCTGGGGACCGGCGATGCAGTCCTCGCCAGTTGTTCGGCTCAAGCCGCCGGCTGCTGCCCCCGCTGCTCCCCACGCTGCTCCCCCTGCTTCTCCCCCTGCTTCTTGATGATTGCGAGCACGGTATTGCGGATGGTCCGCAGCACCGTGTCCGCCTTGAAGGGCTTGACGATCAAGCCCTGCACCCCGCGCGCCAGTGCCGCCTGGATGGCCACCGCATCGAGCGTGCCCGACACCATGAACACGATCGCCTTTGGCAGCTGGGCGCGCAACTGTTCGACGACGGCACTCCCGTCCTCGACCTGCTCCCTCGCGATGCAGACCAGTTGCGGCTGGTGCTTGAGCGCCAGCGCCAGCCCCTGCGCGCCGGTGTGCGTCTGCGCCACCACTTCGTACCCGCCTTCGGTCAGCACGGTATTGAGCAAGCCGCGCGACATCGCATTCGCGTCCACGATCAGCGCCTTCAGCATCCCGCGTTCCCGCCTCGTTCAATCGGATTCATAAGCCAGCATCTTCCACGTCACCCCCAGCCGCACATCGGTCTTGAGCGCGACCAGCCGGCGTGACAGATACAGGATCTCGCGCTCGGCGCGCAGCCTGTCGCCCAGCGGCGTCTTGAGGATGCCGGCGCCGGCCATCACCGCATCCAGGTCGCCGTAGGCATTGAGCAGGCGCGCCGCCGTCTTCATGCCGACCTTGGACACGCCCGGCACGCCGTCGGTGGCGTCGCCCATCAGGGCCAGCAGGTCGTGCAGGCGCGCGGCGCCGACGCCGAAGCGCTGGCGCACCCAGGCCTCGTCGTGCCACTCGCCCTTGAAGTGGTCCCACACCAGCGCGCCGTCCGCGATCAGCGCATGCAGGTCCTTGTCGGTGGTCGCCACCACCGCCTCGCCGCGGCCCTCGGCCAGCCAGCGCAGCACGCCGGTGCCGATGACGTCGTCGGCCTCGACCTCCGGCACGCACAGCGCATGCACGCCCACCCGCTTGAGCGCGGCATGGAACTCCGGCAGGGCATCGCGCAGGAAGGATGGCATCGGCGCCCGGTGCTCGCGGTAGCGCGGGTAGAGCGCGTGGCGCCAGGTACTGCCGCCGAAGTCGAAGGCGGCCAGCACGTGGGTCGGCGCGTGCGCCTCCAGCAGCCGTCCGAAGGAGGCGAAGGCGTGGCGCAGCGCGATGCCGGCCTTGAGCTCCGAGTCAGGCTCGGGGCTGGCCTCGTACACGCGCCTGACGATGTTCAGGCCATCGATCGCAAGCAGCTTGCCCATGTTGTCCGTACGCTTGTTCCGCTGAGTTGAGCATTATCGCCTGCTTCGCCGGCCCTGGTGTAACATTCTCCGCAGCAACCACTACAACAATCCTTGGAGACATTGATGCCCCGTGCCAGCCAGATGACGTCCGCCCTCCGGTCCCTGCTGCCCGTCCTGCTCGCCGCCGCCTTCGCGCCGGCCGCCGCCCAGACAGCCGTCCAGACAGCCGCCATGGCGCCCGACATCCCGGCCAGGAAATTCGAGGCGCTGATGCCCGGCCCCGACTACGTCCGGCAGGAGGTGATGATCCCGATGCGCGACGGCGTCAAGCTGCATACCGTGATCGTGATCCCGAACGGCGCCAGCCACGCCCCGATCATGCTGACCCGCACCCCCTACAACGCGGCCAAGCGCGCCGAGCGCATGGAGAGCCCGCACCTCGATTCCGCGCTGGGCGACGCCGACGACGCGTTCATCGAGCACGGCTACATCCGGGTCTACCAGGACGTGCGCGGCAAGTACGGCAGCGAAGGCGACTACGTGATGACGCGCCCGCTGCGCGGCCCGCTCAACAATACCAAGGTCGACCACGCGACCGACGCCTACGACACCATCGACTGGCTGGTCAAGAACGTCAAGCAGTCCAACGGCAAGGTCGGCATGGTCGGCTCCTCCTACGAAGGCTTCACCGTGCTGATGGCCCTGGCCGACCCGCACCCGGCCCTGAAGGCGGCGGTGCCGGAGTCGCCGATGGTCGACGGCTGGCGCGGCGACGACTGGTTCCACAACGGCGCCTTCCGTGAATCGAACTTCGCCTACATCGCCGGCCAGAACGCGGCCGCCGGCAAGGGCGTGGACATCGTCACCGGCATTCACGACGACTACGACGCCTTCCTGCGCGCCGGTTCGGCCGCCGACTACGCCCACAAATACGGCATCGACCGCCTGAACTTCACCAAGAAGCTGTTCGAGCACCCGGCCTACGACAGCTACTGGCAGCACCAGGCCCTGGACAAGATCCTGGGCGCGCGCCCGCTGGCGGTGCCGACCATGACCCTGGTGTCGCGCTGGGACCAGGAAGACATCTACGGCGCCTACGCCGTGTATGCGGCGCTGGAGCCGAAGGACACCCGCAACGACAAGAACTTCCTGGTGGTGGGCCCGTGGCGCCACAGCCAGGTCAACGGCGACGGCTCCAGCCTGGGCCCGTTCAAGTGGAGCGGCGACACCGCGGCCCAGTTCCGCCACGACGTCATGCTGCCCTTCTTCGACCAGTACCTGAAGGACGGCGCGCCCGCCTTCGACACGCCGCCGGTGTGGTCCTACCAGACCGGCCCCAACCGCTGGCGCCGGCTCGACCGATGGCCGCTGGCGGCGGCCGCCACCCCGCTCTACCTGCACGCCGATGGCAAGCTCGGCTTCGACAAACCGGGCGCCGCCAGCGCCTACGACGAATATGTATCCGACCCGGCCAAGCCGGTGCCCTTCGTGCCGCGCCCGGTGCGCATGGGCGACGGCAACGTCTGGCGCCCGTGGCTGGTGAGCGACCAGCGCGCCGTGGCCGACCGCCCGGACGTGCTCAGCTGGGTCAGCGAACCGCTGACCGCGCCGCTGCAGCTGGCCGGCCAGCCGCAGGTAAAACTGCTGGCCTCGACCAGCGGCACCGACAGCGACTGGGTGGTCAAGCTGATCGACGTCTACCCGGACGAGGTGGCGCGCCAGCCGGAGCTGGGCGGCTACCAGTTGGCGATCGCGATGGACATCTTCCGCGGCCGCTACGTGGACGGCCTGGACCAGCCGCACGCGCTGGTGGCCAACCAGCCGACCAACTTCAAGTTTGCGCTGCCCAACGTCGACCATGTGTTCCTGCCGGGGCACCGGATCATGGTGCAGGTGCAGTCGAGCTGGTACCCGCTGTATGACCGCAACCCGCAAACCTTTGTTCCCAACATCTTCTACGCCCGCGCGGCCGACTACAGGAAGGCGACCCAGCGCATCTACCACGCGCCGGGGATGGAAAGCCTGATCGAACTGCCGGTAGTAAAGTAAACCCGCACCCGCAAAACCGTCGTCCCGGCGCAGGCCGGGACGGCGGTTTCAGAGTTGGCACCTGTTGCCGACAGCGTACGCCAGCACACGGAAGCAAAGCCGCCCGCTCACTATCCTCATGCCCATGAGCGGCTCCATCTACATCGGCATTTCCGGCTGGCGCTACGCGCCCTGGCGCGGCGTGTTCTACCCGGACGAGCTGGTGCAAAGCCGCGAACTCGAATACGCCTCGCGCCAGCTCCCCTCCATCGAGATCAACGGCTCCTTCTACGCCCTGCAGCGTCCGGAAAGCTATGCCGCCTGGTACGCCGCTACCCCGCCCGGCTTCGTGTTTTCGGTCAAGGGCAACCGCTACCTGACCCACATCCTGCGCCTGTCCGAACCGGAAGGCCCGGTCGCCAACGTGCTGGCCTCGGGCGTGTTCGAACTGCGCGAAAAACTCGGCCCCTTCCTGTGGCAGTTCCCGCCCACCTTCAAGTTCGACCAGGAACGCATGGAGCGCTTCTTCCGCTGCCTGCCGCACGACACCGACCAGGCGCTGGCGCGCGCCCGCCAGTACGAACCGCGCATGGAAGGCAGGACCTCGCTCGACGCCGGACCGAAGCGCCCGATGCGCCACGCCGTCGAAGTGCGCCACGACAGCTTCCGCGATCCGGCCTTCATCGCCCTGCTGCGTCGATACAGGATCGCGCTGGTGGTGGCCGACACCGCCGGCAAATGGCCGTACATGGAAGACGTGACGGCCGATTTCATGTACCTGCGCCTGCACGGCGACAAGGCGCTGTACGCCAGCGGCTACAGCGACGATGCGCTGGAACGCTGGGCCGCCCGCATCCGCGCCTGGACCACGGGCGGCCAGCCCGGCGACGCCCGGCTGGTCTCGTCGACAGCGCCGCCGCGACGGGCCAGACGCGACCTGTTCTGCTATTTCGACAACGACATCAAGGTGCACGCCCCGTTTGACGCACACAAACTCATGCAAAAGCTCGGACTGCGATAAAATACAGCGGCAGTGGTTCCGGTTGCAGCGTTGTATTTCCTCAGGAGGTCCCGATGAAATCCCTCAGCCTAGTTGCCGCAGTCATTTCCGCCGCCGCCCTCGCGGGCCCCGCATCGGCGCAGGACGAAGCCCCGCTCCACAAGGAGAACGGGATGCTGGTCACCGCCAGCGGCATGACCGTCTACAGCTTCGACAAGGACAAGCGGCGCAAGAGCGCGTGCACCGGCCCGTGCGCCGACAACTGGCCGCCGGTGCAGGCCAGCACCGCGGTGCTGCCGCTGCCGTTCAACACCATCAAGCGCCCGGACGGCACCCTGCAGGTCACCTACAAGGGCAAGCCGATGTACACCTTCATCAAGGACAAGAAGCCGGGCGACAAGACCGGCGACAACCTGATGCAGGGCGCCTGGCACGTGGTGACCAACTAAACACCGGCGCGTCAGCGCTCGACCCGCATCTTGATCACGCGGTGCCTGCCCGCGGCCGGCGCCTGCGGTTCGGTCGCGCACGCCTTGCAGGTATCGCAGCCGCTGCCGCAGCTGTCGTCCTTGTCCAGCCAGCGCGCCAGCGCCGAATCGGGGGAGCGCCCGCGCGCCAGGTAGACCAGCTTGCGCCGCGCCGCCGCCGGCAGGTACTTGCGCACCAGCTGCAGCAGCGCCACCAGCACGATCAGCCCGACCACGAAGTACTGGACCATGTTCAGCCTCCCAGCGCCAGCGCCACCCGGTAGGTGATGAAGGAGGCCGCATACGCCAGCGCGAACATATACCCCGCCATCACCAAGGACCAGCGCACGCTGCCGGTCTCGCGCCGCACCACCGACAAGGTCGACATGCACTGCGGCGCGAACACATACCAGGCCAGCAGCGACAGCGCGGTCGCCAGCGACCACGAATGGGCCAGCACCGGCGCCAGCGCATTGGCCACGTCCTCGCCGCCGCCGGACAGCGCATACACGGTGCCCAGCGCGCCCACCGCCACCTCGCGCGCGGCCATGCCCGGCACCAGCGCGATGCAGATCTGCCAGCCGAAGCCGATCGGCGCGAACACCACCGACAGCGCCCGCCCCAGCATGCCGGCGATGCTGTAATAGATCGGCGGCTCGGTCGCCCCCGCCGGCGCGCCCGGGAAGCTGGACAGGAACCAGACCAGCACCATCAGGGTCAGGATCACGGTGCCGACCCGGGACACGAAGATGCGCGCCCGCTCCCACAGGCCCAGCCCCAGGTTTTGCAGGTGCGGCCAGTGGTAGGCCGGCAGCTCCATCATCAGCGGCTGCTGGCGGTTGGCGCCCATGGTGCGCTTGATGAACCAGGCCACCGCCATCGCGCTGGCCACGCCGGCCACGTACAGCAGGAACAGCACCAGGCCCTGCAGGTTCACCACCCCGCCCACCAGCCGGTCCGGGATGAAGGCCGCGATGATCAGCGCATACACCGGCAGCCGCGCCGAACAGGTCATCAGCGGCGCGATCATGATCGTCACCAGCCGGTCGCGCGGATTCTGGATGGTGCGCGCGGCCATGATGCCGGGGATCGCGCAGGCGAACGAGGACAGCAGCGGAATGAAGGCGCGCCCGGACAGCCCGACCCCGCCCATCATGCGGTCGAGCAGGAAGGCCGCGCGCGGCAGGTAGCCGCAATCCTCCAGCACCAGGATGAAGAAGAACAGGATCAGGATCTGCGGCAGGAACTGCAGCACCGTGCCGACCCCGCCGAAGATGCCGTCCACCAGCAGCCCGCGCAGCGGCCCGTCCGGCAGCAGCTGGCCGGCCCAGGCGCCGGCCGCCTCGATCGCGGTCTTGATCAGGTCCATCGGCAACTGGGCCCAGCTGAACACGGCCTGGAACACCAGGAACATGATCGCGGCCAGCAGCAGCGGCCCGGCCACCGGGTGCAGCACCACGGCGTCGATCTGCTCGGACAGGTTGCCGGTGTCGTTGGCGTGGCTGGTGGCGAGCTCGAGGATGCGGCGCACCTCGCGCTGGGTGTCCTCGACCGACACGGCGTCGATCGCGGCCAGCGCGCGCGGCGCGACCTTGTCCTGCAGCGGCATCCGGTCGAGCAGCGCCAGCAGCGCCTTCTCGCCGCCGCTGTGCACGGCCACGGTCTCGACCACCGGCATGCCCAGCTCCGCCTCCAGCCGGGCGCGGTCGATGGCGATGCCGCGCTTCCTGGCGATATCGACCATGTTCAGCGCCAGCACCATCGGCAGGCCGAGGCGGCGGATTTCCAGCACCAGGCGCAGGTTCAGGCGCAGGTTGGTGGCATTCACCACGCACACCACCGCGTCCGGCGCCGCCTCGCCCGGGCGCAGGCCGGCCACCACGTCGCGCGTGATCGCTTCATCGGGGGTGTGGGCCGACAGGCTGTAGGCGCCCGGCAGGTCGAGCACGCGGAAGGCGCGCCCGGCGGGCGAGGTGAAGCCGCCTTCCTTGCGTTCGATGGTGACGCCGGCGTAGTTGGCGACCTTCTGGCGGGCCCCGGTCAGGCGGTTGAACAGGGCCGTCTTGCCGCAGTTCGGGTTGCCCAGCAGCGCAATCAGCGGCGCCCTGGCCGCCACCTGCTGTTCGACTGCACCCATGCTTATTCCGGCCGGATCGATACCAGCGCGGCCTCGAAGCGGCGCAGCGCGAAGGTCGATTGCCCGACCTTGACCGCCAGCGGCCCGCCCGGCAGGCCGCGCTTGAGCATGCGGATGCGCTCGCCCGGGACGAAGCCCAGCTCCATCAGCCGGCGCGGCACGTCCAGCCCGTCCGCGCCGGCGCACGGCGCGAGGTGGATCACGGTGGCGCTCGCCCCGGCTTGCAGGGTGTCGAGCGTGGTCAGGGTCGGTGCCAGGGTCATGATCAGGATGCCGGTTTCAGGACAGATGAGAACATCATAAACCTAAATGCGAATAATTTCTATTTGCGATTTATCCAGCCGTGCGCGGACCGCAACAAAACGCTTGCATCGCCGCCCGTCCAGGCGCAAAATAGACTGCGAATGAGAACGATTCTCATTCTATAGTAAAAACAGCAAGGATGTGCACCCCATGATCGTCTGCGTCTGCAACAACATCTCCGACCGCGAAATCCGCGCCGCCATCGATCTGGGCATCGACTCGATGCCCGAGCTGTACCGCGAGCTGGGAGTCGGCACCTGCTGCGGCAAATGCGTCAGCTACGCCCGCGACGTGCTGCACGAGCACGCCGCCGCCAAGGCCGGGCTGCAAGCGACCGAACTGCGCCGCACCAGCAAAACGGCCGCCTGAACGCCCCCGCTTCTGGTAGAGTCCCCCCAGAGCCATGCTGATACAAGGGGAAACCAATGAAGGGCGATCCAAACATCATTCGTCTGCTCAACGCGCAACTGACCAACGAGCTCACCGCCGTCAACCAGTACTTCCTGCACGCGCGCATGTACCGCCACTGGGGCCTGCCCGTGCTGGGCAAGAAGGAATACGAGGAATCGATCGGCGAGATGAAGCACGCCGACAAGCTGATCGAGCGCATCCTGACGCTGGACGGCCTGCCCAACCTGCAAGCCCTGCACAAGCTCCTGATCGGCGAATCCACGCCCGAGATGCTCGAATGCGACCTCAAGCTCGAGCGCGCGGCCCAGCTGACGGTCAAGGAAGGCATCGCCGCCTGCGAGGCGGGCGCCGACTACGTCTCGCGCGACCTGTTGCTGGCCATCCTCGAAGACACCGAGGAACACATCGACTGGCTCGAAACCCAGCTCGACCTGATCGTCAAGGTCGGCCTGCCCAACTACCTGCAGCGCCAGATGCTGGACGAATAAACAAGGACGCAGCGCGTCCTATATAACGTTCGTCGTCCCCGCGCAGGCGGGGACCCCATTTCGCCTTAAGGCTCGAACGGCGCCGTATCCCTGAACGACGGCCGCTCCGACAGCTTGTCGAACAGGCGCGCCAGGTTCGGGTACTCCGCGCGCCAGCCGATCTCCGGAAACCGGAACAGCAGCCAGCCCAGGCAGCAGCCCAGCGCGACATCGGCCAGCGAGTAATGGTTCCCCATGCAGAAGGCCTGCTCGCCCAGGTCCTTGGCCATCACGTGCAGGCCCGCATGCACCTTGCCCACCTGGCGCTCCATCCATGCCTCGCTCTGCTGCTCGCGCGGGCGCAAGGTGCGTTCCAGCCGCACCAGCACCGCCGCATCCAGCACGCCGTCGGCCAGCGCCTCCCACACCTTGACGTCGGCGCGCTCGCGCCCATTGGGCGGCAGCAGCTTGCACACCGGGGTCAGCGTATCGAGATATTCGGCGATCACCCGCGAGTCGTACATCGCGCTGCCGTCTTCCATCAGCAGGCAGGGCACCTTGCCCAGAGGATTGGACTCCTGCACGCGGGCGTCGGCGCCCCAGACATTGTCCAGCTCGAACGCATAATCGAGCTTCTTTTCCGCCATGACGACACGAACTTTGCGCACGTACGGACTGGTGACGGAGCCGATGAGTTTCATAGATGCCCGGGTGAGAGAAGTGGATGACAGTATAGCATCGCCGCCTGCGCCGCCGCGCCGCGCCGGCGCCGCTGCGGTGCGGGCCGGCGCCCAGCCGGCCGCCCGCGCCGATGGTAGAATCGACGTTTTTGCACGGACCGCCCGCCATGACCGCCACTACTCTTTCCACCCTGTCGGCCCTGTCGCCGCTGGATGGCCGCTACGCCGCCAAGACCGACCCGCTGCGCCCGATCCTGTCGGAAGCCGGCTTCATGCACCACCGCGTGAAGGTCGAGATCGCCTGGCTGCAGGCCCTGGCGCAAGCCGGCTTCGCCGAGATCAAGCCGTTCTCGCCGCCGGCGGCCGCCTTCCTCGACCAGCTGGGCGCCAACTTCTCGGAAGCCGACGCCGCCCGCATCAAGGAAATCGAAGCCGTCACCAACCACGACGTCAAGGCGGTCGAGTACTGGCTCAAGGAACAGGTCAAGGACGTGCCGGAACTGGTCGCCGCGTCCGAGTTCATCCACTTCGCCTGCACCTCCGAGGACATCAACAACACCTCGCACGGCATGATGCTGAAGCACGCGCGCGACAGCGTGCTGCTGCCGGCCCTGGAGGCCGTCATCGCCAGGCTGGCCGAGATCGCCCACGCCAACGCGGCCCTGCCGATGCTGTCGCGCACCCACGGCCAGACCGCCAGCCCGACCACCCTGGGCAAGGAATTCGCCAACGTGGTCGCGCGCCTGCGCCGCGCCGTCCAGCGCATCGCCGCCGTCGAGATCCTCGGCAAGATGAATGGCGCGGTCGGCAACTACAACGCCCACCTGTCGGCCTACCCCGGCTTCGACTGGCCGGCCTTCAGCAAGAACGTGATCGAGCAGCGCCTCGGCCTCGGCTTCAACCCCTACACCATCCAGATCGAGCCGCACGACTTCATGGCCGAACTGTTCGACGCCGTCGCCCGCGCCAACACCATCCTGCTCGACCTGAACCGCGACATCTGGACCTATGTCTCGCTGGGCTACTTCAAGCAGAAGCTGAAGGCCGGCGAAATCGGTTCGTCGACCATGCCGCACAAGGTCAACCCGATCGACTTCGAAAACTCGGAAGGCAACCTGGGCCTGGCCAACGCCACCCTGCGCCACCTGGCCGACAAGCTGCCGGTATCGCGCCTGCAGCGCGACCTGACCGACTCCACCGTGCTGCGCAATATCGGCGTCGGCTTCGGCTACGCGCTGCTGGCCTGGGACAGCTGCCTGCGCGGCCTGAACAAGCTGGAAGTGAACCCGGCGCGCCTGGCGCAGGACCTGGACGCCAGCTGGGAAGTGCTGGCCGAGCCGGTGCAGACGGTGATGCGCCGCTACGGCATCGCCAACCCCTACGAGCAGCTGAAGGAGCTGACCCGCGGCAAGGGCATCACCCGCGAGGCGCTGCAGGAATTCATCGGCACGCTGGCGATCCCGCAGGACGCGAAAGACCTGCTGCTGCAGATGACCCCGGCCAACTACACGGGCCTGGCCGCCCAGCTCGCCGCCGCCATCTAAGCGCCACGCCCGTCGTTCCCGCGCAGGCGGGAACCCCATTCAACAGGCGCTGTCCGCGTCAAGTGTTGACTGAAGCACGTCGTCCCGGCGCGCGCTGCAAGCACGCACACTCAGCATGGGTTCAGGCCTGCGCCGGAACGACGAATCACTGTCAACGCTTGACGCAGACAGCGCCTTTTTATTGCCGCCACACCAGCTTCAGCGCCACCGTCCTGGGCACCTGCATGCGCGTCCCGATCTCCCCGAACTCGGCATGCGAACCATTCAGGTTGTGCCCGCTCAGCGACAGTTCCAGCGCCGGCGACAGCCGCCAGCCGAAGCGCGCATCGACCGCCGTGTAGGCCGGCACCGGCCCCAGCGCCAGCGCGCCGACGCGCCGCACCGCCAGCTCCAGTTCGCGCGCGTCGTCGATGGTGTAGGCGGCCCGCAGCTGCCCCGTGGCGGCCGGATCCAGCCCGGCCAGCCGCGGCCCGCCCAGGTCGTTGCTGCCCGGCTTGTTGTGCAGGCGCTCATGCAGCGCCGTCCATCCAGCCGACAGGCGCAGCAGCGGCGTCAGCTGGACACTGCCCCAGGCCTCGATGCCGTTGGCCTCGCCGTCGAGCAGGCTGTTCGGCGCCAAGGCCGCGCCGCCCGGCAGCAGCTCCAGGCTGCGCAGCTTGTCGAAGTCGTTGTGGTACAGCGCCACCGAATACGACAGGCCGGCCACCGGCTGCGCCCGGTAACCGAACTCCAGCACCTTGCCCAGTTCCGACTGCACCAGCGGGCCGCCGGCCAGGAGGTAGGGCGGCTTGCCGGGAACGAAGGCGTCCACGTCCAGCCGCGACGGCGCGCGCACCGTGCGCGACGCCGCCAGCCACAGGCTGTGCCCGGGCGCCGCCTTCCACGCCAGCCGCGCCGTCGGCAGCCACTCCGAGCCGGTGTAGGGATTGTGCTCGAAGCGCGTGCCCAGGGTCAGGCGCAGCTCGTGCGGCAAGCTGATCTCGTCCTGCGCGAACACGCTCGACCACACCTGGTTGTCGCGCGCCGGCAGGAAGGCGATGACATCGCTGTTCGTGAGCCGGTCCCAGCTGTAGCGATAATTGACGCCCCACACCAGCGCGTGCCGCCCCAGCAGCGGCAGCGAGTGCTGCAACTGCAGGTCGACGATATCGAGCGATTCGGTGAAGGCGGGCGGCACCTCGCGCCGGCTGAAGTCGGCGTAGGCCTGCAGGCCCAGGCTGCCGCCGTCGGCCAGCGTGTGCAGCCAGCGCGCCGTCAGGTTGGCGCCTTCGGTGCGGATCGGCCCCAGCTGCTGCATCGCGCCGCCGGTGTTGACCAGGCCCGGCGCCGGCTGTTCCGCGTGGCCGCGGTACACGCTGCCGTTGACGCTGGCGCTGTCGACGTCCTGCTCCCAGTCGGCGCGAAAGCCGGCCTGCTGCTGGCGCCAGTTGTCGTCCACCCGGCCGCCGGCGGCCAGCGTGTTGTGCGCGCGCTCCAGCGTCTTGGCGTAGTCGCGCCAGCTGAGCATGCCGCTGCTGTCGCCCATCCGCACGGCCGCGTCGCCGCCGTTGTTGGCGCCGCGCAGCACGCCCATGGTGCCGCCGGTGGCATGGGCGGAACGGGTGGTGATGTTGATCACGCCATTGACCGCGTTCACGCCCCACAAGGTGCCGCCCGGACCGCTGATGACCTCGATGCGCTCGACGTCTTCCAGCAACACGTCCTGCGCGTCCCAGAACACGCCCGAGAACAGCGGCGTGTAGACCGAGCGGCCGTCGATCAGCACCAGCAGCTTGTTGGGCGCGGTGCCGACGCCGCCGTTCATGCCGCGCGCGGTGATCGAATAATTGGTGTTGCTGGTCTGCGCCACCTGCAGGTTGGGCGCCAGCCGCAGCGCTTCCGGCAAGGTGGCGACGCCGGCGCGGCGGATGTCTTCGGCGGTGATCACGAACACCGAGGCCGGCGCGTCCAGCAGCGGTTCCGGCTTCTTGGACACCGACACCACGTCGATGTTCGACAATTCCTCGATCGACAGGTCGGCCAGTTGCGGATCGGCGTTCTGCGGCGGCGCCGCCGGCGCCAGCCCCGGCCCGAGCGCCAGCGTCAACGCCAACAAGTGGCGCGGCAGCGGGCGGAGGTCGGGCATAATGCTCATCTGTACGTCACAGAATGGTGCTTGCGGCCATCATTGATAAACAGGGAAGAAGAATATTACAGTCGTCGGGACCTTTTTTAAACAAGTTTCCGAACGCGACGGAATTCAGGGGCTGGCAAGCGGGCATATTGGTTTGCTGCTATATTTAGTCCTAGTACGTACTAAATTCTACGCATGCAACGCTATTCGCTTCCCGCCATCGTCCTCCACTGGCTGATCGCCCTGCTCATCATCGGCGCCTTTGTCCTGGGCCTCGTCATGACCGGCATCCCCGGCCTGACCCCCACCAAGCTGCGCTATGTCGCCTGGCACAAATGGATAGGCGTGACCGTGCTCGGCCTGGCCGTGCTGCGCGCGCTGTGGCGCCTTGGCAATCGCCCGCCGCCGCTGCCGGCCGCCACGCCGCTGTGGCAACGGCAATCGGCGCGCCTGATGCATGTGCTGCTGTATGTCCTGATCGTCGCGGTGCCCGTCTCCGGCTACGCCTTCACCCTGGCCGCCGGGGTGCCGGTGGTGTATTTCGGCGTGCTCCACCTGCCCGTCTTCTTCGGCCCCGATCCCGTGCTGAAACCGATCCTGCGCGAGGTACATTACTGGCTGGACATGTCGCTGGCGGCCCTGGTGGTCCTGCACGTGGCCGGCGCGCTGAAGCACCAGTTCATCGACCGCGACGGCCTGCTCGCGCGCATGTCGCCCTTCGCACCCAACAAGGAGAAAGCATGAAACCGTTCCGCCTGCTCTTGCTCGCGCCCCTGTGCGCGGCCACGCTGGCCGTGGCCGCGCCCTACAAGGCCGACCTCGCGCACAGCAACGTCACCGCCGTGTTCAAGCAGATGAACGTGCCGGTCGAAGCGAAGTTCAAGACCTTCAGCGCGACCCTGGACTACGACGCGGCGCACCCGGAAACGGCCAGGGCGCAGGTCGAGGTCGACACCCGCAGCCTCGACCTCGGCGACCCCGAATACAACGGCGAAGTGGCCAAGAAGGAGTGGTTCAATGCCGCCCAGTTCCCGAAGGCGAGCTTCGTCTCGACCAGCATCAAGCCGGCCGGCGCCGGCAAGCTGCTGGTCACCGGCAAGCTGACCATCAAGGGCAAGAGCGCCGACGTCAGCTTCCCGGTCGCGAGCAAGCTCGAGGGCGGCAAGCAGGTGTTCGACGGGCAGCTGCCGATCCGCCGGCTGGCCTTCAACGTCGGCGAAGGCGAATGGAAAGACACCGGCATCGTTGCCGATGAAGTGGTAATCAAGTTCCGCGTGAGCGCGGCGAAGTAATCTCAACCGAAGAGGGCACGTCCAACATGAAAGCAAACAAACCCCTGATCGCGCTGGCCGCCTACGCCGTTGTCAGCGCCGCCATGGCCGCCGACACCTACACGATCGAGCCGAAGCACACCTACCCGAGCTTCGAGGCCGACCACATGGGCATCTCGGTCTGGCGCGGCAAGTTCACCAAGACCAGCGGCACCATCCAGCTGGACCGTGCCGCCAAGAACGGCGCGGTGGACATCGCGATCGACCCGGCCAGCATCCAGTTCGGCCTGGTGGCGCTGGACGACCACGTGAAGGGCGCCGACATGCTGGACGTGGCCAAGTTCCCGACCGCCAACTACAAGGGCACGATCGTGTTCAACGGCGACGTCCCGGCCGCCGTCGACGGCCAGCTGACGCTGCACGGCGAGACCCACCCGGTCAAGCTGACCATCAACAGCTTCAAGTGCATCACCAACCCGATGCTCAAGCGCGAAGTGTGCGGCGCCGACGCCATCGGCGAATTCAAGCGCAGCGATTTCGGCGTCTCCTACGGCACCCCGAAATTCTCGCCGCTGGTCAAGCTGCAGATCCAGGTCGAAGCGATCAAGCAGTAATCTTTGCAAGCGAAATGGGGTTCCCGCCTGCGCGGGAACGACGGTAGCTCGGCACGTCGTTCCCGCGCAGGCGCACTA